>NZ_LZKU01000001.1 GCF_001672975.1 Mycobacterium sp. 1465703.0
CTGGCTGGCCGACGAGCTGACCCGCTCGTGGGGCGCTCAGTGGCCGCATTTGCCCGACGCCATGGAAGAAGCCGCCGGATACGTCGCGCCGAGCTGCGACGAGCTGGCCGGGCTGACCGCGCCAATGGGGGTGGCAGCCGCAGTCGACGACCCCATTCACCCGCTGCAGGCCGGCCTCGACTGGGTGGCCGCCGCGCCGCACGCGGCCTTGCGCACCGTGACGCTGGATCAGATCGGGGCGGATCCCGCCGCCCTGGGTGCGGCGTGCCTGAGCGCGCTCGCCGACTTGTAGCTCAGCCGCCGGTGGTGGTGCGCTTCATCGGCGTCGACGGCTACCGCTGGATGATCCGCTGCGTCATCAACGGCCCGCACGAGACGATGGAAGCCCTCGAGCAGGAGGCGCGAGCAGCCTTGGCCGACACCGTGGTTCGGCGCGGTGACACACCGCTTCCGGTACGGACACCGCTGACCGTGCAGCTGCCCGAGCCGATGGCGCAGCAGCTGCGCGAAGCCGCCGCCCAGCAGACCGCGCAGCAGGAAGCCGGCCAGCAGGCCGAGGGGCAACAAGCGCCGCCCACCGAGCCGGCCGCGCGCCGCAGCGTCGACGGCTCGGCCATGCAGCAGCTGCGCACCACCACCGGCGGCTGAGCTACAAGTCGGCGAGCGCGCTCAGGCACGCCGCACCCAGGGCGGCGGGATCCGCCCCGATCTGATCCAGCGTCACGGTGCGCAAGGCCGCGTGCGGCGCGGCGGCCACCCAGTCGAGGCCGGCCTGCAGCGGGTGAATGGGGTCGTCGACTGCGGCTGCCACCCCCATTGGCGCGGTCAGCCCGGCCAGCTCGTCGCAGCTCGGCGCGACGTATCCGGCGGCTTCTTCCATGGCGTCGGGCAAATGCGGCCACTGAGCGCCCCACGAGCGGGTCAGCTCGTCGGCCAGCCA
>NZ_LZKU01000002.1 GCF_001672975.1 Mycobacterium sp. 1465703.0
CCGCCGGGTCTTCAGCGATAAGGCAGGCACAGACCCTCTCCGATCAAGCGTTTCGCCGTCCTCGTCGTTTACCCTCGACAGGCGCGGTTTCCATCCCGCGCCCGCCGGGAGTGACGGCTATCTCTCAGTCAACCCGCTCCGCGGTTATCCACCGTGGCCGGGCTGCTTGGGCTTGCCGCATTTGCCGTCGACGGCCTGTCGCAGGTTGATGCTGGTGGCTTGCAGGGCGCCGCCGTTGTCTTGGGTTCCGCGCGCGTACAGGCACTTGCCCGGCGTGATCGCGTCGGTGTTCGCGGGCGACTGCTTGCTGTATGTGGTCTTGTCATCGACCGTCACGGTCGTTTGGTTGGTGTTGCCGCTGGGATCGGTGTTGGTCACGTTGATGGTGTTACCGGATACCGACGCGACCGAGCCCCGCACCCAGGCCGGCTTGGTGGGCGCCGGCGACGGCGGTAGCGACGGCGGCGTGGTGGTGGAACCACCCGGTGCGTTCTGTGGTGGTTTCGGGCAGGTGCCGTTGACCGACTCGCTGATCTTCACCGACGCGGCGGTGACCGGCTGGCCGGGCGCCGGCGGCGGTCCCTCGGCCGGCTTCACGCTGACGCAGCTGCCGGGGGTGACGTCCGGCAACCCGGCCGGTACGGCCTCGGTGATCTTGGTGGTCGAGGTGAAGTTCACCGAGGCGGTGCCGTTGTCCTCCTTGGTGACCTGAATCGAGTTGCCCGCTACCGAAGCGATCAGACCGCCGACCCGCGCCTCGGCGTTGGGGGCTGACGAGGTGGTCGTCGACGTCACGACCGACGTCGAGGTTGATGTCGAAGTTGAGGTTTGGCTGGCATTATTCGATGAGCCGCAGGCGGACAGGGACAGAGCGGTTGCTCCCGCGACGGCGAATACCGCGAAGCGAGTGAACCGGGGCACTTGACAGCTGGCAGACATCAACGTTTCTCCGTTCGTCGGTTAGAGCCAACGTTATGGTTTACCCGATTAAACTGTGTCCAAGCTGTGCGCGCTTAGAACGACTGTTCCGCCAACTTCATGATGTCGTCGTCGATGGTCTCGATGACTCCGCGCAGCGCAGTCAATTTCGGCAGCATGTTCTTGGCGAAGAATTCCGCGGTCGCGATCTTGCCTCGATAAAACATTGCGTCGGCGTCTGCGCCGTTCGGGCTGCCGTCGGCCAGCGCGCGTTGTGCGATGTCTGCCTGCACCAGCAACCGCCACCCGATCAGCAGATCGCCGACTGCGAGCAGATACCGCACCGATGCCAGGCCCACCTTGTAGATCTCGCCGGGGTGTTGCGCCGCGGACATCAGGTAGCCGGTGAGCGCACCCGTCATCGCCATCACCTCGTCGTACGCGGTCTGCACCAACTGGGCGACCGGCTTGAGCGCCTCGTCGCAGCCGTCGATGCTCGCGGTGATCTGGGTCGTCAAGAACTGCAGGGCCTCGCCTCGGTCGCGCACGATCTTGCGGAAGAAGAAGTCGAGCGCCTGGATGGCGGTGGTGCCCTCGTAGAGTGAATCGATTTTGGAATCGCGGATGTACTGCTCGAGCGGGTAGTCGGCCAGGAAACCCGAACCGCCCAGCGTCTGCAGCGATTCGGTCAGTACCTCGTACGCCCGTTCTGAGCTCACGCCTTTGACGATCGGCAGCAGCAGATCGTCGATCCGGTGCGCCATCTCGGGATCGGCACCTGAAACATGTTGGGCGACTGCGTCATCCTGATGTGCGGCGGCATACATGTAGAGCGCGCGCAGGCCCTCGGCGTACGCCTTCTGGGTCATCAGGCTACGACGTACGTCGGGATGGTGAATGATGGTGACCCGCGGCGCGGTCTTGTCGGACATCTGCGTCATGTCCGCGCCCTGCACCCGCTCCTTGGCGAACGCCAGCGCGTTCAGGTAACCGGTGGACAGCGTGCCGGCGGCTTTGACGCCGATCGTCATGCGGGCCTGCTCGATCACGGTGAACATCTGCGCAATGCCCCGGTGCACGTCGCCGACCAAGTACCCGACCGCGGGCACATCCGTTGCGCCGAAAGTCAATTCGCACGTGGGGGAGGATTTGATGCCCATCTTGTGTTCGACGCCGGTGACGTAGACCCCATTGCGCGGACCGAGCTCGAAAGTATCGGGGTCGAACAGGTAATTGGGAACGTAGAACAGGCTCAGGCCCTTGGTTCCCGGGCCGGCGCCCTCGGGGCGGGCCAGCACCAAGTGAAAGATGTTCTCGGCGGTGTCACCGACGTCCCCGCCGGAGATGAAACGCTTAACGCCCTCGATGTGCCACGTGCCGTCGGGTTGTTCGATGGCTTTGGCGCGCCCGGCGCCGACGTCGGAGCCCGCGTCGGGTTCGGTGAGCACCATGGTGGCCGCCCAACCGCGCTCTACGCCTTCGGCGGCCCATCGCCGCTGCTCTTCATTCCCCTCGATGTACAACGCCTGAGACATGAACGGGCCCAGGTTGAAGAAATTCGCCGACGGGTTGGCGCAGATCAGCATTTCGTTGACCGCCCAAGCGAGTGGCGGCGGTGCGGGCATGCCGCCGATCTCCTCGGCCATGCCCAGCCGCCACCAGCCGGCCTCCTTGAGCGCAGCCACCGTCTTGGTCAGTTCGTCGGGCACGGTGATTTTGTGCTCGGCGGGATCGAATACCGGCGGATTGCGGTCGGCGAAGGCGAAGGATTCGGCCACCGGACCTTCGGCCAGGCGAGCGGCTTCGGCCAAGATCGTCCGGACCGTTTCCTCGTCGAGGTCGCTGTAGCCGCCGGTGCCCAGCACGGCCCCGACATCGAGGACTTCGAAGAGGTTGAACTCGATGTCACGCACGTTAGCGATGTAGTGGCCCAACGCGATTCCTCACTGATCCTCGAGGCGGTGGATCGTCAGGCTCAGTCTGTCGGACGCGGGAAAACGTACGCAACCGTAACCAGTGAGGGGCGTGAAGCGGGCGTGACAGCGATGAGTCGCACGTTGTGCGGTCAGCAGGATTCCGAACTCCGTCCGCACCGGGGAACATCCCGTCGACGCCGGACGTTGCAGCAAACGTGACAACACTTGATCTCACCGCTGAGAAGTTCAACGAAACCATCGAGGGCAACGACATCGTGCTCGTCGACTTCTGGGCGTCCTGGTGCGGCCCATGCCGCCAGTTCGGTCCCACGTTTCAGGCGTCAGCCGAGAAACACCCCGACATCGTGCACGCCAAAGTCGATACCGAGGCCGAGCAGCAGCTGGCCGCGGCCGCCCAGATCCGGTCTATCCCCACGCTGATGGCCTTCAAGAAGGGCAAACTGCTGTTCAACCAGCCCGGGGCGCTGCCGCCGGCGGCCTTGGAGGACCTGGTCCAGCAAGTGCGCGCATTCGACATCGACGCCGCCGAGGCCGGCCAGGGCGAATAAGCCCCACACCGCGCTGCGCGCAGAACCGCAGTTCGCTTCGCGCTAGGTTGCATGGGTGAGTTTGGTACTGGTAGATCACCCACGACCCGGCGTCGCGCTGATAACCCTGAATCGGCCCGAGCGGATGAACTCGATGGCGTTCGACGTCATGCTTCCGCTCAAGGAGGCCCTGGACAAGGTCACCTACGACAATTCGGTGCGGGTGGTCGTGCTGACCGGGGCCGGGCGGGGCTTTTCCTCGGGTGCCGACCACAAATCCGCGGGCTCGGTGCCGCACGTCGAGGAGCTGACCCGTCCGACCTATGCGCTGCGCTCCATGGAGGTCTTGGACGACGTCATCCTCGCACTGCGCCGGTTGCACCAACCGGTGATCGCCGCGGTCAACGGTCCGGCCATCGGCGGCGGGTTGTGCCTGGCCCTGGCCGCAGACATCCGGGTGGCCTCGACAAGCGCCTACTTTCGGGCCGCCGGCATCAACAACGGGTTGACGGCCAGCGAACTCGGGCTGTCCTACCTGCTGCCGCGGGCCATCGGATCCTCGCGTGCGTTCGAGATCATGCTGACCGGTCGCGACGTCACCGCGGAAGAGGCCGAGCGCATCGGGCTGGTGTCGTGTCAAGTGCCCGAAGAGCAGCTGCTGGACACCTGCTACGCCATCGCCGCGCGGATAGCGGCTTTTTCGCGGCCGGGTACCGAGTTGACCAAGCGCACGCTGTGGAGTGGACTGGACGCCGGTAGCCTGGAAGGGCACATGCAAGCCGAAGGCTTGGGACAGCTTTTCGTCCGCCTGCTCACCGCCAACTTCGAAGAAGCGGTTGCCGCGCGCGCAGAACGACGACCACCGGTGTTCACCGACGACAAATAGGCGTCTTTTCAACAAGGAGAGCGATCGTGATCACGGCCACGGACCTCGAGGTCCGCGCTGGTGCGCGCATTTTGCTCTCACCGGACGGTCCAGACCTGCGCGTGCAGCCCGGCGACCGCATCGGGCTGGTGGGCCGCAACGGCGCCGGTAAGACCACCACGCTGCGGATCCTGGCGGGGGAGACCGAACCCTATGCCGGATCGATCAACCGGGCCGGCGAAATCGGTTATCTGCCACAGGATCCCAAAGAGGGCGACCTCGACGTGCTGGCCCGCGACCGCGTCCTGTCGGCCCGTGGGCTCGACGTGTTGCTCACCGATCTGGAAAAGCAACAGGCGTTGATGGCCGAGGTCGCCGACGACGACGCGCGCGATCGCGCGATCCGTCGGTACGGGCAGCTGGAGGAGCGTTTCGTGGCGCTGGGCGGCTACGGCGCGGAAAGCGAAGCCAGCCGCATCTGCGCCAGTCTCGGCTTGCCGGAACGGGTCCTGACGCAGCAGCTGCGTACCCTCTCCGGCGGTCAGCGCCGCCGGGTGGAACTGGCCCGCATCCTGTTCGCCGCGTCGGAGGGTGGCGCCGGAATGTCGGGTTCGTCGACCACGCTGCTGCTCGACGAGCCGACCAACCACCTGGACGCCGACTCGATCGGCTGGCTGCGCGATTTCCTGCGGGCGCACATCGGCGGCCTGGTGATCATCAGCCACAACGTCGATCTGCTCGCCGACGTCGTCAACCGGGTCTGGTTCCTGGACGCCGTTCGCGGCGAGGTCGACGTCTACAACATGGGCTGGCAGAAGTACCTTGACGCACGGGCAACCGACGAGCAACGCCGCCGCCGCGAACGCGCCAACGCCGAACGAAAGGCCACCGCGCTGCGCTCACAGGCCGCGAAGCTGGGCGCGAAAGCCACCAAAGCTGTTGCCGCGCAAAACATGTTGCGGCGTGCCGACCGGATGATGGCCGCGCTCGACGACGAGCGGGTGGCCGACAAAGTGGCCCGCATCAAGTTCCCCACCCCGGCCGCATGCGGGCGCACGCCGCTGGTGGCCAGCGGACTGAGCAAGTCCTACGGGTCGCTGGAGGTGTTCACCGGTGTCGACCTGGCGATCGACCGCGGCTCGCGGGTGGTGGTGCTGGGACTCAACGGCGCCGGCAAGACCACCCTGCTGAGAATTCTGGCCGGCACCGAGGCTCCCGACACCGGAGGACTCGAGCCCGGACACGGGTTGCGGATCGGCTACTTCGCCCAGGAGCACGACACGCTCGACAACGATGCGACGGTCTGGGAGAACATCCGCCACGCCGCACCGGATTCGGGCGAGCAGGATCTGCGTGGGTTGTTGGGCGCGTTCATGTTCAGCGGTGCTCAGCTCGACCAACCTGCGGGCACTCTGTCCGGCGGCGAGAAAACCCGGCTTGCGCTGGCGGGGTTGGTGGCATCGACCGCCAACGTCTTGTTGCTCGACGAGCCGACCAACAATCTCGATCCGGCGTCGCGCGAACAGGTGCTCGACGCGCTGCGCAGCTATCGGGGAGCGGTGGTTTTGGTGACGCACGACCCCGGTGCGGCCGAGGCCCTCGATCCCCAACGGGTGGTGCTGTTGCCCGACGGCACCGAGGACTTTTGGTCCGACGAATACCGGGATCTCATCGAGCTCGCCTGAGTTGATGGTGGCGACCCGCTTCACCCGGCTGCGCCGCGCTCGCGATCGCCACGACTTCGCGTCATGTGGACGCAGGCGATTTCGCGAAATTGCCGCGCGTTCGACAGCGGCTTCTTACTCTGAGGGCTTGCGATCGTGTCCCGGGCGTCGGAGGAGCCATGAAGAGAACACTGCAAAGGTCGGCGAAGACACGCGACCAGTTGCTGCACGAGCTGCGCCACGCCTACGAAGGCGGGGCCAGCATCCGCAGTCTGGTTGCCGAGACCGGCAGGTCATATGGGTCGATTCATAGCTTGCTGCGCGAGTCGGGCACCACGATGCGCGGTCGCGGCGGCCCCAACCGGACCGCGAAGGCCGCGCGGGCGTAGCGTCACTGCGAAATCATGTCCCCTTGTTCGCAGTGACGCTACGTCCGCTTCTCAGAATCGTTGCGGCGCACCGAGTTTTCCACCAGGTCGAGGACCGCGGATAACCGCTTGGGATCCTCGCCGGATGCCGATCGGGCCACCAGGCCGTCGAGCACCAACTCCAGATAGCACTGCAGCACATCACCGGGCACGTCGTCGCGCACCCGGTGTGCCTCCTTCTGCCGGCGCAGTCGATCGGTGGTTGCCGCTGCCAGTTCGGCGGAACGCTCCGCCCACCCTCGGCTGAACGCGGGATCGTTGCGCAGCTTACGGGCGATCTCCAATCTGGTGGCCAGCCAGTCGAACTGCTCGGGCGCCGCCAGCATGTCGCGCATCACCTGGATGAGCCCGGCGCGGGAAGCCACATCCGCCATTCGCTCGGCATCCTCGTCGGCGAGGGCGAAAAACAGCGCGTCCTTGTCTCGGAAGTGGTGAAAGATCGCGCCGCGCGACATCCCGATCGCCTTCTCCAACCGGCGCACCGTGGCTTTCTCGTAACCGTATTCGGCAAAGCAGCGGCGGGCGCCGTCGAGGATCTGGCGGCGGCGAGCCGCCAGATGGTCCTCGCTGACCTTTGGCATGGGGGTGACCGGATTGGGTCGGGATTAGCCCGACTTGAGCATGTTGCGCAGCACGTACTGCAGGATGCCGCCGTTGCGGTAGTAGTCGGCCTCACCGGGAGTGTCGATACGCACCACCGCGTCGAATTCGACGGCGTCCTTGCCTTCTTTGCTCGCCTTGACATGCACCGTCTTCGGCGTCTTGCCGTTGTTGAGCTCTTCGATTCCGGTGATGTCGAACACCTCGGTGCCGTCCAGGCCCAGATCGCTGGCCGACTTGCCGTCGGGGAACTGCAACGGGATCACGCCCATACCGATCAGGTTGGAACGGTGAATCCGCTCGAACGACTCGGCGATCACAGCGCGAACACCCAGCAGCCGGGTGCCCTTGGCGGCCCAGTCGCGTGACGAGCCCGACCCGTACTCCTTACCGCCCAGCACCACCAGCGGAATGTCTTGTGCCGCATAGTTTTGCGCCGCATCGTAGATGAACGCCTGCGGGCCGCCGTCCTGGGTGAAGTCGCGGGTGTAGCCGCCGGACACGTCGTCGAGCAACAGGTTGCGCAGCCGGATGTTGGCGAATGTGCCGCGAATCATCACCTCGTGGTTGCCGCGCCGCGAGCCAAAGGAGTTGTAATCCTTGCGCTCCACCCCGTGCTCGTCGAGGTACTGCGCCGCCGGGGTGCCCGGCTTGATGCTGCTGGCGGGGGAGATGTGGTCGGTGGTCACCGAATCGCCCAGCAGGGCCAGCACCCGGGCGCCGCTGATGTCGCCCACCGGCTCGGGCTCGGCCGGCATGCCCTCGAAGTACGGAGGCTTGCGCACGTAGGTCGACTCCGCGTTCCACTCAAAGGTGTTGCCGCTCGGCGTGGGCAGGTTGCGCCAGCGCTCGTCACCCTTGAACACGTCGGCGTAGTTCTTGGTGAACATCTCGGAGTTGATCGCCGAGGCGATGGTGTCGGAGACGTCCTTCTGCGACGGCCAGATGTCTTTCAGGAAGACGTCATTGCCGTCTTTGTCCTGTCCGAGTGGCTGCGACTCGAAGTCGAAGTCCATGGTGCCGGCCAGCGCGTAGGCCACCACCAGCGGTGGCGACGCCAGGTAGTTCATCTTGACGTCGGGGTTGATGCGGCCCTCGAAGTTGCGGTTGCCCGACAGCACGGCGGTCACCGAAAGGTCGCTGTCGTTAATGGCTTTCGAGATTTCCTCGGGCAGCGGGCCGGAGTTGCCGATGCAGGTGGTGCAGCCGTAGCCGACCAGATAGAAGCCGAGCTTCTCCAGATAGGGCCACAGGCCGGCCTTGTCGTAGTAGTCGTTGACCACCTGGGAGCCGGGCGCCATCGTGGTCTTCACCCACGGCTTGGACGCCAGGCCCTTCTCGACGGCGTTGCGGGCCAACAGCGCAGCGCCCAGCATCACCTCCGGGTTGGAGGTGTTGGTGCACGACGTGATCGCGGCGATCACCACCGCGCCGTGGTCGAGCACGAACTCGCCGCGGTCGTCGGAGCGCACCGTCACCGGGTTGCTGGGCCGGCCCTTGGAATGTGCTGCCGCCGAATGCACTTCGGGAAGATCGTCGGCGTGGCCGTTCGACACCGCGCCTGGGTCGCTGGCCGGGAACGTCTCCTCGACCGACTCGTCCAGTTTCGAGTAACCCTGGTCCCCGTCACCGTCCACGTAGCTGAGAATGTGCTCGCGGAAGGTGGCTTTCGCGGCCGACAGGGCGATCCGGTCCTGCGGACGCTTCGGTCCGGCGATCGACGGCTCTACCGTGGACAGGTCGAGTTCGAGGTACTCGGAGAACGCCGGTTCGTGCTTGGGGTCGTGCCACATGCCTTGTTCTTTGGCATAGGCCTCGACGAGCGCTAGTTGCTCGTCGGTGCGGCCGGTGAACTTCAGGTAGGAAATGGTCTCCTCATCGACCGGGAAAATAGCTGCGGTGGAACCGAATTCGGGGCTCATGTTACCCAGCGTGGCGCGGTTGGCCAACGGCACTTCCGAAACGCCCTCGCCGTAGAACTCGACGAACTTGCCGACCACGCCGTGCTTGCGCAGCATCTCGGTGACGGTCAGCACCACGTCGGTGGCCGTGACTCCGGCCTGGATCTCGCCGGTCAGCTTGAAGCCGACCACGCGCGGGATCAGCATCGACACCGGCTGGCCCAGCATTGCGGCCTCGGCTTCGATACCGCCGACGCCCCAGCCCAATACGCCCAGGCCGTTGACCATCGTGGTGTGCGAGTCGGTCCCCACGCAGGTGTCGGGGTAGGCGACACCATCGCGCTCCATCACCACACTGGCCAGGTACTCGATGTTGACCTGGTGCACGATGCCGGTGCCCGGGGGCACCACCTTGAAGTCCTGGAAAGCTCCTTGCCCCCAACGCAAGAACTGGTAGCGCTCGCCGTTGCGCTGGTACTCGATCTCGACGTTGCGCTCGAAGGCATCGGCGGTGCCGAACAGGTCGGCGATCACCGAGTGGTCGATCACCAGGTCGGCGGGCGCGAGCGGGTTGACCTTCTCCGGATTGCCGCCGAGGTCGCCGATGGCCTCGCGCATGGTGGCCAGGTCCACGATGCACGGCACACCGGTGAAGTCCTGCATCACCACTCGGGCGGGCGTGTACTGAATCTCAATGCTGGGTTCCGCCTTGGGATCCCAGTTCGCGATGGCCTCGATGTGGTCTTTGGTGATGTTGCTGCCGTCTTCGTTGCGCAACAGGTTCTCGGCAAGCACTTTGAGGCTGTAGGGGAGTTTCTCGGTATTGGGGACGGCGTCGAGGCGGTAGATCTGGTAACTCTGGTCGCCGACCTTGAGAGTGTTGCGGGCTCCGAATGAATTCACAGAATCAGTCACTTCAACTCCCAGAGTCTTTAGTTCTCCCACCGCGACGGGCCGTGTCGGCGGTGCGGTGCCAACTTTAACAGTACGCTTGTCCTGCATTACGCCGGCACTCTTGATTTCAGTCTTATCGTCGCGGCCGCCGGTTTAAACCCCCGACGGTGAAGTCGCGTACGGTGCCTCTAGCACTACCGCAGGAGGCGCCAGATGACCGGGCACGAGCCGTTCGTTGCACCGCTACCGCAGGACACCGCGTTCTCGCACTCGGTGCTGCCGCTCTACATTCCGGTGGACGTCGACATGGCCATGGTGAAGGCTCAGGTCGCCGCCACCGGTGTCAGCGCACCGCCGGCCGCGATGCCGGGACTGCTCGACGTGGTCAACCAGGCGCACGCCCACGGCATCAACCTCAAGATCGTGCTGCTGGACCACAACCCCCCGAACGACACTCCGTTGCGCGACATCTCGACCGTCGTCGGTGCGGACTATCACGACGCCACGGTCCTGACGCTCAGCACGAGCTACGTCGGCAGCTACAGCACGCAGTTCCCCCGCGTCACGCTGGAGGCCGGCGAGGACAACGCCAAGACGGGCAACCCGGTGGTCTCGGCGCAACATTTCCTGCACGAACTGGACACGCCCGAGTTTCCCTGGACCGGCCTGACGATTTTCCTGTTGATCGCCGTCTTCGCGGCGGCTGTCGGCACCCGACTGTTGCAGTTGCGTAGCAAGCGCGCAGCAACGTCGGATCGGACCGCCGCCACCAGCGCGGCCGACGCCGATACCGCCGTCTAACCACTGGATTCGCTTCTTCGGGCTCTGCTGCCGAACCTTCACGACGCGCTGCGGCAAATGCGTCAGGTCACCGTTCGGTCACATTAAACGCACGTAGAGAGTGCGATTTTGGTGGAGCGTTTGCACGCCCATCCCTGTGACGTACGGTGCAAATGATGCTGGTGTTGTCTTTGGCGCCTTTCGGGGAATCTGTGGCTGGCGCCTCCCGTCGTGTGAAGCCGTAGGAGACCTGAGTCGAATGAGACGGACACGCTGGGGGTCTTCTGCGCGACCGGCCTTACGGCTGGTGCGGCCCATCGTTCCAACCGTTTTGAGCCTGGCCCTTCTGATCGGAACGCCCGGCCTGGCGGAGGCCGATCCCGCCGCTGACAATCTGGCCGCACTCATCGCCGACGTCGCCAAGGCCAACCAGCGGCTGCAGAACCTGAGCGCCGAAATCCAGACCGAGCAAGAAAGCGTCAATAAGGCCCTGGTCGACGTGGAGACCGCACGAGACAACGCCGCCACCGCTCAACACGATCTGGAAGTCAGCCAGCAGGCGGTCAAAGACGCCAACATCGCCATCGCCGGGGCGCAGCACCGCTTCGACACCTTCGCCGCTGCCGCCTACATGAACGGTCCGTCGAACAGCTACCTGACCGCCAGCAGCCCCGATGACATCATCGCCACCGAAGCAGCCGCCAAGAGTCTGACCACCGGCTCGCAGACCGTGATGGCCAAGCTGCAGCAGGCCCGCACCGAGCAGGTGAACAAGGAATCCGCGGCGCGGCTGGCCAAGCAGAACGCCGACAGGGCCGCCGCCGACGCCAAGTCCAGCCAGGACGCCGCGGTGGCGGCGCTGACCAACTCCAGGCAGAAATTCGACCGGCAACGCGAGGACGTCATTCGCCTTGCCGCCGAACGGGATCAGGCTCAGGTCAAGCTCGAGGCGGCCAAGCGTGAGGCCGCGCGGCAGTGGTCCGCGGGTGCGGGCGGGGCCGGGGTGTCGGGTGACCGGTGGGAGACCGGATCGCCGGGCGCGGCGCCGCCGTCGGCCGGAGGCCGCCGGTGGGACGGCGCCTGGGACCCCACGCTGCCGATGATCCCGAGTGCCAACGTTCCCGGTGACCCGATCGCGGTGATCAACCAGGTGCTGGGTATCTCGGCCACCTCCACGCAGGTGACCGCCGGTCTGGGTCGCAACTTCCTGCAGCAGATGGGCATCCTCAAGCCCGACGACACCGGCATCACCAACGCGGCACCGGGCGGGGTCGGGGCACGTATTCCCCGGGTCTATGGCCGGCAGGCCACCGAATACGTGATCCGGCGCGGCATGTCGCAGCTCGGGGTGCCCTACTCGTGGGGCGGCGGCAACGCGGCCGGGCCGAGTAAGGGCATCGACTCCGGGGCCGGCATCACCGGCTTCGACTGTTCGGGTCTGGTCTTGTACTCGTTCGCCGGCGTGGGCATCAAGCTGCCGCACTACTCGGGCTCGCAGTACAACCTGGGCCGCAAGATCCCGTCCGCCCAGATGCGCCGCGGCGACGTCATCTTCTACGGCCCGGGCGGCAGCCAGCACGTGACGATCTACCTCGGTGACGGCCAGATGCTCGAGGCCCCCGACATCGGGCTGAAGGTCCGCGTCGCCCCGGTACGCACCAGCGGCATGACGCCTTACGTGGTCCGCTACATCGAATGGTGATCGAGTGAGCACTGAACGGACAGCCATGCGCCGCAACCGGTTTCGCCTCATCAACTTCGCCTGGATCACCGCCGTGGTGACCGGGCTGATGTTTTCTGTGGCCAGCCCGGCTCCCGTGGCCGGAGCCGACCCCGGCCAGTGGGATCCCACCCTGCCGGCCCAGATCAGTGCCGGTGCCCCGGGAGATCCACTCGCCGTCGCCAACGCCTCGCTGCAGGCCACCGCCCAGGCCACCCAGACCACCTTCGACTTGGGCAAGCAATTCCTCGGTGGGCTCGGCATCAACATCGGTGGCGATCCGGCTCCCGCCGCCGCCACGCCCACCAACCCGGGCGGAAAGATTCCGCGGGTCTACGGGCGGCAGGCCATTGAGTACGTGATCAAGCGGATGGGGTCGCAGATGGGCGTGCCGTACTCGTGGGGCGGTGGTTCGCTGGACGGACCCAGCAAGGGCGTCGGCGACGGCGCGAACATCACCGGCTTCGACTGTTCGGGTCTGATGCGCTACGGCTTCGCCGGGGTCGGTGTGCTGATCCCGCGGTTCTCCGGTGACCAGTACAACGCCGGGCGCCACATCCCGCCGGATCAGGCCAGGCGCGGCGACCTGATCTTCTACGGTCCGGGCGGCAGCCAGCACGTCACCATGTACCTGGGCAACGGCCAGATGCTGGAGGCATCGGGCAGCGCCGCCAAGGTTACGGTCAGCCCGGTTCGTAAGCCCGGCATGACGCCGTTCCTGACCAGGATCATCGAGTACTGACCCCAGGTGCGTCCGGGCGGGCGGGGCGGCACGGCGGTGCACCAGCGTCGACGGAATTCGGCGGGCCTGGAATAGTTGGACGCGGGCGCGTCGCTGCCCCACGACATTGGTCGTGCAGCAGTCGTGTCCGATTGAGCTTTGTCGGATGAGCGGTGGAAGGTAGCAGTTCATGACAGCAGCAGGTGGGCCGCCGCCAGGCGCCAGTGGTTACTCGGGCCCGGGCGGGCAATCCGGCCCGGCTCACGAAGCCCCGGCAGGTGGCGGCAATGGACTGGCCGCCGAGGTCCAGACGCTGGAACGGGCCATCTTCGAGGTCAAACGCATCATCGTCGGCCAGGACCAGCTGGTGGAGCGCATGCTGGTCGGCCTGTTGTCCAAGGGACATGTGCTGCTCGAGGGTGTGCCCGGCGTGGCCAAGACGCTGGCCGTCGAGACGTTCGCCAAGGTGGTCGGCGGGACGTTCGCGCGTATCCAGTTCACCCCCGACCTGGTGCCCACCGACATCATCGGTACCCGCATCTACCGGCAGGGCAAGGAAGAGTTCGACACCGAGCTGGGCCCGGTGGTGGTCAACTTCCTGCTCGCCGACGAGATCAACCGCGCGCCGGCCAAGGTGCAGTCGGCGCTGCTGGAGGTCATGCAGGAACGCCACGTGTCGATCGGCGGAAAGACCTTTTCGCTGCCAAACCCGTTCTTGGTGATGGCGACGCAGAACCCGATCGAGCACGAGGGCGTCTACCCGCTGCCCGAAGCGCAGCGTGACCGCTTCCTGTTCAAGATCAACGTGGGCTACCCGTCGCCGGAGGAGGAGCGGGAGATCATCTACCGGATGGGTGTGCGCCCGCCGGAGCCCAAGCAGATCCTGAACACCGGCGACCTGCTGCGGCTGCAGGAGATCGCGGCCAACGTCTTCGTCCACCACGCACTGGTGGACTACGTGGTGCGCGTGGTGACCGCCACCCGCCACCCCGAACAGCTCGGCATGAACGACGTCAAGACGTGGATCTCCTTCGGCGCGTCGCCGCGCGCCTCACTGGGCATCATCGCCGGCGCCCGGTCACTGGCGCTGGTCCGCGGCCGTGACTACGTGATTCCGCAGGATGTCGTCGACGTCATTCCCGACGTGCTGCGGCACCGGCTGGTGCTCACCTACGACGCGCTGGCCGATGAGATCTCACCGGAGATCGTCATCAACCGGGTGCTGCAGACGGTGGCTCTGCCTCAGGTGAATGCCGTTCCGCAGCAAGGTCATTCGGTGCCCCCGGTGATGCAACCCGCCGGCGCGGCCAGCGGTCGGTGACCGAACCCAAGCGGCCGGCGGTCGTTCATCCGCCATCTATGCAGCGGGGTCAGATCGACGACCCCAAGCTGTCGGCGGCGCTGCGCACCCTCGAGCTCACCGTCAAACGCAAGCTCGACGGTGTGCTGCACGGCGACCACCTCGGCCTGATCCCCGGGCCGGGCTCGGAGCCGGGAGAGTCGCGGGAGTATCAGCCCGGTGACGACGTCCGCCGGATGGACTGGGCCGTAACCGCGCGCACCACGCACCCGCACGTGCGCCAGATGATCGCCGACCGCGAGCTGGAAACCTGGCTGGTGGTCGACATGTCGGCCAGCCTGGACTTCGGCACCGTCGGGTGCGAGAAGCGGGACCTGGCGGTGGCGGCCGCGGCCGCGATCACGTTCCTCAACAGCGGGGGCGGCAACCGGCTCGGCGCGATCGTCTCCACCGGCGCGAACCTCACCCGGGTGCCCGCCCGCTCTGGCCGCCAGCATGAGCAGACGCTGCTGCGCACCATCGCCACCACCCCGCGGGCGCCGGTCGGGGTGCGCGGCGATCTGGCGACGGCCATCGACGCCCTGCGCCGTCCGGAACGGCGCCGCGGCATGGCGGTGATCATCAGCGACTTCCTCGGGCCGATCAACTGGATGCGTCCGCTGCGGGCGGTCGCGGCCCGCCACGAGGTGCTGGCCGTCGAGGTGCTCGACCCCCGCGACGTCGAGCTGCCCGACGTCGGCGACGTGGTGCTGCAGGACGCCGAGTCCGGCGTCACCCGCGAGTTCACCATCGACGCGCAGCTGCGCGACGATTTCGCCAAGGCCGCCGCGGCACACCGCGCCGATGTGGCGCGCACCATCCGCAGCTGCGGAGCCCCGATACTGACGCTGCGCACCGACCGGGACTGGATCGCCGACATCGTGCGGTTCGTCGAATCCCGTCGGCGCGGGGCATTGGCAGGGCGGCAGTGACATTGCCGTTTTTCGGCCCGATGTCGTTGTCGGGCTTCGAACATTCGTGGTTCTTTTTGTTCCTGCTCGTCGTCGTCGGGCTGGCCGTCCTCTACATCTTGATGCAGTTGGCGCGACAGCGGCGCATGCTGCGCTTTGCCAACATGGAACTACTGGAAAGCGTTGCGCCCAAACGGCCGTCGAGGTGGCGGCATCTGCCGGCGATCCTGCTGGTCGCCTCGCTGGTGTTGTTCACCATCGCGATGGCCGGCCCGACGAACGACGTCCGGATTCCCCGCAACCGTGCGGTGGTGATGCTGGTGATCGACGTGTCGCAATCGATGCGCGCCACCGATGTCGCACCCAACCGGATGGCGGCCGCGCAAGAGGCGGCAAAGCAGTTCGCCGATGAGCTGACACCCGGGATCAACCTCGGATTGATCGCCTATGCGGGCACCGCGACGGTGTTGGTGTCGCCGACGACCAATCGGGATTCGACCAAGAGCGCGCTGGACAAACTGCAGTTCGCCGACCGCACCGCCACCGGCGAGGGCATTTTCACCGCGCTGCAGGCCATCGCGACGGTCGGCGCGGTGATCGGTGGCGGCGACAAACCGCCGCCGGCGCGCATCGTGTTGTTCTCCGATGGCAAGGAGACGATGCCGACCAACCCGGACAACCCGAAGGGCGCCTTCACCGCGGCGCGCACCGCCAAAGATCAGGGCGTGCCGATTTCGACCATTTCGTTCGGCACCCCATACGGCTTCGTGGAGATCAACGACCAGCGCCAGCCGGTGCCCGTCGACGACGAAACGCTGAAGAAGGTGGCCCAGCTCTCAGGCGGGAATGCTTATAACGCAGCGTCATTGGAAGAACTGAAGTCCGTGTACGCGACACTGCAGCAGCAGATCGGCTACGAGACGATCAAGGGCGACGCCAGCGTCGGTTGGGTGCGGCTGGGTGCGCTGGTACTGGCGCTGGCGGCGCTGACGGCGTTGCTGATCAACCGGCGCCTGCCGACCTAGTCAGTTCGGCATCGCTGCCGGGCACTGTCAGCCGGCGGCGATGACCGCCGACGGCGGATAGGACGCGGGAATCGGATTGAGGTTCGGCACCACGGGCGTGCCCGGCGGCACCGGGTCGACGCGGCTGAGCGTGAAACGCGCCCCGCCGGCCATCTCTTGCGGCGTGCAGATGAACTGCGGGGTGGCTTGGAGCCGCCAGCGTTCCTGTGCCAGGCAGGCGCGCTGGCCCTGCCGGGTGGCGGCGTCGAGTAACGCGAGTGCGTCGGCCCAGGATTCGTCGGTGCGGGTCTCCAGCACAATCGGCTTGCCGTGGGCGTGCGCGGCCAGGTAGTCGAGTGCGACGGGCACGCCCGTCAGCTCGTCGCGGTCTCTGCGCATGGCGTCCGTGGTGAGCGCCAGCACCACTCCGACGACCAGGCTCGCCGCCGCGAGGCCGGGCGCCAGGCGGCGGGCCACCAGCTCATGCCGCGACATCGCCAGCACCATCAGCGCCGACGAGCCCGAGATGAGCAAAGCCAGGGGCAACGCGTAGGAGAAGACGCCGATGTAGGACTGCCAAAGATGGTCCACGCCATACCAGCAGTAGAAGGCGAACAGCGCGGTGGCCAAGGCGGTGACCCGCAGCAGACGGCGGGAGAAATCATGCACCGCCTCGTCGAGATCGGCGGATGCCAGCTTGCGGACCAGCGCCAGGTCCGCGGCGAACAACACCACCAGGAACACCGCGCCGAGGACGGGGCCCGGACCCCAGAACTGTGCGAGGAATCGTGCGGCCGCAACCGGTGGGTTGGGCGCGCGGTGACCGTAGGAAAGGTACTGCGGAATTTCGCCCGGCCAGTGCAGGATCACGTTGAGCACCATCGGGAGCAGGAACAGCGCCAAAACCGCTGCGGCGAGTAGCATTTCGCGGCGATGCGTGAGCAACTGGCGCCGCTGGGGCACCAGCGCGGCCAGCGCAAGCAGCGGCACCAGGGCGAGGAATTCCGCGTGCCCGTGCACCAGCAGACCACCGGCGAGCGCCATGACCCACAGGTGGCGCAGCCGTCCGGCCGCCACCGACGCCACCGCGAACAGGTAGAGCAAGAAGGGGGCGAAGCAGGCGTGCGGCATCCAGGTCGAGCACACCAGCTGAGGGTGTTCGGCGAGGAAGATCAGGGTGACGGCGGCCGCCGCGAGGACTGCCGCCACTGAGCGCACCCAGGTGTACACAATGGTCAGCGTGAATGCGATCAGCGTCGCGTTGAGCGCCATGATCGCGATCGCCTGCGCGTTGTAAGCCGCCGGAACGACATGAGTCAGGTCGTGCAGCAGCCATTCGCCGGCGGCCTGCACGTAGAAGAAAGCCGGACCGGGGTGGTGGAAGCCGACCCGGGAGTAGTGCCCGGTCAGCAGGGCGAAGTGCTTGGCTTCCAGGGTGAGGATCGAGTTGGCCGCGGGATCTCCGGCCTCGTAGACGGGATGTGCGAACAACCCGCGGTTGCGCACCAGCAGCAGCACGAGCAATCCGCCCCAGCAGACCGCGAAGAGTGCCGCGGCGCGGGCGTTGAGCTTGAAGTGACGGGTCGGGGCGGCGGCCATGAGCTTCAAATCCTAGGCATGGGTTCGCGCGGTCGCGCTGTGCGGGGTGGGACGGTGTTGGGCTCGCCCCGAGCCGATTGCAGCTCTGGCTGGCCGAGACGATAAGTTGGCCGGGTGACTGACACAGCCACTGAGAAGGCCGCCGGCCCCGCCGCCACCGGCGGCAAACCCCCATTCGTATCCCGTTCGGTCCTGGTGACAGGCGGAAACCGGGGGATCGGTCTGGCGATCGCCCAGCGACTGGCCGCCGACGGCCACAAGGTGGCCGTCACGCACCGCGGATCCGGGGCACCCGAGGGGCTGTTCGCCGTCGAGTGTGACGTCACCGACAACGACGCCGTCGACCGCGCCTTCAAAGAGGTTGAGGAGCACCAGGGTCCCGTCGAGGTGCTGGTGTCCAACGCCGGCATATCCAAGGACGCGTTCCTCATCCGGATGACCGAGGAGCGGTTCGAGGAGGTGATCAACGCCAACCTCACCGGGGCGTTCCGGGTGGCGCAGCGCGCGTCTCGCAGCATGCAGAAGAAGCGGTTCGGCCGGATGATCTTCGTCGGCTCGGTCTCCGGCAGCTGGGGCATCGGTAACCAGTCCAACTACGCGGCCTCCAAGGCCGGGCTCATCGGCATGGCCCGTTCGATCTCCCGGGAGCTGTCCAAGGCCGGCGTGACCGCGAACGTGGTGGCCCCCGGCTACATCGACACCGAGATGACCCGCGCGCTGGACGAGCGGATTCAGGCCGGGGCGCTGGAGTTCATCCCGGCCAAGCGGGTCGGCACCGCCGCGGAGGTCGCCGGGGTGGTCAGCTTCCTGGCGTCCGAGGACGCGAGTTACATCGCCGGCGCGGTCATCCCGGTCGACGGCGGCATGGGCATGGGTCACTGATTTCGACTACGAAGACACTAAGGACGGACATGGCAGGACTGCTCGACGGCAAACGGATTCTGATCTCCGGGATCATCACCGACTCGTCGATTGCGTTTCACATCGCCAAGGCGGCCCAGGAAGCGGGAGCGCAGTTGGTGCTCACCGGATTCGACCGGTTGCGCCTGATTCAGCGCATCGCCGACCGGCTGCCGGAGAAGGCGCCGCTGATCGAACTCGACGTGCAAAACGAGGAGCACCTGAACTCGCTCGCCGAGCGGGTGACGGCCGAGATCGGCGAGGGCAACAAGCTCGACGGTGTGGTGCACTCGATCGGTTTCATGCCGCAAACCGGCATGGGCATCAACCCGTTCTTCGACGCGCCGTATGAGGATGTCTCCAAAGGCATTCACATCTCGGCCTATTCGTACGCCTCGCTGGCCAAGGCGACGCTGCCGATCATGAACCCCGGCGGCTCCATCGTGGGCATGGACTTCGACCCCAGCCGCGCGATGCCTGCTTACAACTGGATGACGGTGGCCAAGAGCGCGCTGGAATCGGTCAACCGATTCGTGGCACGCGAGGCGGGCAAGTTCGGTGTGCGCTCCAATCTTGTTGCCGCAGGGCCGATCCGGACGCTGGCCATGAGCGCGATCGTCGGTGGTGCGCTCGGCGAAGAGGCCGGCGCGCAGATGCAACTGCTCGAAGAGGGCTGGGACCAACGCGCCCCGATCGGCTGGAACATGAAGGACCCGACGCCGGTCGCCAAGACGGTGTGCGCGTTGCTCTCCGACTGGCTGCCGGCGACGACGGGGACCATCATCTACGCCGACGGTGGCGCAAGCACCCAGTTGCTCTAGAGCCTAATGGAATTCGACGCCGTCCTGCTGTTGTCCTTCGGTGGGCCGGAAGGCCCCGAGCAGGTTCGGCCGTTCTTGGAGAACGTCACCCGAGGCCGCAATGTGCCGCCGGAACGTCTCGACGATGTCGCAGAGCACTATCTGCATTTCGGCGGGGTGTCGCCGATCAATAACATCAACCGCGCACTGGTCACGCGACTGGAAGCCGAGTTGCAGGACCGCGGCCTGGATCTGCCGGTGTATTTCGGCAACCGCAACTGGGACCCGTTCGTCGAAGACACCGTCGCGACGATGCAAGACAACGGAATTCGACGGGCCGCGGTGTTCGTCACATCGGCATGGAGCGGCTATTCCAGCTGCACCCAATACGTCGAGGACATCGCCCGGGCGCGCGCGGCGGCCGGACCCGGTGCACCCGAATTGGTCAAGTTGCGACCGTATTTCGACCACCCGCGGTTCGTGCAGATCTTCGCCGAAACCATCGACGCGGCGTCGGGTGCCCTGACCGTCGAGCAACGGGCAGACGCGCGCCTGGTGTTCACCGCGCATTCCATCCCGGTAGCCGCCGACGACCGCCTGGGCCCGCGGCTGTACAGCCGCCAAGTGGCTTATGCCGCAAGCCTTGTGGCGGCCGCGGCCGGGTACCACGAGTACGACCTGGTGTGGCAGTCGCGGTCGGGGCCACCGCAGGTTCCGTGGCTGGAGCCCGATGTCGCCGACCACCTGGCCGCGCTGGCGAAGGCCGGCACCAAGGCCGTGATCGTCTGTCCCATCGGATTTGTGGCCGACCATATCGAGGTGGTGTGGGACCTCGACAACGAGTTGTCGTCGCAGGCCGAGGCGGCCGGTGTGGCGATGGTGCGTGCTGCCACGCCCAACGCCGATCCGCGTTTCGCGCAGCTGGCGGCGGATCTGATCGACGAACTGCGCTACGACCGGACACCCGACCGGGTGGCCGGTCCCGACCCGGTACCCGGTTGCCTGGCCAGCGTCAACGGTGAGCCGTGCCATCCGCCGCACTGCGCGGCCGGCCGCCAGAAGTAGTGGCCGGCCGCCGCCACCGGAACTAGTCGCCCCAGGCCGAATGCAGGATCGCCGTCACGGCCGCCATCCGCGCCGAACGCACCACAGCGGAAAGCGGTCGCAGCGCGTCGCTGGCGATGCGCGCCTCGGAGGAGGATTGCGTTCCGAGCGGTTCCAGGCCGGCGGCCACCGGCGCGGTGAAGCGGTCCGGAGAATCGGATCGACTCAGCCCCGCGCTCACCGCGATGATGGCGTCGACGTGGGCGGCGTTCTCCAGCACCCGCAGCGCGCGCGTCGGCGCATGGTCGGGAATGCGGTGCTGCCGTGCGGATTCCAGTAGTTGCTCGACCAGTCCGCGCGGGTCGTCGACATCGGTCGCGGCCGCGCCCAGCCCAATCGCGCCCAGCGCGTCAGCAGCCGAGCGCACTGCCGATCGCAACGTGTACTCGGCATCACCGAGCTCGCAATGTTCCAGCACCGGGGCGGCGGGCAGCGAGTACACCGTCCACGTCAGCCCGCACAATTCGGCCAGCCGCGTCTCGTAGTCGTCGGGAGTGTCCTCGTCATCCTGGTAGAAGAATTCGGGCACCAGGCCGACGGCGGCGGCGGGATTGCGGGGATTGGCGATGATGACCGCCTCGCCGGCGGCCAGGGCGTCGCGCTCGAACTGCGTCCCGGGCGCCAGCCCACGCACATCGCCGGGCACCGGCAAAACCACATTGATCGTCCCGCGCATCAGGCCGGCACCGTCGGGCGTCGTCATCGGCCTGCCCACCGCGGCACGCAGAGTCTGCAGCAACGTGACCGTCCCGGCGTCGTGCACATCGGGCCAGGGCAGCCCGGTATGGCCGGCCGCGACGGCATCATACGCGGTCACCGATTGCTTTGGCGCCCAAATGGATAACGCGTCCAGGACGTCGTCGGGCGCGGCCTTTCCGGCGAGCCAGGCATTGGCCCACACGGACAGCGAAACACTGGGACACCACACGATCACGCAGTGTAGTTGTTTTGCCCGGCAAAGGCCGATCACGCGTATTCTTGCCGCATGCACGCCGCGGTGCTTTGGCTAATATTCGCGCTGGTGCTGGCCGGTGCGGAGGCACTCACCGGCCATTTGTTTTTGGTGATGCTCGGCGGCGGCGCATTGGCCGCAGCGCTAACCAGTTGGCTCACAGATTTTCCGCTGTGGCTGAACGGGGCGGTGTTCCTGGTCGTCTCGGTGCTGCTGTTGGTGTTGGTTCGCCCGCCGCTGCGGCGACGCCTGACACCGGCCCAGGTGCCGCGCTTGGGAATCGAGGCGCTGCAGGGCAAAACCGCGCTGGTCTTGCAGCGAGTCGCGCGTGACGAGGGCCAGGTGAAACTCGACGGCCAAGTCTGGACCGCGCGCCCGCTCAACGACGGCGATGTCTACCAACCCGGCGAGCCGGTCACCGTCATGCAAATCGACGGTGCCACCGCCGTGGTCTTCAAGAGCGGTCTGTAGCGACTGCGAGAAAGGCTGCGAAAGAAAGGAACTCCCATGCAAGGTGCGGTTGCTGGTTTGGTGCTACTGGTCGTCTTGGTGATCTTCGCGATCGTCGTGGTGGCCAAGTCGGTGGCACTGATACCCCAGGCAGAAGCCGCGGTGATCGAACGGCTGGGCCGATACAGCCGCACGGTCAGCGGGCAGCTCACGTTGTTGGTGCCGTTCATCGATCGGGTGCGGGCCCGGGTGGATCTGCGCGAGCGGGTGGTGTCCTTCCCGCCGCAGCCCGTGATCACCGAGGACAACCTGACGCTCAACATCGATACCGTCGTCTACTTCCAGGTCACCGTTCCCCAAGCGGCCGTCTACGAGATCAGCAACTACATCGTCGGCGTCGAGCAGCTCACCACCACCACGCTGCGCAACGTCGTCGGCGGCATGACCCTCGAGCAGACGCTGACGTCGCGCGACCAGATCAACGGGCAGCTGCGTGGCGTGCTCGACGAGGCGACCGGCCGCTGGGGCCTGCGGGTCGCCCGGGTCGAATTGCGCAGCATCGACCCGCCGCCGTCGATCCAGGCCTCGATGGAAAAGCAGATGAAGGCCGACCGCGAGAAGCGGGCGATGATCCTGACCGCCGAAGGTATGCGTGAGGCGGCGATCAAGGAGGCCGAAGGTCAGAAGCAGGCGCAGATCCTGGCCGCCGAGGGAGCCAAGCAGGCGGCGATCCTGGCCGCCGAGGCCGACCGGCAGTCGCGGATGCTGCGGGCGCAGGGTGAACGCGCCGCGGCGTACCTGCAGGCGCAGGGCCAGGCCAAGGCGATCGAGAAGACGTTCGCCGCGATCAAGGCCGGCCGGCCCACCCCGGAAATGCTGGCCTACCAGTATTTACAGACGTTGCCGGAGATGGCGCGCGGCGACGCCAACAAGGTGTGGGTGGTGCCCAGCGACTTCAACGCGGCGTTGCAGGGGTTCACCAAACTGCTGGGCACCCCGGGGGAAGACGGAGTGTTCCGCTTCCAGCCGTCGCCGGTTGAGGACGCACCCAAGCACAGCGCCGACGACGACGCCGAGGTCGCCGATTGGTTCTGCACCGAAACCGACCCCGCGATCGCCCAGGCGGTGGCCAAGGCGGAGGCGATAGCCCGCCAGTCGGCGGACGGCCCGGCCGGGGAGCTGACTCCATAGGATTGCCCGATGAGTGTGTTGACTTCCCCGAAGACCTACACCGCGCTGGCGGTGTTCCACGCCGTCGACGCGGTGGCGTGCGGTGTCCAGGTCGCTCCCATCAAGAAGGTCCTGGACGACGTCGGGCTGCCGGAGAACGTTCGGCCGGTGCTACCGGTGGTGAAGGCGGCCGCCGCGGTCGGCCTGCTGTCGGTCCACCGCTTTCCGGCCCTGGCACGGTTGACGACGGCGCTGCTGACGCTGTATTTCGTGCTGGCGCTCGGTGCGCATGTCCGGGTACGCGACAAAGTCGTCAACGGTCTTCCGGCCGCGCTGTTCTTGGCGCTGGTCGCCACCATGACGGTGAAGGGGCCGGACCCGAACTAGTCCCGCGCCGATGCCTGTCGCCGGCACGATGTGAAGCATTCGTGCCGGCGACACGTGTCTAACGGTCAGGGACGCGGTGCCGCAGACGGCGACGTGGGTGCTGTCGGGGATGCCGCACCGGGAGGTGGGGGCCAGAAGCCGCGCGGGGGCCCCGGCGGCCCCGGCGGGGGAGCAAACCCGAAGCCGCCCGGCATCGGTCCGCCCATCGGGGGAGGCGGCGGGCCGTGGAACGGCGACGCCGCGAACCCCGGCGGCGGCCCGGGAGGCGGCGGTGGGGGCGGACCGACGCTCACGATCCAGGCGAATGCGATCGCCGCGACGGTGCCGACCGCGCCGAGTAGCGCGCCCGCCACGCCGGCGCCGATCACCACGCCGGTGGAGTGACGGCGTCGCTCTGGTGCCTGGTATGCGACCGGCGGCGGCGGGGGTGGATTGGTGTTGATGTCGTCGTTCGTGGTCATGTCTCGGACGTTAAGAGCCGGGGCTGAAATGGATCTGAAGAAGCAGCTACGTTACGGACCTCATGCGTCACTGCTGTCAGCAGCGAAGGACAACGACCTCTTGCCCGCCTTCGCGCGACAATGCGGTGAGGTCGGAAGTGAGAGAGGCATTTGTCGCTCGAAGGCGGGCGACTGTCACATTCCTCCTCGTCTGTGATGCACGACGCGTGTTGTGCCGAGCGCCCGCTGCGACCGCTTCAGGTTCATCTCAGAACCGGTGCCGACAATGGGGGTATGACGGGTCCGCGGCACGCCGACAGTTATTCGCCCGCGCGCCGCTCTGACCAGTTCAGTATCGGCACGCCGCGGGTACTGGTCGTCGAGGATTCCGAGACCATCCGCGAGATGGTCAGCGAGGCGCTCACCGATGTCGGCTATCACACCGAGGCGCGGTGCGACGGCGACGGCCTGGAGCAGGTGCTCGACGGGATGCGGCCCGACCTGGTGGTGCTCGACGTGATGCTGCCCGGACGCGATGGCTTTGCCCTGATCGACGTCATCCGGGAATGGGGTGAGATCGGCATCGTCTTGATCACGGCGCGCGACGGACTGCCGGATCGGCTGCGCGGCCTTGACGGCGGGGCCGACGATTACGTGATCAAGCCGTTCGAATTGGCCGAACTGGTGTCGCGGGTCGGCGCGGTGTTGCGCCGTCGCGGACGGCTGTCGCAGGTGATCCAGTTGGGCGACCTCACCCTGGACCTCGGCGCGGGTGTGGCCGCGCGCGGCGGTCACCGGCTGGAGCTGACCGCCACTGAACTGCGGGTGCTGGCTTTTCTGGTCGAGCAACGCGGCCGGATCGTCAGCGCCAATCAGATCCTGAACGGGGTGTGGGGCTATGACGCCTACGACCCCAACCTGGTGCAGGTCCACGTCAGTGGATTGCGACGCAAGCTCGAGGCGCACGGGCCGCGCATCCTGCATACCGTGCGCGGCATCGGCTACCGCCTGCAACCCGAGCGGTCATGACGGCCGCGTCGACGACACCGACGCCGTCGCTGCAACGTCGCGTGACGCTGGTGGTGTTGGCGCTGTTGGCGGTCCTGCTGGTGGCGCTGGGCGTCACCATCGATATCGCCATCGGTGTTCTGGCCCACCGGAACCTGCACGACCGGCTGATGGCCGCGACGTCTCGTGCCGACGCCTTGAGCGCCGCGCACACCTCACCGGATCTGCTCGCTGCCCAACTGAACGGCGGCGGCATTCGGGCGCTCATCGTCACCGCCGACGGCACCGGGTACGGCGACCGCGGGATCAGTCCTGACCTGAGTGACGGGGCGGTCGAACCGCCACCGCCGCCGTATCCACCGCCGCCGCCCTACCCACCGCCGTTCCCGCCGGGCTACCCGCCGCCGCCGTACCCGCCGCCGTATCCGCCACCGCCCTATGCACTTCCGCCGCCGCCCGGCTCTCCGCCGGATGCCACCGCGACGGCCATTGTGCACCCGCTGCCCGACGGCGCTCGGGTGGTCCTGGTCGCCGACACCACGCAAACCACCCAGGTCATTCATCAGCTGCGCGGCCTGATGATCGCGGCCGGCCTGGTGACGTTGCTGCTCGCGGCGCTGCTGTTGATCGCGGTCAGCCGGGCGGCGCTACGCCCGCTGGATCGGCTCACCGCACTAGCCAACGCCATCACCACCGGGGATCGCGGCCGGCGCCTGCATCCGGATCGCACCAACACCGAACTCGGCCGCGCGGCAAGCGCTTTCGACGGGATGCTGGATGCGTTGGAAATGTCGGAGCACCGGGCCAAGCACGCCGCGGACACCGCGCGGCGCGCCGAGACGGCAACCCGGCGATTTCTCGTCGACGCCGCCCACGAGTTGCGCACCCCGATCGCCGGCATCCAGGTTGCCGCAGAACAAGTCGCGCACACTGCCTCCGAACACCCAGACGACGGGCAATACCGGCGGGCGAGCTTGCTGCTCTCCGACGCTCGGCGCGCGGGACGACTTGTTTCCGACATGTTGGACCTGAGCCGCATCGACGCCGGGCTCACGCTCGAGTTGCAGAACGTTGACGTGGCCGCCGTGCTCGACGGCGAAGCCGACAGAGCCGCCATGCTGGCACCACAGCTCAACGTCAGCCGCACCGGCTTGACCACACTCCATCTGAACGCCGACCCGACCCGCCTGTCGCAGATCGTGTCCAACCTGCTGGACAACGCCCGCCGGTACACGCCGGCCGGCGGAGCGATCACCATCGACCTTCACGCAGCCGATGACCTCGCGGAAGTCACCATCACCGACACCGGCCCGGGCATTCCGGATGACCAGCGGGACAACATCTTCGAGCGACTGGTGCGCTTGGACACCGGCCGCGCCCGCGATCACGGCGGCGCCGGACTGGGCCTGGCGATCGCGCGGGCGTTGGCGCGCGCCCACGGCGGCGAACTGGTGTGTCTGCCCCACCAGGGCGGCGCCCAGTTCAGGCTCACCCTGCCGATCGACGCCCGTCGATCGGGGTAGGGCAGGTCAAACAGCGCCCATCCGGGATGGATTCACGTCTGTCCCAAGGTGTTTGGCCGCTAGCCTGGTCTCGATCGCGTCCTTGGCGATGAATCAGCCAGCACATCGCCGCATAGGTCTCGTCGATCGGTCGACAATCGACCGTCCCGCACGGACGGTCATGATTGCTCCTCCACGTCTGCGGTCATGGCTACCACCACACGCTGGAAACGTTCGACCATCTTTTCGATTCTGGCCGCAGTGAACACGTCAGTGTCGAATTCGACGCGAAGGCCGAGTTCGTAGCCTGGCACGGCTTGCACCGAAAGCGGGTAGTGGTTGTATTCGCGACTGGTGAAGCTCGCTATGTTCAACTCGTCGATGGCCGATAACGCAGCGGTATCCATCGGATAGTTCTCGTAGACGAACATTGTGTCGAATAACTGGTCGTGCCCCGTTACACGGTGGATCTCGCTCAGGGCCAAGTGCTGGTGGTCGAGAGTCTTGGTGTAGGTACTTTGCAGCTGGTCGAGCAGGTCGGCGGTGGTCGTCTCCGCGCCGATGGTCGCCCGTACCGGGACCGTGTTGATCAGCAGACCAACCATCGATTCCGCGCCGGCCAAGTCGGGTGGCCGCCCCGACACCGCTGTGCCGAACACCACGTCGTGCTGGCCGGTCAGCCACGTCAGCAGCAGGGCCCACGCAGCCTGCAGGACAGTGCTGACCGTGGTGCGGTACGAACGCGCCAGCTCGCCCAACGCCTTCGTGGTCTCCGCGGACACCTGGAACGACGCGGTACCGCGCATACCGAGCGCTGGACGTCCAGGGGGTCCCACCAGGCTGGGAGTGTCGAACCCGTCGAGGACCTCACGCCATGCTGTCTGAGCCGCGCCTCGATCCTGTTCGGACAGCCAGGTGACAAAGCTGCGATACGACGGCGCGCCGGGCAGCCGCACCCCGTGATAGCTGGCGAAGATTTCCTGCAACAGGATCGGCTTCGACCAACCGTCGAGCACGATGTGGTGGTTGGTGAGCACGAACCGATACAGATCGTCTGCGGTGCGGATCAGGGCAGCACGGAAGGGCGGCTGGCCGGCAATATCGCAGACCGCGACGCGTTCGGCGGTACACAGCTGCTGTACCTGTTCCTCGACATCAGCAGCTGCCGAGCTCAGCTCGACGTACTGCCAGGCCAGCGCCGGATCGGCGGGCATGACCTGCACCGGTTCACCGAAGTCGTCGCAGAAACCGGCCACCACGTTCGGGTGGCGGGTGACGACGGCGTGCACTGCCTCGCGCAAGCGTTGCGGGTCAAGGGCACCACTCACGGTGATGTCGAGCTGCACCGCATACAAGTCGGCGCTGCCCTGCCCGCTGCCGGTGTAGTACAGCAGGCCCTGCTGTAGCGGGGTTAGCGGCAATACATCGCCGATCCGGTACTGCTGCGCCAGCTTGTCGATGTCCTGCTGGGTAAGACGGGCTGGCGCGATGTCGGACGGGGTCAAGCCGCCCCCACCGCCGCGCACGTGCGCGCAGATGCCGGCCAGCGCGTCGAACCACAGCTCGCTGAGCCAGCTGACCTGCTTGTCGTCCAGCGCCGAGCGTGCCCAGGTCCAGTTGGCCTGCAGCTGCGGGCCGGCCTCGGTGTCCATGGTGCCCGCATTGAGCTCCACGGTATGAGCCAGCGGCATCTCCACTGCACCCGCGGCGCCGCCCAGCGAGAAACTGTTCTCGGTGAGCCGCCACAACTCACTGGAGAGGTCGGCCGCACCACCCAGACGACCTAGGTAGTTGAAGCCGATCACGGGGTCGGGCCCACCCAGATCCAACTCAGGGGCGAGGTAGCGCAGCAACCCGTAGGTCAGCCCGTCGGGCAGCGCGCGCAGCTGCTCCTTGGCGTCCTTGATCAGAGCGCTCAGTGCATCGTCACCCGCCATCACCTGTCCCCAAGACAGGCCGCCGACCGGCCCCCCGAATTTCAGAGCCACCGGGTACTTGGTGGTGAACCAGCCCACCGTGCGCGACAAGTCGACATGCGGGGCCAGCTCCTCCTGGCGGCCATGGCCCTCGACATCGATGACGATCGGGGTGCTGGCGCTCAAGAATTGCGTCCACGCCAAGCCGAACGCGATCAGCAATATGTCTTGAACCCCGGAATGGAACGCCGCCGGGGCCTCCCCAAGCAGCTGGCGGGTCGTCTCGGCATCCAGCGACACCGACAATTGCCCGGCGCTGACGTAGGTGTCCTCCGGCTGTACCGGTGGTAACGCGGCCGGGATTGCTGCCACCTGACGCCACGCTTCGGCCTGGGCCATCACGTCTGCGCTCTGCGCGTACTCGGCCAACAGCGACGACCATCGGGCAAACGACGTCCCGGGCGCCGGCAGCGCCACCGGCTGGCCACTGCGATGCTGAGCCCACGCAATGTTGAGGTCTTCCAACAGGATTCGCCACGACACACCATCGACGGACAGGTGGTGAACGATCAAGGCCAACTGGTTCGTCGACTCGGCCCACACCGCGCGCAGCATCGCCCCGGTACCCGGGTCGAGCCGTGACCGGGCCGCCACCAACGCGTCAGCCGACAGCGCGTCGACGGTGTCTACGCAGCCGGCGGCATCTACCGTCCCGGCTTCGGACACCCACAACAACCAGCCGCCGGTGCCGTCGTCCTCGACGCGCAGCCGCAACGTGGCGTGCCGGTCCAGCAACGACTGCAGGACCACCACCGCGTCGGCCTGCGTGACACCCGCGGGAGCTTGCAACACCATCGTCTGGTTGAACTGCTCGACCGGGCCCTTGACGCTGTGCAGCCAGCGCATGATCGGGGTGGCCACCACCGACCCGGTGCCTTCATCGACCACGCCCCCCTCGCCGTCGGCGACCACAGTGGCGACCTGCGCGAGCCGCGCCACCGTCTGTTCGACGAAAACGTCACGCGGACGGCACATTACGCCGGCCGCTCGGGCACGGGCCACGACTTGCATCGACAGGATGCTGTCACCGCCCAGATCGAAGAACGAATCGTCGACACCGACCCGCTGCACACCCAATATCTGGGCATAGATGCCGGCCAGGATTTCCTCGACCGCGCTGGATGGAGCCCGGTAGTGGTCGACATCCTGGTATTCGGGTGCCGGCAGGGCGCGGACGTCGAGTTTGCCGTTGACCGTCAATGGCAGCGCCTCGAGCACGACGATCGCGGTCGGCACCATGTAGGCCGGGAGCCGATCAGCCAGTGCCGTGCGGATCTCGGTCGGGTCGGCGGTGCCGGTGATGTAGCCCACCAGCCGCTTGTCGCCGGGACGGTCCTCGCGCGCGATCACCGCCACATGATCGACCCCGTCCAAAGCGGCGAGGGCCACTTGGATCTCACCAAGCTCGATGCGATAACCACGGATCTTGACCTGCTCATCCGCACGCCCGACGTAACACAGCTGACCATCGGCGCCCCACGACACCAGATCCCCGGTGCGATACATGCGCGCCTCCGGTGCCCCGAACGGGCACGCCACAAACCGCGTCGAGCTCAACCCCGGCCTGCCCACATACCCGGCGGCCAACGCGGCACCGGCCACGTACAGCTCGCCGACCACCCCGGCGGGGACCTGACGCAACCAACCGTCGAGTACGAAGAATGCAAGATGGGCCAACGGCACCCCGATGGGGCTTGCACTACTGTCGACGTCGCCGTCGACGATCTCGCGGAACGAGGCGTGCACGGTCGTCTCGGTGATGCCATACAGATTGATCAGACGCGGCGGTCCGGGGTGGTGGTTCAGCCACGTCTTCAGACGCTGGGGTTCGAGCGCCTCGCCGCCGAACACCACGGACTGCAACTCCAGCTGCTGCCCCAACCTCGACGCGAGCCCATCAGCGGTCTGCAGCACATAAAACGCCGACGGCGTCTGGCTCAACACATTGACCTGCTCACGAACCAGCAACGCGTGCAACTCTTCTGGCGAACGCACCACCGAATCGGGCACCATCACCAACCGGCCGCCATACAACAGCGAACCGAAGATCTCCCACACCGAGAAGTCAAACGCCAATGAATGACACTGTGTCCACACCTGTCCCAACGTCAACTGGGCGTCCAGCGAATCCAGCAACCGGGTGACGTTGTGGTGTGGCACTGCAACACCTTTGGGCGTCCCAGTCGTGCCCGAGGTGTAAACGATATAGGCGATGCTCTCGGCCTCAACCGCCGGTAACGCGGTCTCGGGCTGGGTCGTCACCGCAAGGTCGTCGATGTCGATCAGCAGCAGGCCAGACCCCTTCAGCCGTGACCGCACGTCTGCGTTGGTGACCACCGCGACAGGCGCAGAGTCGCCCAACACGAACTCCATCCGCGCCGCGGGAACCGTCGGATCGATTGGCACATAGGCGGCACCGGTCTTGAGCACCGCCAGTATCGCCACCACCGCTTCAGGCGTACGCGGAAGTAACAGGGCCACACGCGTACCCGGTCCCACACCCTGAGGAATCAGCAAGTGCGCCAACCGATTAGCGGACTCCTCCACCTCGCGATAAGTCCACGACCGATCCCCATAACTGATCGCTACCGTCTCCGGGGCGCGGACCGCCGCCTGAGTGGCGAACAATTCGGGGATCGACATCGCGGACATCTCCGGCTCGGCCAGCATCGCCCGATTGCCCCACTCGTCGAGGCGGTCGTGCTCACCCCGGTCGAGCAGATCGATCGACGACAACTGCCGGGCAGGATCGGCGATCATGGCCGCCAGCACCTGCTGCAACCGGTCGATCAGCGTGTCGATCACCGCACGGTCAAATGCGTCCGTGTCGAATTCGACGCGAAGGCTCAGTTCGTGGCCCGGCGTCGCCACTACCGACAGCGGATAGTGGTTGTACTCGCGGCTGGTGAAGTCGGTGATGACCAGATCATCGGCGCCCAACAGGGCGCCGGCGTCGATCGGATAGTTCTCATACAGGAACAACGTGTCGAACAGTTGATCGTGCCCGGTGGCGCGGTGGATCTCGGGGAGAGCCAGATACTCATACTCGAGGATCTCGTTGTGGACGCGCTGCAGCTGCTCCAGCAGATCGGCGACTGTGCTCCCTGCGCTGGCGTTGGCCCGCACCGGCACCGTGTTGATCATCAGCCCCACAATGGATTCCGAGCCGGGCACTTCGGTCGGCCTACCCGAGACCGCGGTGCCGAATGCCACATCATGATGACCGGTCAGCCACATCAGCAGCTGCGCCCATGCACCCTGCAACACGGTGCTCACGGTGGTGTGGCACGAGCGGGCCAACTCGGTCAGGGCCGCTGTGGTCTCGGCGGACACCCGGAAGGACGCGACGTCGCGACGCCCTACCTGGCCCGGCGTACCGATCAACGTCGGGGTCTCGAAACCCGCCATCACGTCGTGCCAAACCCCTTGTGCGACACTGCGGTCCTGCCCATCCAGCCAGGTGACAAAGCTGCGGTACGACGGAGCCGCGGGGAGCCGTTCGCCGTAGTAGCTGCCGAACACCTCCCGCATCAGGATTGGCAGCGACCAGCCATCCGCCACGATGTGGTGAATGGTGAGCACTAAGCGGTACTGGTCTTCTGCGGTGCGGATCAACGCCGCCCGGAATGTCGGTTTGTCAGCCAGGTCGCAGACCGCGGCGCGCTCAGCAGCACACAGTCGCTCAATCTGCTGATCGGCGTGGCCGCCCACGCGGTTCAGTTCAATGTCCTGCCAAGCGATCACGGGCTTGGCCGGGATAACCTGCAGCGGCTCACCGAAGCCTTCGCAGAACCGGGCCACCAGGTTGGGATGCCGGTTGACGACCGTCTGCACGGCCTCCCGCAAGCGGTGCGCATCGAGGGCGCCGTTGATTGTGATGCCGAGCTGCACGGTGTACAGGTCGTCCAGACCCGGTGCGAAGCTGGTGTGGAATAGCAGACCCTGCTGCACCGGCGTCAGCGGCAGCACGTCCAAGACGTCGCCCTGCGAGCAGAGTTCGTCGATCTGCTCCTGGCTGAGGCGGGCAGGAGCGATATCGGACGGGGTGAGCCCGCCCCCACCGGCTTTGACGTGCGCGCAGATACCGGCCAGAGCCTCGAACCACAACTGGCTCAGCCGGCTGACCTGTTCGTCCTTCAGCACCGAGGGCGCCCACGCCCAGTGCGCCTGCAGGTGCGGCCCAGCCTCGGTGTCGATGGTTCCCGCATTGAGCTCCACCGTGTGCGCCAACCCAAGGGGCACCGCCGTTGCCACACCCGCAAACGACAGGCTGTCCTGGTTGACCCGCCACAACTCGCCGGGCAGGTCGGTACCCGCACCGAGCCGGCCTAGGTAGTTGAACCCGATCGTCGGGTCAGACCCGCCGAGATCGACCTCGGCGTTCAGGTACCGCAGCAGACCATAGGTCAGCGAATCGGGTAGGGCGCGCAGCTGCTCCTTGGCGGCTTTGATCAGGGCGCCCAGTGCGGCCTCACCGGCGACAACCTGCGCCCACGACAGGCCACCGACCGTCAACGCGACCGGATATTTGGCGGTGAACCAGCCCACCGTGCGGGACAGGTCCACAGACGGGGCCAGCTCCTCGTGGCGCCCGTGACCCTCGACGTCGACACCGATCGGCATACCCGCGCCGGTGTCGAGAAACTCCGCGAATGCCAACCCGAAGGCGATCAGCAATATGTCACCGACACCGGCGTGAAACGCCGCCGGGACCTCACCGAGCAGCTGGCGGGTGGTCTCGACATCTAGCGACGCCGACAGCTGGCCCGCGCTTTGGTAGGTGTCCACCTCGGGATGCGCCGCCGGCAGCGCGGCCGGTATTGCCGCCACTTGTCGCCACGCGTCGGCCAGGGCCACTACCTCGGCGCGGCGCGCATGTTCGTCGAGCAGCGATGACCAACGCGCAAAAGACGTCCCGCCCGTCGGCAACGCCACTGGCTGCCCGCTGTGATGCTGCGCCCAGGCGATGTTGAGGTCCTCCAACAGGATTCGCCACGACACCCCATCGACGGCCAGGTGATGAATAATCAGTGCCAGCTGGCCGGTAGAAGTCGCCCACACCGCGCTGAGCATCAGTCCCGCCGCCGGGTTCAACCGCGCCCGGGCCACCACCAGCGCCTCATCCGACAACACATCGGCGGTATGCAGGCATCCGCGCGCGTCCACCGAACCAGCTTCGGGCGCCGCCAGCGACCAACCGTCGGCGCCGTCATCGTCGACGCGCAGCCGCAACATGGCATGCCGATCGAGCAACGCCTGCAGGACGACCGCCACGTCGGCCTCGGTCACCCCCGCCGGAGCGGTGACCACCATGGTCTGGTTGAACTCGTCGATCGGGCCCTCGACGCTGTGCAGCGAGCGCATGATCGGGGTGGCCACCACCGGGCCGATGCCCTCGTCGACAACGCCGGCCTCGCCATCGGCCACCGTCGCGACCCGCGCAACTCGCGCGACCGTCTGTTCGACGAAAACGTCACGCGGACGGCACATTACGCCGGCCGCCCGCGCGCGAGCCACGACTTGCATCGACAGGATGCTGTCGCCGCCGAGGTCGAAGAACGAGTCGTCGACACCTACCCGCTCCATGCCGAGGACTTGGGCGTAGATGTCGGCCAGGATTTCCTCGACCCCGTCGGCCGGGGCCCGGTAGTCACCGGCGGCGAATTCGGGTGCGGGCAAGGCGCGCTTGTCGAGTTTTCCGTTGACCGTCAACGGGATTGCCGGCAACACCACCACCGCGGCGGGGACCATGTAGGCCGGGAGCCGACCGGCCAGTGCCGTGCGGATCTCGGTCGGGTCGGCGGTGCCGGTGATGTAGCCCACCAGCCGCTTGTGACCGGGACGATCCTCGCGGGCGATGACCGCCGCCTGGCGCACCCCATCCAGGGCGGCCAGGGCTACCTGGATTTCACCGAGTTCGATGCGGTACCCGCGGATCTTGACCTGCTCGTCGGCGCGGCCCAGGTGTCGCAGCTGCCCGTCCTCACCCCAGGACACCAAATCGCCGGTGCGATACATGCGTGCCCCGGCGGCCCCGAACGGGCACGCCACAAACCGCGACGCGGTCAAACCAGCACGCCGCACATATCCAAGGCCCACGCCGCGCCCGGCCAGGTAGAGCTCTCCGACCACCCCGGCCGGCACCGGCTGCAGCCACTTGTCCAGCACGAACATTGCCGCACCGGGTATCGGCGATCCGATCGGCACCAGGCCCTGCCCCGGCGTCAGGGGCCTACTCATCGACGCGCACACCGTTGCCTCGGTCGGGCCGTAGGCATTGATCATCACCCGCCCGGGTGCCGCCCAACGATCCACGACGTCGGTCGGGCAGGCCTCGCCGCCCACCACCAACGCCGTGGACTCCAACCTCTCCGGTGACAGCAGCGCCACTGACGACGGAATCTGGGTCAGCACGCTGACCTTCTCCGCGACCAGCAACGCGTGGAGATCTTCCGGAGAACCTGCCACGGCCTCGGGCACCACCAGCAGCCGCCTACCCCGCAGCAGCGCACCCCAGATATCCCACACCGACAAGTCGAAGGCCGAGGAATAGCACTGCGCCCAGACCCCCCCGCGCGGCAGGCGCTCATCGAGCGCCTCGATCAGCCAAGTGACGTTGTGGTGCGTGATGGCCACGCCTTTGGGTGTGCCCGTAGTCCCGGAGGTGTAGATGATGTAGGCGACGTTTTCCGGTGCGGGCATTGGAAGTGGGGTGTTGGGTTGGGCCTCGATGGCGGGATCGTGGGCATCTACGATCAGCAGACCGGATCCGTGCAGCCGTGAGCGCAGCCCGGCCGTGGTGATCAGCACGGCCGGTGCGGCATCGGCAAGCACGAACTCCATTCGAGCCGACGCATGCCCCGGGTCGATCGGCACATACGCTGCCCCGGTCTTGAGCACCGCCAGCATCGCCACGATCGCGTCAGCGCACCGGGGAAACAGCAGTGCCACAGTCTGTCCCGGGCCAACCCCATGACCGGCCAAGAGGTGTGCCAACCGGTTTGCGGCCTCATCGAGGCTGCGATACGTCATGGAGCGGGCGTCGAAGGTCACCGCTACTGCCTCGGGGGTACGCGCGGCGTGCTCGGCGAATACCACCGGAATCGACACCGGCGCGGTTACCGGCTGGGTTAACGCGGCGCGATGCGACCACCCATTGAGCCGGGCGTTCTCATCCTCATCGAGGATTTCGATCGAGGAGATCGGCCGCCCGGGATCGGCCGTCATTTCCATCAACACCTGCTGCAGACGTGCCGCCAGGTAGGAGACGTCAAAGCTTGCAAACGGCTGTCCGCGGCCTGCCGTGCTGAGAAACAGCTGGTCACTCGAGCCGATAAAGAAAAGCCCGAAGTGATCGGCGGGGCCGTTATTGGTATATGTCGCGGTTGCCGGAGCGCCACCACGACGAAGGCGGCTTCCTCAACCTGAGACAAGCAGCGAACAGGGTAGGTATCAATTTCATCCCGTCTCGATTGACCCTGGACCTTGGTGGCGCTCCGGCAACCGCGACATATACCAATAACGGCCCCGCCGATCACTTCGGGCTTTTCTTTATCGGCTCGA
>NZ_LZKU01000003.1 GCF_001672975.1 Mycobacterium sp. 1465703.0
TCGAGCGGGTCAGCCCCGACGTCCTGGTCCTCGACATCATGCTCCCTGATGTGGACGGGTTGCGAATCCTGGAACGGGTCCGGCAATCCGACGCCTACACCCCGACGCTTTTCCTCACCGCGCGCGACTCGGTCATGGACCGGGTCACCGGCCTGACCGCGGGCGCCGACGACTACATGACCAAGCCGTTCAGCCTCGAGGAATTGGTCGCCCGACTGCGCGGATTGCTACGCCGTTCCAGCCAGCAACCCGCGCCGAACGCCGAAACACTGAAAGTCGGCGATCTCAAGGTCGACAGCGCCAGCCGGGAAGTCACCCGCAATGGCACCCCAATATCGCTGTCCTCCACGGAATTCGAATTGCTGCGCTTCCTGATGCGCAACCCGCGCCGCGCGCTGAGCCGCACCGAGATCCTGGACCGTGTCTGGAATTACGACTTCGCCGGACGCACCAGCATCGTGGATCTCTACATCTCGTACTTGAGGAAGAAGATCGACTCCGGCCGGGAACCGATGATTCATACCGTCCGCGGTGTGGGGTACATGCTGCGGCCGGCGGAATGACCCGAGAGCGGGGCGGCTCGTCCGGGGACTTCCCCCGGTGGTTTCCCCATTCGCTGCGCCGCCAACTGCTGTTGGGCGTGCTGGCCGTGGTCAGCATGGTGCTGGTGACGGTCGGCATCGTCTCGGTGCTGAGCCTGCGCGGCTACGTCAACGCCATGAGCGACGCCGACGTCACCGAGTCCCTGGACGCGTTCAACCACCAGTACACCAAATACCGCACCGGCGAACACGCTTCACCGCATCCCGGCACGCCGCCGATTGCGCAGGCGATGCTGGAGTTCACCGGGCAGACGCCGGGAAACTTGATCGCTGTGCTACACAACGGCAAGGTGATCGGGTCGGCGGTCTTCTCAGAAGACGAACCAAAACCGGCGCCGGCCGACGTCGTGCGTGACCTAGAAGGGCAATCATGGCGTGACGGACCGCCGCACACCGAAGTACTGGGCAAGCTAGGGCCGTACCGCGTCGCCAGCACAGCCGACGGGCCCGACGTTCTGGTGGTCGGGATGTCGCAGAACCTCGCCGACCGAATCATCGCCCGCAAACAGCTCACCACCATCGTGCTCACCGCCGCGGCGCTGGTGCTCACCGCCGGACTCACCATGTGGGTGGTCGGGTACGCGCTTCGTCCGTTGCGCCGATTGGCGGTGATCGCCGCCGGTGTCGCCGCCATGCCGCTCACCGACGACGATCACCGGATCAGCGTCCGGGTACCACCGCAGGACACCAACCCGCAAAACGAGGTCGGGATCGTCGGCCACACCTTGAATCGCTTGCTGGACAACGTCGACAGCGCGCTGGCGTATCGCGTCGATTCCGATCTGCGGATGCGCCAGTTCATCACCGACGCCAGCCACGAGTTGCGCACGCCGCTGGCGGCCATTCAGGGTTATGCCGAACTCACCCGCCAGGACAGTTCGACGCTGCCGCCGACCACCGAGTACGCGTTGGCCCGCATCGAATCCGAGGCGCGCCGGATGGCCTTGCTTGTCGACGAGTTGCTCCTGCTCTCCCGGCTGGGCGAAGGCCAAGACCTGGAGTCCGAAGAAGTCGACCTGGCCGAGTTGGTCAGCAATGCGGTGAACGACGCGACGGTGGCCGCGTCGACGCACCACTGGGCCAAAGAGCTGCCCGACGGGCCGGTATGGGTGCGAGGCGACCATGCCCGGTTACATCAGGCGGTGAGCAATCTGCTCAGCAATGCCCGCGTGCATACGCCGCCCGGAGTCACGGTGACGACCGGAATCACCTGCCACCGTGGCGGTCCCGAGCCGCCTTACGCGGAAGTGACCGTCACCGACGACGGTCCGGGCATCGACGCCGAACTCCTGCCCAAGTTGTTCGAGCGATTCGTTCGGGCGGACAAGTCGAGATCCGACGGTTCGGGCAACGGGCTGGGTCTGGCAATCGTCAGTTCGATCGTCAAGGCCCATCACGGCTCGGTCACCGCCGAATCGACTGAGGGCAGCACCATCTTCCGGGTACGGCTGCCGTTGATCGTCGAGTCATCCGCCAACAAGCCGGTACGCTAGCTCGCCGCCGCAGCGTCGGGTGACACCAATGACAATGGATACCGTTGCCGCAGATGACGATTGACGGCCGCCTCGAATAGTGCGGCCTACCCGGCGTCGCGCCGGTGCAGCGACGGCCAGACGACGCCCCCGGGGGCGTTAAGAAAGCGTAAATGTGCACAGTGCCCCCGTTAGGAAAGCGTCAACTGAAGGCCCACGGCGGATGACATCCAGCTAATTTCGAGCTGACCTTGTCGGCGAACTGTCGCTTGATGGTGATGACCGCTGTGCCCGGCTACGCCGCGCTCGCGATCACCACATACTGCGGCGGGCTCGTTGATGTTCCTTTGGTATGCGTCGGCGCCGAACGGAGAAGAGATGGGCGTGGTGGTGTACGTCGTGCTGACCGTGGCGGTGTTCGCCGCACTCGGCCTGGCACAGAAGTTGGTCGAACGGCTATGAACTATCAAAACGTAGTCGGCTTGGTGCTTTCCGTTGTCATTGCGCTCTACGTCGGGGCCGCCCTGCTCTTTCCGGAGCGGTTCTAGTGACCGCGACAACAGCCGGGATTGTGTTTTTCGTCGTTCTCGTAGCGGCGGTGGCGGTAGTGCATGTCCCCTTCGGGGACTACATGTTTCGCGTGTACGTGTCGGAAAGACACCTTTACGTCGAGCGAGTGATCTATCGACTGATCGGTGTCGATGCCCGCTCCGAGCAGACATGGGGCGCCTACGCGCGAAGCGTGTTGGCGTTCTCGTCGGTCAGCCTCCTGTTCCTGTTCGCACTTCAACTCGTGCAGGGCAAGTTACCGCTGCATCTGCATGATCCGGCAACCAAGATGACACCCGCGCTGGCGTGGAACACCGCGGTCAGCTTCGTCGCCAACACCAACTGGCAGGCCTACTCCGGCGAAACCACCCAGGGCCACCTGGTGCAGATGGCCGGCCTGGCCGTGCAGAACTTCGTCTCGGCCGCCGTCGGGATGGCGGTGGCCGTCGCGCTGGTGCGCGGCTTTGCCCGCAAGCGCACCGGCGAGCTGGGCAACTTCTGGGTCGACCTGGTGCGCGGGACCCTGCGCATCCTGCTGCCGATCGCCGTCATCAGCGCGATTCTGCTGGTGGCCGGCGGGGCGATCCAGAACTTCCACCTGCACGACCAGGTCATCACGACACTCAACGGAACCCAGCAGACCATCACCGGCGGCCCGGTGGCCAGCCAGGAGGTCATCAAGGAGCTCGGCACCAACGGCGGCGGCTTCTACAACGCGAACTCCGCCCACCCGTTTGAGAACCCGACCGCATGGACGAACTGGCTGGAGATCTTCCTGATCGTGGTGATCGGCTTCTCGCTGCCGCGCACCTTCGGGCGCATGGTGGGTAACACCAAGCAGGGTTACGCAATTCTGGGCGTGATGGCTACGCTCTACACCCTCAGCACCACCTTCATGCTGTGGCTCCAGTTGCAGCACCACGGCACGGTGCCGACCTCGATCGGCGCGTCGATGGAGGGCGTCGAGCAACGCTTCGGGGTGGCCGACTCGGGGGTGTTCGCCGCGGCGACGACGCTCACCTCCACCGGCGCCGTCGACTCCACCCACGACTCCCTCACCAGCCTCGGCGGCATGATCACCATGTTCAACATGCAGCTGGGCGAGGTTGCCCCCGGCGGTGTGGGCTCGGGCCTGTACGGCATGCTCGTGCTGGCAGTCATCACCGTTTTCGTCGCGGGTCTGATGGTCGGGCGCACTCCGGAGTACCTCGGCAAGAAGATCAACCCGCGCGAAATCAAGCTTGCCGCAAGCTATTTCCTGGTCACGCCGTTGCTCGTGCTGACCGGCACCGCGATAGCGATGGCGCTGCCCGGCGAGCGGGCCGGCATGGCCAACAGCGGTCCGCACGGGCTCTCCGAGGTTCTCTACGCATTCACCTCGGCGGCCAACAACAACGGGTCGGCTTTCGCCGGGTTGAGCGCCAATACCGACTGGTACAACACCGCTCTCGGTCTGGCCATGATATTCGGACGGTTCCTGCCCATCGTGCTGGTGCTGGCATTGGCCGGGTCGCTGGCCAAGCAGGGCAGCACACCGGATTCGGCGGGCACGCTGCCCACCCATCGGCCTCAGTTCGTCGGCATGGTGGCCGGCGTCACGCTGATTGTCGTTGCCCTCACGTTCTTGCCCATGCTCGCGCTCGGGCCTCTCGCTGAAGGAATTCACTGATGACCGCGACCGCGACCGCCACCAACCCCACCGACCAGATCCAGCCAGCGGCTTCCTCCGGCCGAAAACGGGTGCAGGGCGGCCTGCTCGACCCGAAGATGCTGTGGAAGGCCACACCGGATGCGCTGCGCAAGCTGAACCCGCGCACGCTGTGGCGCAATCCGGTGATGTTCATCGTCGAGATCGGTGCAGTCTGGAGCACCGCGCTGGCGATCATCGACCCGACCTGGTTCGCCTGGCTGACCGTGATCTGGTTGTGGCTCACCGTACTGTTCGCCAATCTCGCCGAAGCGGTGGCCGAAGGCCGGGGTAAGGCCCAGGCCGAAACGCTGCGGCGGGCCAAAACCCAAACGCTGGCCCGACGACTCAAAAACTGGGCGCCCGGGGCCGCCTCGGTCGAGGAAGCGGTCGCCGCGCCGCAGCTGCAGCAGGGCGACATCGTCGTGGTCGAGGCGGGTCAGGTGATCCCCGGTGACGGTGATGTCGTGGAAGGCATTGCCTCAGTGGACGAATCGGCCATCACGGGCGAGTCGGCCCCGGTGATCCGCGAGTCCGGCGGCGACCGTTCGGCGGTCACCGGCGGTACCACGGTGCTCAGCGACCGCATCGTCGTCAAGATCACTCAGAAGCCCGGCGAGAGCTTCATCGACCGGATGATCGCCCTCGTCGAGGGTGCCAACCGGCAGAAGACCCCGAACGAGATCGCGCTGAACATCCTGCTGGCCGCGTTGACGATCATCTTCGTCTTCGCCGTCGCGACCTTGCAGCCGTTGGCGATCTACTCCAAGGCGAACAATCCCGGCGTCCCGAACAGCCAGGCACTCAACGCAACCGGTGTGACCGGCATCGTGCTGGTGTCGTTGTTGGTATGTCTGATCCCGACGACGATCGGCGCACTGCTGTCGGCCATCGGCATCGCCGGCATGGACCGGCTGGTGCAGCGCAACGTGCTCGCCATGTCCGGGCGGGCGGTCGAAGCCGCCGGCGACGTCAACACGCTGCTGCTGGACAAAACGGGCACCATCACGCTGGGCAACCGGCAGGCCGCGGCCTTCATCCCCCTCGACGGCGTCTCTGCCGAACACCTGGCCGACGCCGCGCAGTTGTCCAGCCTGGCCGACGAAACACCCGAGGGGCGTTCGGTCGTCGTATATGCCAAGCGGCACTTCGGGTTGCGGGCCCGCACACCGGGTGAGCTGTCCCAGGCCCAATGGGTGGCGTTCTCTGCTACCACCCGGATGTCGGGCGTCGACCTCGACGGGCACCTGTTGCGCAAGGGTGCGGCGAGCTCGGTCGCGGAATGGGTACGCAGCCAAGGGGGTAAGATCCCCCAGCAGCTCGGCCAGGTCGTCGACGGCATCTCTGCCGGCGGCGGTACGCCGCTGGTGGTCGGGGAGTGCGTCGATGGCGAAGCGGCGGTTCTCGGTGTCATCCACCTCAAGGACGTCGTCAAGCAGGGCATGCGCGAGCGGTTCGACGAGATGCGCAAGATGGGCATTCGCACGGTGATGATCACGGGTGATAACCCGTTGACTGCCAAGGCAATTGCCGATGAAGCCGGCGTCGACGACTTCCTGGCCGAGGCCACCCCCGAGGACAAGCTCGACTTGATCAAGCGGGAGCAGGAAGGCGGCAAGCTGGTCGCGATGACCGGCGACGGCACCAATGACGCCCCCGCCCTGGCTCAAGCCGATGTGGGCGTAGCGATGAACACCGGCACGTCGGCCGCCAAAGAGGCCGGCAACATGGTCGACCTGGACTCCGACCCCACCAAACTCATCGAGATCGTCGAGATCGGCAAGCAATTGCTGATCACCCGGGGCGCGCTGACCACTTTCTCGATCGCCAACGACATCGCGAAGTACTTCGCCATCATCCCGGCGATGTTCGTCGCGCTGTTCCCCGGTCTCGACCTGATCAACGTGATGCGGCTGCACAGCCCGCAATCGGCAATTCTGTCCGCGGTCATCTTCAACGCGATCGTCATCGTAGCGCTGATCCCGCTTTCGCTGCGCGGCGTGCGGTACACCCCGAGCAGTGCGTCAAAGCTGTTGAGCCGCAACCTGTACATCTACGGTCTCGGGGGCATCGTCGCCCCGTTCATCGGAATCAAGTTGATCGACCTGATCGTCCAATTCATCCCAGGGATGTCCTGACATGACGTTGTCGAATTTCGTCCGCCTGCATTGGGCGGCATTGCGTACGCTGCTGGTGCTGACCGCGATCACCGGCCTGGCCTATCCCCTGTTCATCTGGGTGGTCGCGCAGCTTCCCGGCTTGCGCGACCATGCCGAAGGGTCGATCCTCACCGCCGGCGAAAAGCCGGTGGGTAGCAGGCTGATCGGCCAGGCGTTCACCGACAAGGACGGAAACCCCCTGCCGCAGTATTTCCAGAGCCGGCCCTCGGCGGCCGGCAGCGGGTATGACCCGATGTCGTCGGGTGGCAGCAACCTCGGACCGGAAAGCATCGTCGACACGCCCGCCGATCCGGCGCAGCTGGCGGCGGGCAAGTCCGCGTCGGATGCGGGCTTCAAACCGAGCCTGCTGACGACGGTGTGCTCGCGCAGCGCTGCGGTCGGCAAGCTGGAAGGCGTCGACGGGTCGCGGCCCTTCTGCACGGGCGGCGGTGTGGGCGCGGTGCTGTCGGTGATCGGTCCCCGCGATGGGCGCGGGAACGTCATCCACCCGACCCGGGTGGTCAGCGTCAACGAACCGTGCGGCTCGACAAGCGCGCCGTTCGTCACCCTCTACGAGGGTGTGCGGGTGGAATGCGCGAAGTTCGGCGAGGACTACTCGATCGGGCAGACCGTGCCGATCCGCGGCGCCGCTCCCGCGCAGCCGGCGGTACCGGCCGACGCGGTGACCGCCGGCGGCAGCGGCCTGGACCCGGACATCTCACCTGCCTATGCCGACCTTCAGGTCGCCCGGGTGGCCAAGGTGCGGCACGTCAGCGCAGACCAGGTACGTGAGCTGATCGCGCGGAACCAGAGCGGTCGCGAACTCGGATTTTTCGGCGAACCGCGCGTGAATGTGCTGCAACTAAATCTGCAACTCGACCACCGGTATCCGGTCACGAGTTAGCGATGAGGGGGATGATGGTTGACGTGAGTGACGTCAGCCTCCGCGACCACCATCCCAAGCGCGGGGAGCTACGCATCTACCTTGGTGCGGCTCCGGGTGTGGGTAAGACGTACTCGATGCTGGGCGAAGCACATCGGCGGCTGGAACGCGGTACCGATTTGGTCGCGGGTGTGGTGGAAACCCACGGGCGGTCGAAAACCGCTGAGCTGCTTGAGGGCATCGAGGTGATCCCGCCGCGCTATATCGAATACCGCGGCGGCAGCTTTCCCGAACTCGACGTGCCGGCCGTGCTGGCGCGCCATCCCCATGTCGTCCTGGTCGACGAACTCGCGCACACCAATACGCCGGGCAGCAAAAACCCCAAGCGCTGGCAGGACGTCGAGGAATTGCTCGACGCCGGGATCACCGTGATCTCTACGGTCAACGTGCAGCACCTGGAAAGCCTCAACGACGTCGTCGCGCAGATCACCGGTATTGAGCAGAAGGAGACGATACCGGACTCGGTTGTGCGTCAGGCGTCACAGGTGGAGCTCATCGACATCACACCAGAAGCGTTGCGGCGTCGGTTATCTCACGGCAACGTGTACGCTCCCGAGCGTATCGATGCGGCGCTGTCGAACTACTTCCGCCGTGGAAACCTGACCGCGCTAAGGGAATTGGCGCTGCTGTGGCTTGCCGACCAGGTCGACACCGCGCTGGCCAAGTACCGGGCCGAGAACAAGATCACCGACATGTGGGAGGCCCGCGAGCGGGTAGTCGTGGCGGTCACCGGCGGTCCCGAGTCCGAGACGCTGGTACGACGGGCGTCCCGGATCGCGTCGAAGTCGACCGCCGAGCTGATGGTGGTGCACGTCATCCGCGGTGACGGTCTGGCCGGCCTGTCGGAGTCGCGGATGGCCAAGATCCGGGAACTGGCGAGCAGCCTGGACGCGTCGATGCATACCGTGGTGGGCGACGAGGTTCCCCAGGCCCTCCTCGAGTTCGCCCGTGAAATGAACGCCACGCAGCTGGTGATCGGCACGTCGCGACGGTCGCGCTGGGCGCGGCTCTTCGAGGAGGGCATCGGCCCGCGGATCGTCGAGCTGTCCGGGAAGATCGACGTGCACCTGGTCACCCACGAGGAATCCAAACGTGGTTTCCGCGCCTCCTCACTCGCGCCGCGCGAGCGGCGGGTGGCGTCGTGGTTGGCGGCCTTCATCGTCCCGTCGGTGATCTGCGCGATCACCGTGACGACGCTGGACCCTTATCTGGACACCGGCGGCGAGAGCGCCCTGTTCTTTGTCGGGGTGCTGCTGGTGGGGCTGTTGGGAGGTATTGCGCCCGCGGCACTTTCGGCGGTGCTGTCCGGGTTGCTGCTGAATTATTTCCTGATCGCCCCGCGGCACAGCTTCACCATCGCCGAACCCAACAGTGCCATCACCGAATTGGTGCTGCTGCTCATCGCGGTCGCCGTCGCGGTGCTGGTCGACTTTGCCGCCAAACTCACCCGGGAAGCTCGTCGCGCTTCGCAGGAGGCCGAACTGCTGACCCTGTTCGCGGGTTCGGTGCTGCGCGGTGCCGACCTGGAAACCCTGCTCGAACGGGTGCGGGAGACCTATGCCCAGCGGGCCGTCAGTATGCTGCGCGAAGCCGGTGAAGACACTCGCGCGGAAGGCAAGAAGAACGACATCGTCGCCTGTGTGGGCCGAGATCCCTGTGTCACAGTCGATTCCGCCGACACCGCGATCGAGGTAGGCGACGACGAATTCTGGATGCTGCTGGCAGGCCGAAAGCTCTCCGCGCGGGACAGGCGGGTACTTGGTGCGGTGGCCAGGCAGGCCGCAAGTCTGATCAGACAGCGTGAACTCGCCGAGGAAGCCAGCCGCGCCGAGGCGATCGTGCGGGCCGACGAGCTGCGCCGCTCCCTGCTGTCGGCGGTCAGCCACGACCTGCGTACGCCGCTGGCGGCGGCTAAGGTCGCCGTCTCCAGCCTGCGCGCCGAAGACGTCGCCTTCTCCCCCGCCGACACCGCGGAATTGCTGGCCACCATCGAGGAGTCGATCGATCAGCTGACCGCGTTGGTCGGAAACCTACTCGATTCATCGCGTTTGGCCGCCGGGGTGATCCATCCTGATCTGCGCCGGGTTTACCTGGAGGAGACCGTGCAGCGCGCTCTGATCAGCATCGGCAAGGGCGCCACCGGTTTCTTCCGGTCCGCCATCGACCGGGTCAAGGTCGACGTGGCCGATGCCATGGTGATGGCCGATGCCGGACTGCTGGAACGCGTGCTGGCCAACCTGATTGACAACGGGCTGCGCTATGCGCCGCACTGTGTGGTGCGGGTCAACGCCGGGCGGGTGGGTGATCGTGTGCTGATCAACGTCATCGACGAAGGACCCGGAATTCCGCATGGCGCCGAGGAACAGATCTTCGAAGCGTTCCAGCGGCTCGGCGATCACGACAACACCACCGGCGTCGGCCTGGGCATGTCGGTGGCGCGGGGTTTTGTCGAAGCGATGGGCGGCACAATTACGGCCACCGACACCCCGGGAGGCGGGCTGACCGTGATCGTGGATTTGGCTGCGCCACCACCGGTGGATGCGTTATGACAACACGCGTTTTGGTGATCGACGACGAACCGCAGATCCTGCGTGCGCTACGCATCAATCTGTCGGTGCGCGGCTATGAGGTGATCACCGCGTCGAGCGGTGCCGGAGCGTTGCGGGCTGCCGCTGAGCACAAACCCGACGTGGTGATCCTCGACCTCGGCCTGCCCGACATCTCCGGAATCGACGTGCTGGCCGGTCTGCGCGGATGGCTCACCGCACCGGTGATCGTGTTGTCGGCGCGCACCGATTCGTCGGACAAGGTCGAGGCCCTCGACGCCGGCGCCGACGACTACGTGACCAAACCCTTTGGGATGGACGAGTTCCTGGCGCGGCTGCGCGCGGCGGTGCGCCGCAACTCCGCGGCCTCCGAACTGGAGCAGCCGGTGATCGAAACCGAGTCGTTCACGGTCGACCTGGCTGCCAAGAAGGTCACCAAGGACGGAAGCGAAGTCCACCTCACCCCGACCGAGTGGGGAATGCTCGAGGTCCTCGTCCGCAACCGCGGCAAGCTGGTCGGCCGCGAGGAACTTCTCAAAGAGGTGTGGGGCCCGGCGTATGCCACCGAAACACATTATCTACGTGTGTATCTCGCGCAGCTGCGCCGGAAACTCGAAAACGACCCGTCGCACCCCAAGCACCTGCTGACCGAGTCGGGCATGGGGTATCGATTCGAGGCGTGACGCTCGGTCAGCTTAAGTCACATGCGCACCATGCGCCTCCGCTCGGAAGCACTCGGTCTTGTGCCCGCCTCACAGCGACAACTTCGCGTCCGCCCGCAATGCGAGCACGCGCTGGTGTATTCGGTGCTCGGTGCTGCGCGGGATGTACCCCGGCCCGTACAAAGCTCGACCCAGCCGACGGGCCCTGTCGCGGCCAACCTCCCAACGCAAAGCATCCGAGATGACTTTTGATGCCCTACCCGGGACCCAAAAACCCTGCCTCTCAAGCGACTCCATCATTTCGGCGATGGTCGCCCTGCCATTATGAGCAAGGTGCATCGTGAGCACGTAGCGGAGCTCGATTCCTTCAAGGTTCATTGCCGCAGCGTGGCATATCGGTATGACATCGCCTCAAGTTGTCGCTACGAGGCGGGCAAAAGCGGTGCCCACTTTTCCAGAGACCGGTGTGGCGTATGTGACTTACTCGGCAATGGACAACACGATGCCGTCCAAGATGTCGTGCTCACTCACCGTCAGCTCGTCGATGCCCGCACGGGCCCGCAACTCGCGCGCCAACTCTTCGACCACAATCGCTCCCCCGCCGATCACGTCGGCCCGCCCCTCGTGCATCGGCGGCAGCGCCGCACGCTCGGCTCGCGTCATGCCGATCAGCCCTTCGCACACCGACAGCAAGTCATCACCGGCGACGCGCGAAAGATGAATGGCCGCAGAGTCATACGTCGTCATGTTGTGGGCCAGCGCGGAAAGCGTGGTCATCGTCCCGGCCAGTCCGACCCAGGTCTTCGCCCCCTCGACCGAAACCACGTCCAGCGCGACGTCGAGACGCTCGCGCACCACCTGTCGGGCCGCCGCCACTTCCTGCGGCGTCGGCGGGTCCGAATGCAGGCAGCGCTCGGTCAGCCGCACGCAGCCGATGTCGGCCGAGTAACTGGCCGTCACTCCGTCGTCAGCACCGCCGCCGGTCACGATTTCGGTGGAGCCGCCGCCCAGGTCGACAACGACGAAAGGTCCAGCCGCGCTGTCTAATTCGCCAACTGCACCGCGGAACGAGAGCTCAGCCTCTTCGGCGCCGGTGATCACCTCCGCCACCGATCCGGGCAGCACCGCACCCAATACATCGGCGGTCATCGCGAAGAGGGCATCGCGGTTGGCGACATCACGGGCGGCCGAGGTGGCCACCATCCGCACCCGTTGCACACCGTGCCGATCCAGCAAGGCGGCATAGTCGGTCAGCGCCGCCCGGGTCCGGGCTATCGCGTCCGCGGCGAATTCACCCGTCGCGTCGACACCCTGACCCAGCCGGACAATGCGTGTCTCCCGGTGCACATCGCGCAGCCTGCCGCCGTCGAAGTCGGCGATCAGCAACCGAATCGAGTTGGTACCGCAGTCGATTCCCGCCAGCCTGCCGTTCACCATTGGCCCTCCACCAACACGCCGGCCATCGCGGGCTCACCGGCCAGGATCGCCAGCGCCTGGTCGCCGAACGGGTTCACCCCAGGACCCTTGGCCAGCGAATGCGCGATCAGCACGTGCAGGCACTTGACCCGGTCGGGCATTCCGCCGCCGGAGAACGTGGTCCCCAGCGATTCGATCGCGTCCCGTTCGGCCAGGTACGACTCGTGGGCGCGCCGGTATGCGGCGGCCAACTCCGGGTCCTGGCCCAGCCGTTCGGTCATCTCACGCATCAGCCCAGTCGTCTCCAGTCTGCTGGCGGCGGCCGTCAGCGCCGGATGGGTCAGGTAGTACAACGTCGGAAACGGGGTGCCGTCGGGAAGTCTCGGTGCTGTCTTCACCACGCCCGGTTCACCATTGGGACATCGGTAGGCGATTTCGAGTACCCCGCGCGGTTCGCGCCCCAGCTGGCGCGCCACCGCTTCCAGGTCGGCACGATCAACCACCGGGACCCGTGGGATTCGGAGCGGGCACCGGGCCGGGCGATCCCGGTTCGGCCGGAGCTGGCGGGGCTTCGGGGACCGGACGATTGGCCGGCGGCAGGTGCGGGGCGTCGGCGATGGTGTGCCACAGCGAGGTGTACCACGGGTCGCTGTTGGCCGGTTTGGCTGACGGGGATCCCGGCTGGGTGGGCTCGGCCGCCGACGGCGGAAGCTGAACCTGGAACGGGATGTCGCCGGGCTTGACGAACCCGAGCCGCTCACGGGCTTGCGCCGCAATGTAAGCCGGGTCAGCGAGTTTGGCCTTTCGCTGCTCGAGGTCTGCGACCTGACGGCGTAATGCGGCTTCGCTGGCGGCCAGCTGGTTCATCTCGGTGCGCTGAGCGAAATAGGTGCGCACGGGTCCGGCGATGGTCAGCGTCAGCACGCAGATCACCGCGGCCAGCACCGCTGCGCGGCGCGCGGTGAAACCCAGCCGTTGCTCGGAGCGCTGCTCGACCGATTCGGCGGCCTGACGCGCGATCGGCTCCACGAGATGCTCTTGCTGCGTTCGCGTGGCGTTGCGGCCGGTCTGGTTCGCCGTGGGCGACGTTCGCGAAGCCGGCTTGGATGACGGCTTGGCCGAGCGACGGCGCCGAACCGACTCGCCGGCCTTCCCCGGGCGCGATGCCGGGGAGCGCCGTTTCGAGTCGGGCCGTTTCGCGTCAGGCATGTCGCATCAGCCGTTGCACATCAAGCTATTTCGCCTCCACGGCGTACCGTGGGAAGGCCAGGTCGCCGGCGTAGCGAGCGGCGTCACCGAGCGCCTCCTCGATCCGGAGCAGCTGGTTGTATTTGGCGACCCGCTCGCTGCGGGCCGGCGCACCCGTCTTGATCTGGCCGCTGCCGACCGCCACCGCCAGATCGGCGATCGTGGTGTCCTCGGTTTCGCCGCTGCGGTGACTCATCATCGTGCGATAGCCGCTGTGGTGGGCGAGCGCGACGGCATCCAGCGTCTCGGTGAGCGTGCCGATCTGATTCACCTTGACCAACAACGCGTTTGCCACGCCCTTGTCGATGCCCTCTTCCAGACGTTCGGGATTGGTGACGAAGATATCGTCACCGACCAGCTGCACCCGGTCACCGATCGCCGCGGTCAACGTCACCCAGCCCGCCCAATCGTCTTCCGACAGTGGGTCTTCGATCGACACCAGCGGATACGAGCCGAGCAGCCCGGCGTAGAACTCCGCCATCTGCTCCGCCGTGCGGGTGCTGCCCTCGAACTTGTAGCCGGTCCCGTCAGTGAAGAACTCGGTGGCCGCCGCATCGAGGGCCAGCGCCACATCGGTGCCGAGTTTGAAACCGACCGACTCGATGGCCCGGCTGATCAAATCCAAAGCCGCGGTGGTGCCCGCCACATCAGGAGCGAAACCGCCCTCGTCGCCCAGGCCCGTGCTCAACCCCTCCTTCTTCAGCACCGACTTCAGCGCGTGATACACCTCGGCACCCCAGCGCAGCGCCTCGGCAAAGCTGGGCGCGCCGATCGGCGCCACCATGAACTCCTGGATGTCGACGGCGGTGTCGGCGTGCGCGCCGCCGTTGAGGATGTTCATCATCGGCACCGGCAGGATGTGCGCGTTCGGGCCGCCGAGGTAGCGGAACAGCGGCAGCGCGGCGGAATCGGCGGCGGCCTTGGCCACCGCCAGCGACACGCCCAGGATTGCGTTGCCGCCCAGCCTCGATTTGTCGGGGGTACCGTCCAGATCCAGCAGCGCCTGGTCCACCAACCGCTGATCGTCAGCGTTCAGTCCGATCACCGCCGGACCGATCTCGTCCAGCACGGCCTGCACCGCTTTCTGCACACCCTTGCCGCCGTAACGCTCACCGCCGTCGCGCAGCTCGACGGCCTCGTGCTCGCCCGTCGACGCGCCGGACGGCACCGCCGCGCGGGCAAACGTTCCGTCGATCAGGGCTATCTCGACCTCGACTGTCGGGTTACCACGGGAATCGAGGATCTCGCGGGCCCCCACCTGCTCGATAATCGGCACTGAGTTCTCCTTGCGTTCCTAGCCGGTGCGTGCTTTCGCCGGTCAGCGATACATCCTGCTACAGCGGGTGACCTTTCGCGTAAGCGGTCGCCCAATCGCGCACCGCCCGCGCGTAGACGCCGGAGTTGTTGTAGGCCCGCAGCGCGGTGACCCAGCCCCGCGGCGTTGCGAGATCCTTTCCACGCCAACACAGATAACCCGCCGCCGCGAGCGCGGCATCGTCGATGTTGTCCGGGCTGAGGCGGCCGTCGTTGTGAGCATCGACACCATAGAGCCGCCACGTCTCCGGGATGAACTGCATCGGCCCCATGGCCCGGGTCACCCCGTCCCCGTCGGTGACCTCTTCCTCGGTGTCGACAATGCGCAGCGTGCCGCCGCTGCCGTCCAGGCGGACACCCCGAATCGGGGGGCTCACATCGCCGTTGGGGGCCAGCCGTGCGCCGCGATAGGTGCCGTGGTGGCTCTCGACCTGCCCGATGCCGGCCAGGGTGGTCCACGCGATGTGGCATTTCGGGTTCTCGACTTCGGCGACCCGGGCCGCATAGGCGTAGGCCTCGAGCGCGATCACCGGGATCTCCAATGCCGCCGAGCGTTGTTCGGCCCAGTCCCGCAACTGATCCGCGGGCCGACCGCTGGCATGAGTGTCCACCGCCGGCACCGGATCTCCGGCCGGTGGCGGGACGCCGTCGGGAATGAACAGACTGAGCTGCCAGGTGCAACTGGAGGCCAGCACAATCGCGGTCGCGCCAATCACGGCGGCCGCGCGCATCCAACGCCTCGGCGACACCATGCTTTCCTGAGCTCCCCTAAACTCGCCTGCACCAACTTCCGCCACACCATCGTCCCATGCGTTCGGCGACTACTCGGTTACCTCGGGCCTCGGCGCACCGACGTATTGTCGGTTTCAGCTAATCCATGGTTAGCTGCCGGTCGCTTTGGCTAGCGCAGTCAGAGCGACTCCGACCACGGTGATTCGCAACCTCATCCGCGATATTACCGAGCGGCCGACGACAAATTCGGCAAACATCGCGGCGATCGCTCGGACGGAATGCCGAAAGAGGTGAATAGCGCGCGGCATAGGCCGCTGCATACATTCGACGGCCCGTCAAGCATCGTCAACCGTGGCGTCGGCGGCGGATTCCTCGGCGGCCGAGTCGGCCTCGCCGTCGGTCTCGCGCGTCGAGCGCTGTGGCAGATCGTCCAGCACCGGTGCACCGGGCGGCCAGTGCTCGCGCCACTGTTCCTCAGAGATCGCCCCCAGTGGGGCTACGTCGAACTCCTCCGGAACACCGGTGCCGCGGCGCGCGGCCGCGATCGACCGCTCGGCAGCGCGGACCGTCTCCACGAAATCCAGAACAGCTGCGCGCAGCGCGCTTTCGGCATCGACATCGGCCGACACCGAGATCGAGGTGATCTCGGCAGGGATCAGGTCGGCGGGCAGACCGGCCTTCTCGGCACGCTGAATCACCTTCTGCGCCAGCGCCAATGCCGGTTGCCCGGTGTGCACCTCGTCCATCACCGATTTACGCGGTTTTTCGGCGGCCTTGCGCTCTTCCCACTGGGCCAGCTGCTCTTCGAGCGAGATAGATTGTCCAGCAAGGACTCCCGGCACCCGGTTGCCGAGTTTGCGCATCAGGGTGGCGGCGACATCGTCGATGGTGAAGGGGAACTGTGACGCGTCCTCGGCGATGCGGGCGTGGAAGAGGACCTGCAGCAACACGTCACCGAGTTCTTCGCGCAACTGCTCGGCGTTGCCGCTGCCGACCGCGTCCAGCAGTTCGTAGGTCTCCTCCAGCAGAAACCTGCGCAGCGAGTCGTGGGTTTGCTCACTTTCCCACGGCCCGGCGGTGCGCAGCTTGTCCATCATCGCCACCGCGTCGACCAGCCGCTCGCCGCGCGGTGTCTCGGGCGCCGATATCAACCGTGCTCCGGCCGCCAACCGGGCGGTGACGGCGGGGTGGTCGCGGTCCGAGGACAGCAGCACCGGGGCGTCTTCACCGGAGTGCACCGGACGCGCCGCGGGCAGCGACCAGGGCACCGCGACCGGCATCTCCTCGGTGTATTGCACCTCGCCGGTCAGGTGCTCGATGGCCTCGATGGGCACCAGCGACGGGCGGCGGGGGTCGAACAAGACGACGATCATCGTGCTTGTCGCTCCTCCCTGGCCATCGCCGCAGGTGACGAACTCGTTATATCAATTTCTTGCTGTGGTTTACCTTGCAGTGCCGTCACCAGGTTGGCCACCATCTGCACCAGCTCGACATCGCGTAGCCGCGGCGCGCCCACACCGCCGGCGCGCGGAATGGGAACCTGCACCGTGGATGTGGTGGCACGGTAGTGCGCGGCCGGATACATCCGCTTGAGCCGCACCTGGGCCGAATCCGGCAGCGTCATCGGCGCGAGCCGCACGGTGGACGCCGACGGCGCCGACACCTCGGTGATGCCGGCGGTGCGGCACAGCAGCCGTAGCCGCGCCACCGCCACCAGCCGCAGGGCGGGTTCGGGCAGCGCCCCGTAACGGTCGATGAGCTCCTCCACGACCGCGTCGATCTCGCCGTCGGAGGCTGCGGCGGCCAGCCGTCGGTACGCCTCCAGGCGCAGCCGGTCGCTGGCGATGTAGTCCGGCGGCAAGTGGGCATCGACCGGCAGATCGATGCGCACGTCCTTGGGCTCCTCGGCCGTCGTGACCGTCTGGCCGTCGGCGGCCGCCCGGTAGGCCTCCACCGCCTCGCCCACCAACCGGACGTACAGGTCGAAACCGACGCCGGCGACATGGCCGGACTGCTCGACACCCAACACATTGCCGGCGCCGCGGATTTCGAGGTCCTTCATCGCGACGGCCATTCCCGCGCCCAGCTCGTTGTTCTGCGCGATGGTGGCCAGCCGGTCATAGGCCGTCTCAGTCAGCGGCGCGTGCGGCGGATACAAGAAGTAGGCGTAACCACGCTCACGGCTGCGGCCGACCCGGCCGCGCAGCTGGTGCAGCTGGGATAGGCCGAAGGTATCGGCGCGCTCGACGATCAGCGTGTTGGCGTTGGAGATGTCCAGCCCGGTCTCCACGATCGTGGTGCACACCAGGATGTCGTATTCGCGGTTCCAGAACCCCTGCACGGTGCGTTCCAGCCGTTCTTCGGGCATCTGCCCGTGCGCGACGACCACCCGCGCCTCGGGCACCAGCTCGCGGATCCGCGCCGCGGTCCGATCGATCGAGCTGACCCGGTTGTGCACGTAGAAGACCTGCCCATCGCGCAGCAGCTCGCGCCGTAAGGCGGCCGCGACCTGCTTGTCGTCGTGCGGGCCGACGTAGGTCAGCACCGGATACCGCTCTTCGGGCGGCGTCAGGATCGTCGACATCTCCCGGATGCCGGCCAGGCTCATCTCCAGCGTCCGGGGTATCGGCGTGGCGCTCATGGTCAGCACATCGACGTGGGTGCGCAGCGATTTGATGTGCTCCTTGTGTTCGACGCCGAACCGCTGCTCCTCGTCGACCACCACCAGGCCGAGGTCCTTCCAGCGCACCCCGGTCTGCAACAGCCGATGCGTGCCGATCACGATGTCGACCGATCCGTCGGCCAGGCCGTCGACCACGGCGCGTGACTCGGCCGCGTCGGTGAACCGGGACAAGCCTTTGACGGTCACCGGGAACCCGGTCATCCGGTCGCTGAAGGTCTGCAGATGCTGATCGGCCAGCAGCGTGGTGGGCACCAGCACGGCGACCTGCTTGCCATCCTGGACCGCCTTGAACGCCGCCCGCACCGCGATCTCGGTCTTGCCGTAGCCGACGTCGCCGCAGATCACCCGATCCATCGGGATCGGCTTTTCCATGTCGGACTTGACCTCGGTGATCGCGGTGAGCTGGTCGACCGTCTCGGTGTAGCCGAACGCGTCTTCCATCTCGGCCTGCCAGGGGGTGTCCGGCCCGAATGCGTGCCCGGGGCTGGCCTGCCGTTTGGCGTACAGCGACACCAGTTCCCCGGCGATCTCGCGGACCGCGCGGCGCGCCTTGGTCTTGGTGTTGGTCCAGTCGCTGCCGCCGAGCCGGCTCAGCGCCGGCGCCTGGCCGCCGACGTACCGGGACAGCTGGTCCAGCGAATCCATCGGCACATACAGCTTGTCCGATCCGCCGCCTCGCTTGCTCGACGCGTATTCGAGCACCAGGTACTCGCGGCGGGCGCCGCCGACGGTGCGCTCGACCATCTCGACGAAGCGGCCGATGCCGTGCTGGTCATGCACCACCAGATCGCCGGCGGTGAGCGCCAACGGGTCAACGGTGTTGCGCCGCTTGGCCGCCAGGCGCTTGCCCTCGACGGCGGTCACCCGGCTGCCGGTCAGGTCGGTCTCGGTGATCACCACGAGGGTGGCGCCGGGGATGATCACGCCGTCGTGCAGCGGACCCTTGAGGACGCCGACCACCCCGATCTTGGGAGCCGCGCCCGAGTCGAGCATGGCGGCGGGTGTGTCACATTCGGCCAGCCGTTCCACCACGCGATGGGCGGTACCGGTGCCGGGCGCGACGATGACGGCGTAGCCGCCGGTGGTGACGTGGGCGCGCAGCATCGCGAAGATGCCGTCGATGTCGTGCTGATGCCCGCGAGCCGACGGCGCCGCGCGGATGTCCAGTTCCACGGCCGACTCATCGGACAGCTGACTCAACGTCCACCACGGATGCCCGGCGCGCGTCGCGGCGGCCTGCACGTCGTCGAGTTCGGCGAATCCCGATCCGCCGAACTGCGCAACGTCCACCGGGGCGTCGGTGCCCAACGCGGCGACCGACCATGACGCTTCGAGGAATTCGCTGCCGGTCTTGATCAGATCGGCGGCGCGGGTGCGGACCTTTTCCGGATCGCACAGCAAAACCGGTGTGCCTTGGGCCAATTGGTCGGTCAGCAGCACGTGCTCGCCGGGCCGAAGCACCGGCAGCAGCGCCTCCATGCCGTCCACCGCAATGCCCTCGGCGAGCTTGGCCAGCATGTCGGTGACACTGCCGGTGATGGCGGGTTCGGTGGTGCGGTGCCGCGCGGACAACTCGGCGGCGCGCGCCCGCACATCGTCGGTGAGCAGCAGTTCACGGCAGGCCACCGCGATCACGGTGTCGACTTCGATCTCCGGGATCGAGCGCTGATCGGCGACCGAGAACATCCGCATCTCGCTCACCTCGTCACCCCAGAACTCGATGCGCACCGGGTGTTCGGCGGTCGGCGGGAAGACGTCGAGAATGCCGCCGCGCACGGCGAACTCGCCGCGCCGGCCCACCATGTCGACCCGGGTATAGGCCAGCTCGGCGAGCCGGGCGATCACGCCCTCGAATTCGATTTCCTGGCCGACGCTCAACGTGACCGGTTCGATCAGCCCCAGCTGCGGCGTCATCGGCTGCAGCAGCGAGCGCACCGCGGTCACCACCACCTGCAGTGGCGGGCCCAACCGCGCATCGTCGGGATGAGCCAGTCGGCGCAGCACCGTCAAACGGGCGCCGACGGTGTCGACGCCGGGCGAAAGCCGCTCGTGCGGCAGCGTTTCCCAGGACGGGAAGACCGCGACGGCATCGCCGAAGACGCCGCGCAGTTCAGCGGTCAAGTCGTCGGCTTCGCGCCCGGTCGCGGTGACTACGAGTAACGGACCCAACCGCGCCAGCGCACTGGCGACGAACAGCCGCGCGCTGGCTGGACCCACCAGGTGTAATTCCGCCGGCGAAGCGGACGCGCTGCCGATCAGCTGCTGGAAGGTCGGCGCGGTGAGCGCCAGTTCAACGAGCCCCGCGATCGGGGTTTCTGGGCGAGCAGCCCCCGGTGCGGTCATGATGAATTCCATTCTAGGGGCCCTCAGCGACAGGGCCGGACACACCGAACCACGTCAATATTGAGCTCGCCGCCGTCAAGGGATCGTAAGAAAAGCACCACGTGATTACCCGCGGGCGCAAGTTGGATTCATGACCTTGCTGGATATTCTGCCGTCTCTCGGCCAGGCGGCTTCCCCTCGTTTCGATCCTGCTATCTGGCCTATCACCGCCCATCCCGACGAGGAGGGCAGGCTGTGCGTCGGCGGTGTACCACTGGCCGATATCGCCGACGAGTTCCACACCCCGGCCTACGTCATCGACGAAACCGATTTCCGGCAGCGCGCCCGCCGCTACCGCCGCACCCTGCGCGGTATCGAGGTCGTCTACGCCGGAAAGTCGCTGTTGAGCACCGCGGTGGCCCGCTGGGCCCGCGAAGAGGGCCTCGGCATCGACATCTGCTCCAGCGGAGAGCTGGCCGTCGCGCTTGCCGGTGGAGTCGACCCGGCCCGCATCGTCATGCACGGCAACGCGAAATCACCTGAGGAGTTGCGTGAAGCGGTGCGCGTCGGCGTGCGGCGCATCGTGCTGGATTCCTGCATCGAGATCGCCTACCTCGCCGGCCTGGCGCAACGGCGTCAGCCGGTGCTCCTGCGGGTGACCCCCGACATTGACATCCACGGACACCGCGCCGTCACCACCGGTGTCAGCGACCAGAAATTCGGCTTCACGCTGCACGGCGACCGAGCCGACGTCGCGGCCCAGCGGGTGCTGTCGCACCCCATCCTCGATTTGGTCGGGCTGCACTGTCATATCGGCTCGCAGGTCACCGATCCCGCCCTGTACGGCGAAGCGATTCGCCGGATGATCGCCGCGATGGCCGACATCCGGGCCCGGCACGGCGTCATCCTCACCGAACTGAACATCGGCGGCGGGCACGCCATCCCCTACGTCCCCGGTGATCGCGAGCTCAATCTCGAGCAACTGGCCGACGTCATCGAGAACGCTCTCGACGAGGCCTGTGCCGCCGAGCATTTCCCGCGGCCGCAGGTCGTGGTGGAGCCGGGGCGGGCCATCTGCGGCCGGGCCGGCGTGACGCTGTACCGGGTGTGCTCGATCAAAACCCAGCCGGGTGGACGCACCTTCGTGGCGGTCGACGGCGGCATGAGCGACAACCCGCGGGTGTCGCTTTACGGCGCGAGATATACGGCCGCGCTGGCCAACCGGCATTCGATGGGCGCCAAGCAGCGCGTCACCGTGGCCGGCCGGCACTGCGAATCGGGCGACGAGATCGCCCGCGACATTGAGCTACCGTCCGATCTGCGTCCCGGCGACCTGCTGGCCGTGCCCTGCACCGGTGCGTATCACCACAGCATGGCGTCGAACTACAACATGGTCGGCCGCCCCGCGCTGGTGGCGGTCAAGGACGGTCGGGCGCGCGAACTGGTGCGCCGGGAGACGGTTGCCGACCTGCTGGCCCGCGACTGCGGTTAGTGGCGATCGCAAGCGCGGCCAAGCCGGGCGCAGCGGGTCCCACCATGGGGTAGGCCGGCTACTCGTCCTGTAGCCGGGGGTCCGCCTCGAGGTGGGTCAGTCCGTTCCACATCAGGTTGACCAGATGCGCGGCCACCACTTCTTTCTTGGGCTCCCGGGTGTCGAGCCACCACTGCGCGGTCATCGACACCGAGCCGACCAGCGCCTGCGCGTACAGCGGCGCCAGCCCGGGATCCAGGCCGCGGCGGGAGAAGTCGCCGGCCAGGATGGAACTGACCTGGTTGACGGCGTCGTTGAGCAGGCTGGAGTAGGTGCCCGAGCTGATCGCGGCCGGCGAGTCGCGGATCATGATCCGGAAGCCGTCGGTGCGCTCTTCGACGTAGGTGAGCAACGCCAGTGCCACCCGCTCGACGCGCACCCGGGACCGGTTGTTGGTCAGCGACGACGTGATGCCGTCCAGCAACGCCGACATCTCCCGGTCGACCACCACGGCGTACAGGCCTTCCTTGCCGCCGAAATGCTCGTAGACCACCGGTTTGGACACGTTGGCACGCAGCGCGATCTCCTCGATCGAGGTGCCTTCGTACCCGCGTTCGGCAAAAAGCGAGCGTGCGATGCCGATGAGCTGTTGCCGGCGTTCGGTGCCGGTCATCCGCGCGCGCGGCGCCCGCACCTCTTTGTCCGGTTCCTTGTCCAGCACGGCCACGTCACTCAGCGTATCGGTCAACAGCCGACAAGCGGCCCGCATCGTCGTCAGACTAAAGTCTTGGTGGCGCGGTCGGGTGTCCATCCGCCGCTCGCCTCGGGTTAGCGATCCGTCGTGGTGTAATCGGCAGCACCTCTGATTTTGGTTCAGATAGTTCAGGTTCGAGTCCTGGCGACGGAGCTTCGATTGCTGGTTGCGATATCCGCATCGTTTTTTGCCTTCACCGCAGCTGAGGTGACACGCTTGACGGCGTGTCGGCACTCGCGCGCGCAGCCCGCGCGGCACATACCCAAGAGGAGGGTTGATGTCGTCTCCTGGTGATACCGCGGTCCTGGTGCTGGCGGCCGGGCCCGGCACCCGGATGCGGTCGGACACCCCAAAAGTCCTGCACACCATCGGTGGACGCAGCATGCTGTCCCACCTGCTGCACGCGATCACCAAGGTGGCGCCGCAACACCTGGCCGTCGTTTTGGGCCATGACCACGAGCGCATCGCACCGCTGGTCGCCGACTGGGCCGACGCCCTGGGCCGTCCCATCGACGTGGCGCTGCAGGACCGGCCCCGGGGCACCGGCGACGCGGTGTTGTGTGGCTTGTCCGCGCTGCCCGCCGATTACGCCGGCGTGGTCGTCGTCACCTCGGGTGACACCCCGCTGCTGGACGCCGACACCCTGGCCGACCTGATCGCCACCCACAGCGCGGCGCCGGCCGCGGTCACGGTGCTGACCACGACCGTGACCGACCCCAGCGGCTATGGCCGCATCCTGCGCACCCAGGACAACGAGGTGATGGCGATCGTGGAGCACGCCGATGCCACGCCCTCACAACGCGAGATTCGCGAGGTCAACGCCGGCGTCTACGCCTTCGATACCGCGGCCTTGCGTTCGGCACTGAACCGGTTGAGCTCCAACAACGCCCAGCACGAGCTCTACCTGACCGACGTCATCGGCATCCTGCGCGGCGACGGCCTGGCCATCCATGCCCGCCACGTCGACGACAGCGCGCTGGTGGCCGGGGTCAACAATCGCGTTCAACTCGCACAGCTGGGCGCCGAACTCAACCGCCGGATCGTCGCGGCTCACCAGATGGCCGGCGTCACCATCGTCGACCCGGCCACCACCTGGATCGACGTCGACGTCACCATCGGTCGCGACACCGTGATCAACCCGGGGACACAGCTGCTGGGCCGCACTCAAATCGGCGGGCATTGCGTCGTCGGCCCGGACACCACCCTGACCGACGTCAGCGTGGGCGAGGGTGCCTCGGTGGTGCGGACCCACGGCACCTCGTCGTCGATCGGCGCCGGCGCGACCGTCGGCCCGTTCACCTACCTGCGGCCGGGCACCGTGCTCGGCGACGACGGCAAGCTCGGGGCGTTCGTGGAGACCAAGAACGCCACCATCGGCACCGGCTCCAAAGTGCCGCATCTGACCTACGTCGGGGACGCCGACATCGGCGAACACAGCAACATCGGCGCGTCCAGCGTGTTCGTCAACTACGACGGCGAATCCAAACGACGCACCACCATCGGCTCGCACGTGCGGACCGGCTCCGACACCATGTTCGTGGCCCCGGTGACGGTCGGAGACGGCGCCTACACCGGCGCGGGCACCGTGGTGCGCAACGACGTCCCGCCCGGAACGCTGGCGGTATCCGCTGGTCCGCAGCGCAATATCGAAGGCTGGGTGCAACGCAAACGCCCGGGCACCGCGGCCGCGCAAGCGGCAGAAGCCGCCGAGAAGGCCGCCGCACAGGTCGCCCAGGCCGGCCCCCCGCCAGAAGCCGAGCCGACACCGTGAGTGTGGCAGCTGGCAACCCGGCCACTTTTCCGTACGATTCGCTTCGTACGATGGGGCCTTCGATCCCCCACCCCGATTTGCCGAGGGCAGTGCGTTGAGCCACGACTGGACTGATAACCGCAAAAATTTGATGCTCTTCTCGGGCCGCGCGCATCCGGAGCTTGCCGAGCAGGTGGCCAAGGAGCTCGACGTCCACGTCACCGCACAGACCGCGCGGGAGTTCGCCAACGGTGAGATCTTCGTGCGGTTCCACGAATCGGTGCGCGGGTGCGACGCCTTCGTCCTGCAGTCGGCCCCGGACCCGGTCAACAACTGGCTGATGGAACAGCTGATCATGATCGACGCCCTCAAGCGGGGCAGCGCCAAGCGGATCACCGCCGTCATGCCGTTCTACCCCTATGCCCGGCAGGACAAGAAGCACCGCGGCCGCGAACCGATCTCGGCGCGGCTGGTCGCCGACCTGCTCAAGACCGCGGGCGCGGACCGGATCGTCACCGTCGACCTGCACACCGACCAGATCCAGGGTTTCTTCGACGGGCCGGTCGACCACATGCGCGGGCAGAACCTGCTGACCGGCTACATCCGCGACAACTATCCCGACGGCAACATGGTGGTCGTCTCGCCCGACTCCGGCCGGGTGCGCATCGCCGAGAAATGGGCCGACTCCCTGGGCGGCGTCCCGCTGGCCTTCATTCACAAGACCCGCGACCCCCGGGTGCCCAACCAGGTGGTGTCCAACCGGGTCGTCGGTGAGGTGGCCGGACGCACCTGCGTGCTGATCGACGACATGATCGACACCGGCGGCACCATCGCCGGCGCGGTGAAGCTGCTGCGCGACGAGGGGGCCGGTGACGTGATCATCGCGGCCACCCACGGTGTGCTTTCGGATCCGGCCGCCGAGCGGCTGGCCGCCTGCGGCGCCCGGGAAGTGATCGTGACGAACACCCTGCCGATCGGCGAGGAGAAGCGGTTCCCGCAGCTGACGGTCTTGTCCATCGCGCCGCTGCTGGCCAGCACCATCCGGGCTGTCTTCGAAAACGGCTCAGTCACCGGGCTTTTCGACGGAGACGCCTAAATGGCTGGCAAGCCAGACCAAGCCGTTATCTATCACAACCCACGCTGCAGTACCTCCCGCAAAACGCTGGACCTGTTGCGCGACAACGGGTTTGATCCCGCCGTTGTCGAGTACCTGAAGACCCCGCCGTCACGGGCCGAGCTGGTGAAGATGATCCGCGAGGCCGGCATCGACGTGCGCACCGCCGTGCGCAAGCGTGAATCCTTATACGAGGAACTCAATCTGGCGGACGCGACCGACGACCAGTTGCTGGACGCCATGGCCGAGCACCCCATTCTCATCGAGCGGCCCTTCGTCGTCACACCGAAGGGCACTCGGCTGGCCCGCCCGATCGACGCGGTCCGCGAGATTCTGTGAATCGGCTCGGCAGCTGCGTGTCTGCTGCCGCGGTAATTGCGGTGGCTCTCTCCTCCGGCGGCTGTGCGCCGAAACCGCCTGATTACCAATCGATTTTGTCGAAAACCCCGACGACCACGACCACCGCGGCGAAGGAAAAGCCGGTTCCCCTGTCGCAGTATCTGCAAAGCATCGGAGTGACCGGGCAACCGGTCGCACCGGGATCCCTGCCCGATCTGACCGTGTCGATACCCACACCCCCGGGCTGGTCGCCGTTCACCAGCCCGAACATCAACCCGGAAACCCTGATCATCTCGCAGGGCGGCAAATTCCCGACGGCGCGGCTGGTGGTGTTCAAGCTCAACGGTGATTTCGACCCGGCCCAAGTCATCAAACACGGCAACGACGATGCGCAACTGTTCGAGAACTTCAAGCAGCTGGACGCCTCGGGCGCGCCCTACAACGGCTTTCCCTCATCGATGATCCAGGGCAGCTACGATCTCGACGGCATGCGGCTGCACAGCTGGAACCGCATCGTCATTCCGACCGGATCGCCGCCCGCACACCAGCGTTACCTGGTACAGCTGACCATCACCGGCTTCGCCAATCAGGCGGCCGCGCAGTCGACTGACATCGACGCCATAATTCACGGATTCGTCGTCGCGGCGAAGTGATTCAAGCGCGGCGACCCGCTTCTTGGACGAGCTGGACGCGGGACGTCAGACCAAGCTTCGCGTAGACGTGAGTCAGGTGGGTCTGCACGGTGCGCGGTGAGATGAACAGCCGGGCCCCGATCTCCTTGTTGCCCAGGCCTTCTGCCACCAGGCGCACCACGTCGCTTTCCATCGGGGTCAGGGAGTCCCAGCCGGTGGCCGGGCGTCTGCGTTCGCCACGGCCACGTTGCGCGTACGCGATTGCTTCCCCGGTAAATAAAGCGGCCCCTTCGGCCCAGGCGGCGTCAAAGTCTTTCTGCTCCAATTCTTCCCGGACCTTCGTCACGGTGGCCTGGTAATCCGCCTCATACATCGGGAAGCGGGGGTGGTCCATGCGTTGCCGTATGGTCTCCGCTGCGCCCAACAGGCGCGCCGCGTGCTGGTGACTGCCGTTGGCGGCGGCCAAGCGGGCAAGACATTCCAGGGCGTCGTCAACATGCAAATATCCGCGGGTGCCTTCGGCGATCGTGAGAGCCTCGTGAGCGTCACGCTCAGCCTGCCCCGGGTCACCTTGGGCCATCGCAATGTAGGCGCGTACTACCAGTGTCGGCACTCGTTGCCAGCCCGGTGTCAATGCGATGTTCTCGTCGGCCCAGCGGCGCGCTGTGGGCACATCACCACTTGCTAAGGCCGCCTGGGCGATCGGGCTGGTGGATCTAGTGAACACTTCGCGTAGCGGATTGGTGTGCTCCCATGCCTTCTCGCAGAACTGCATTGCGGCAGTACCATCGCCGGCAGCCAAAGCGGCGTCAGCCAGGACCGCGTACACCGAGTCTTCGGAAACTCCGCCCAGCACCTCTGCGGCTACCCCCGCGGATTGCCCCGCTGCGCGTGCAGCGGGCCCGTGCCCTTGGCGGGCCAGTACAACGCCATGCACCAGGCATCCGTAAACATTCATCAACACATCCCCGGCCTCCGCGGCCTCGGTGGCCAAGCAACGTGCAATTTCGGCCGCTTCGGCAAGGTTTCCTTGCATCATCAGCGCTACCACGAGCCAGGTTCGGCAGTTCCGTGAGTAGAACCGATCGCCGAGCGCGTCGGCGAGGTCGCGTCCTTCTTCGGCGGCCGCACGTGCGGCGGTCGGTTCACCGGACATGGCGCCGGCCGTCGCCTGGTGGCTCAAGATTTGGCATAGCGTCCACTGGTCTCCAGCCGCGCGGACCAGTTCGGTTGCTTCGGCGAAGTAGCGCTGGAGCACCTCGGGCGTATAGACGGCGCTCATCGCGCAGCTGATGAGGGCACGGGTGATCAATGCCGGGTCGTTGAGCTCACGGGCGACGGCCAATGCGTCCTGCGCCGCACTCAATTCCGTTGGAAGGCCCAACCAAGCGGCGAGGAACTGTCGCTCGATCACCGCACCTGCCCGCACGGCAGGTGCGATAGGCACGGGCCCCTCGTCAGCCAAGACAGCGTCTAAACCCGCCAGTGCTTCACCGACACGGCCGGCCCGCAACCACAATGGTTGCAGCGACAGGATCAGCCGCATCGCTGTTTCGATGTCCGAGTTCTCCCGGCTCCAACCGTAAGCGGTTCGTAGATTCTCGATTTCCCGCTGCGCCCAACGTAATAGTGGATCAACACCGCTGAGCCCCTGAGAACCAAACGCGACAGCCTTGGCGGTGTAGTAGTCGCGGTGGCGAGTTCGCACCCGGTCGGCCTCACCGGACTCGCCGAGTTTTTCTTGCGCGTACTGGCGTACGGTCTCCAGCAAGCGGTATCGCATTCCGGTGCCGGTGTCGTCGGCGACCACCAAAGATTTGTCGACCAAGAGGCTCAGCTGGTCCAGCAATTGATACCGCTCCACTTCGCCGTCGGCGCCGACGGATTGGGCGGCATCGAGGTCAAAGCCACCGGCGAACACCGCCAGCCTTCGAAACAGCACCTGCTCGGGCTCGGTGAGCAGCGCATGCGACCAATCCACCGACGCCCGCAGCGTCTGCTGGCGGCGAACCGCGGTGCGTGCACCTCCGGTCAGCAGGCGAAACCGGTCATGCAGGCTGTCCAAGATCTGGTCAGGCGACAGCGCGCGAACGCGCGCCGCGGCAAGCTCGATCGCCAACGGCATGCCATCCAAGCGCGCGCAGATTTCGGTCACCTGCGCGTTATTGTCCTCGTCCACAACGAATCCGGGGCGCGCCCGACGGGCACGGTCGGTGAACAATTCGATCGCTTCGTCGGTAAGAGACAATGAAGGTACCCGCCACGTCAGTTCGCCGGACACTCCGAGCGGTTCCCGGCTGGTCGTCAGGATCGCCAAATGTGGGCACGCCGCAAGTAACTCGACGACCATCGCCACGCATGCGTCGAGCAGATGCTCACAATTGTCGAGCACCAACAACATCCGCTTTTCGCCGAAGAACCGTAACAGCAGATCCATCGTGGAGCGGCCAGGCTGATCGGGTAGCCCCAAGGTGCGGGCGACTGTCAACGGCGCCACAGCAGGATTGGTGATGGGCGCCAGGTCTACGTACCAGATCCCATCGGAAAATTCGCCACTGAGCGCGGCGGCGACTTCCACGGACAGCCTGGTCTTGCCCGCGCCACCCGCGCCGGTCAAGGTGACCAACCGGTTGCCGCCAACCAGTTGCTGCAACTCCTTCATTTGCTGTTGGCGCCCAACAAAACTCGTCAGCTGGGCCGGTAGGTTGTGCGACGTCACCACGGTGCGCACCCGAAGCGGCGGGAAGTCGTTGCGCAGATCCGGGTGGCACAGTTGGACGACACGCTCGGGACGCGGTACATCGCGCAACGGGTAGCTACCCAGGTCGGCGAGCCACACGCCGTCGGGTAGCCGGTCCAGCACCATCGATTCGGTTGCGCCCGACAACACGGTCTGCCCGCCGTGGGCGAGATCGCGCAACCGCGCCGTGCGATTGATGGTGGGGCCCGCGTAGTTGGCGTCGTCGCGCAGTTGAATCTCACCGGTGTGTATTCCGATACGTACCCGGATCGGCGCCAACGGGGCGCGCTGCAACTCCAGCGCACACGCCACCGCATCGGATGCCCGGGCGAAGGCGGCCACAAAGCTATCGCCCTCACCCTGTTCGAGCGGGCGCACCCCGTCATGCGCAGCGACCGACTCGTTCACGATTTTGTTCAGCTGGGCCAGCGCGTCGGTCATCTGCGCGGGTTGCGTTTCCCATAACCGCGTCGAGCCCTCGACATCGGCCAGCAGCAATGTCACCGTTCCGGTCGGCAGCAACTCGACCACGCCCAAATCGTCCCAGGTTAGCGGCGCTATCTCCGCGTGTTGGCTCATGTTAGCCAGGATTGCGTCTCCGACGAGGCAAAACATCGGCCAATGCGCGCAGATCCACCACGGCGGGCGCACGGATCTACGACCCCCCGGCGCGCAGATATGCGCGTCGCGGCGGATGGTGTGGGCCGTGCGGGGCCGGATAGTCGACTACACCCGACCAAGGAGGCCGCCATGACAATCGCCCAGACGACCACATGCCCGAGCGTTTTCGACGCCGGCCTGCCCGTCATTGCCTACGACCATCTCACCGATCCCGACGAGGCACACCGCATTATCGACGGCGCCCGCGAACTATCGCCGATCGCCCTCGGCCCGCACGGACCGGAAGTCTTGAGCTACGAACTGGTCCGAACTGTATTGCGCGACAACAGATTTATCACAGCGCACGGCCTCGGACTCGACCTGCAGGGCATCACCTCCGGCCCGCTGTGGGATAGGGCGATCAGCAATATCCTCGGGCTCGACGGCGATGTGCATCACCGGCAGCGCCGGCTGGTGTCGAAGGCCTTTGCACCCCGGGGCGCAGAGCGGTTGCGCACGCTGGTCATCGAGATCATCAATGGCCTGGTCGAACCACTCACGGCCGCAGGTCGCTGCGACGTCGTTTCCGACATCGCCCGCGGCTACCCCGCGCCCGTCATCTGCGCGTTACTGGGCGCACCGCCCGAGGACTGGCACCTGTTCAGCGACTGGACCGATGACATCAAGAAGATCTTCGACTGGAACGTCGCCGAAGACGGCCCGGCGATCTTGGCCGCATGGGATCAGCTCGACGCCTACCTCGAGGAACTCATCGCGCGGCGCCGCGCATCGCTGTCCGACGACCTGATCTCCGAGCTCATCCGCACCGAAGACGACGGTGACCGGCTCACCCACGACGAGCTGCTCATGCTGAGCGCCACCCTCCTCGGTGCCGGTACCGACACGACCCGCAACCAGCTCGCGGCGGCGGTGCAGGTGCTGGCCGACCACCCCGACCAATGGGCCTTAGTGGGCCGGCACCCCGAATTGGCGGCCGACGCGGTTCATGAGCTGATGCGCTATTGCCCCATCATTTTCGGCACCATCCGCAAGGCCGCCGAAGACATTGAACTGGCCGGGGTGTGCATTCCTGCGGGCACCCTGGTGCTCGCCAACACCGCCGCAGCGAACCGTGACCCCGACGTCTACCCAAATCCCGACCGCGTCGACATCACCCGAGCGGACCCTCCGGCCATGCTCACCTTCGGCGGCGGCGTGCATTACTGCCTGGGCGCCCACCTCGCGCGACTCGAACTGACCGAAGCGCTGCGGGTGATCACCCAACGCATGCCCAATCCTCGGCCAATCGGCCCGGTCCCATGGAAAGCCATCAGTGGAATCACCGGTCCCGTCACCTTGCCGCTGGAATTCGACGTAGGGCACTAGGCGGTCCGCATCGCGATTAGTGTTGTCAGCCATGACCGGCTGGACCGCCGCAGACCTACCGTCGTTTGCCGAACGAACCGTCATCATCACTGGCGCCAACAGCGGGCTGGGCGCCGTGACGGCCCGCGAGCTGGCGCGACGAGGGGCCACGATCATCATGGCCGTCCGCAACATTCGCAAGGGCGAGACGGCGGCCCGTCAGATGGCCGGTCAGGTCGAGGTCCGTGAACTTGACCTGCAGGATTTGTCATCGGTGCGCCGGTTCGCCGACGGGGTGAACAACGCCGACGTGCTGATCAACAATGCCGGCATCATGGCCGCCCCCTTCGGGCTGACGGTCGACGGCTTCGAGACCCAGATCGGCACCAACCATCTGGGCCACTTCGCGCTGACGAACCTGTTGCTGCCCAAGCTGACCGATCGGGTGGTCACCGTGTCGTCGATGGCGCACTGGCCCGGAAGCATCAACCTCGACGACCTGAACTGGCAGAACCGGCGCTACTCGGCGTGGCTGGCCTACAGCCAGTCCAAACTCGCCAACCTGCTGTTCACCAGCGAGCTGCAGCGGCGGCTCACCGCGGCCGGTTCCCCGCTACGCGCGCTGGCGGCCCACCCGGGTTACTCGCACACCAACCTGCAGGGCGCCTCCGGCCGCAAATTGGGTGACACGCTGATGTCGGCGGTGACGCGGGTAGTCGCGACCAACGCCGATTTCGGTGCCCGGCAAACCTTGTACGCGGCATCCCAGGACCTGCCGGGAGACACGTTCGTCGGTCCCCGCTTCGGTCAGATGGGCCGCACCCAACCGGTGGGGCGCAGCCGGCGCGCCCGGGATTCGGCCACCGCGGCGGCGCTGTGGTCGCTGTCCGAACAGCTCACGAAGACCAAATTCCCCCTTTGAGGTCACGTCGGTCCCAGGCGACACAGGAGTCCCTCGACAGAACCAATAGACGTTTTGCCCGCCTCTGAGCGACAACAGGGGCGGCGTACGTGGCGGCCGCAGGTTTGTCGCTCAAAGGTGGGCACGTGCACCATCACCTCCGCCGAGTGACGGGCGTGACTGCCGAGCGAGGTGTGACGGCCGAGTGAGGTGTGACGGCCGAGTGACAGGTGACTCGCACGCGGACCGCGGCCGCCCAGGCGCAGAATTTCCCCTCTGAGGTGCAGATGCGCTAACCTGACCGGGCGTCACGGCGAGGGTAGCTGGCTGGCCAGCACCGTTATCGACGGAGACCGACGATTCGTCGCGTACCTGGCCGTGCCCCGAAACACAGGCGAGCACACAGGAGCGACACGATGGCCAAGCAAGCAGTCAACCAGCTGAAGGTCGCGGTCCGCGGCGAGACCGGCAAGGGTGCGTCCCGGCGGGCCCGTCGCGACGGCAAGATTCCAGCCGTCCTCTACGGCCACGGCGCCGACCCGCAGCACCTGGAACTGCCCGGACACGACTTCGCGGCGGTGCTGCGCCACGCCGGTACCAACGCCGTGCTGACCCTCGACATCGACGGCAAGGAGCAGCTGGCACTGACCAAGTCGCTCGACATCCACCCGATTCGCCGCACCATTCAGCACGCCGACCTGTTGGTCGTGCGTCGCGGCGAGAAGGTCGTCGTCGAGGTCCGCGTCGTCATCGAGGGCGAGGCCGTGCCGGGCACGCTGGTGACCCAGGACGCCACCGCCATCGAGGTCGAGGCCGACGCCCTGTCGATTCCCGAGCAGCTGACGGTGTCGGTCGAGGGTGCCGAGCCGGGCACCCAGTTCACCGCCGGACAGGTCGGCCTGCCCAAGGGCGTCACCCTGATCTCCGACCCGGAGACGCTGGTGGTCAACGTGGTTACCGCGCCGACCGCCGAGGAACTCGCCGAAGAGGGCGCGGGCGAGGTCACCGAGGAAGCCGCGGCGTCCGAAGGCGAAGAGGAAGCAGCGGCCGGCGAAGAAGAGGCCGCCGAAGCCGAGTCCGAGTAGGCGGATCGCAACGTGGCCGAGCCGTTGTTGGTCGTCGGCCTGGGCAATCCCGGAGACAACTACGCCCGGACTCGACACAACGTCGGGTTCATGGTCGCCGACCTGCTGGCGGCACGGATGGGTTCGAAGTTCAAGGCGCACAAGCGTTCCGGCGCTGAGATTGTCAGCGGCCGCCTCGCCGGACACCCCGTAGTGGTGGCCAAGCCGCGCTGCTACATGAACGAATCCGGCCGCCAGGTCGGCCCGTTGGCGAAGTTCTACTCGGTGACACCGGGCGGCATCATCGTCATCCACGACGACCTCGACTTGGACTTCGGCCGCATCCGGCTCAAGATCGGCGGCGGCGAAGGCGGTCACAACGGTCTGCGTTCGGTCGCTAACGCGTTGGGCAGCAAGGACTTTCAGCGAGTCCGCATCGGCATCGGCCGCCCGCCGGGACGCAAAGACCCGGCGGCGTTTGTCTTGGAAAGCTTCAGCGCCGCCGAACGTGCCGAGGTGCCCATCATCTGCGAGCAGGCCGCGGATGCCACCGAGTTGCTGGTCGAACTGGGGCTAGAGCCCGCGCAGAATCGCGTCCACGCCTGGTAGGCCGGCCAACCGGACTAGGTGACCAGGCTTACGGACGTGGATCGGCGCAGCTTGCCCGACGGTGTCTTCGGGATGGTTCCCGGGCCGAGCACCACCACGTTGCGCGGCCGCACGTCCACCTCGGCCACCACTTCGCGGGCAACCTGGTGCTCGATGCGACGGACCTCGGTCTGGTCCTGGAAGGCGTTGGACTCCACCGCCACGGCGAAGGTTTCGCGGGAGTGGCCGGCGTCCAGCCGGACCGCCACCGCGCAGCCGGGCCGCACGCCCTCGACGCGGCAGGCGGCCCGCTCGATGTCGGTGGGATAGATGTTGCGGCCCGCCATGATGATGACGTCCTTGACGCGGCCGCAGACCACGACGTGGCCCTCCTCGGTCAGGTAGCCGAGGTCACCGGTGTCATACCAGCCGTTCTCGTCCTGCGCCGAAATGAAGCCACCCATGGTGAGGTAGCCGGGAGTCAACGACTCACCGCGCAGCTCGATGACGCCGACGCCGCGGGCGGGCATCACATCGCCGTTCTCGTCGATGATGCGCGCCTCGAGGTCCTGCAGCAGCGGGCCGAGCGTGGCCAGCCGGCGGGTGTTGCCCTTGGTGGCCGGTACGGCGCGGCGCAGGGCGGCCAGCAGGTCGGCGTCGACTTCGTCGACCACCAGACCGGCGTTGCATTCCGAGAAGGACACGGCCAGCGTGGTTTCGGCCATGCCGTAGGCCGGCAGGATGGCCGCCGGGTTCAGGCCGAACGGCTTGCCCGCGTCGAGCAGGTCCTCGACGTCGGCGGGCTCGACCGGTTCGGCGCCGGACAGGGCGAAGCGCAGGGTGGACAGGTCGAAGTCGCCGGGCTTGGCCTGGCGACGCAGCCGCTTGGCCAGCAAGGCGTACGCGAAGTTGGGCGCCGCGGTCATGGTGCCCTTGTACTTGTCGATGAGCTTGGCCCACAGCAGCGTGTCGCGCAGGAAGTCCATCGGGGTGACCTTGACCAGCTCGGCGCCGAAGTACATCGGGATGGTGAGGAAGCCGACCATGCCCATGTCGTGGAAGCAAGGCAGCCAGCTGACCATGACGTCCGTGTCGACGTTGTACTGGGCGCCGATGAACATCGCCTCGGCGTTGGAGTAGATGTTGCGGTGGGTGATCTGCACGGCCTTCGGCGATCCGGTTGAGCCGCTGGTCAGCTGCATCAACGCGAGCGCGTCCTCGCCGACCTCGACGGGGTCGATCGGTTCCGCCGCGAGCAGGTCGGCGACGGTGAGGACCTTGATGCCCTTCTCCTCGAGGACCGGGATGGCCACCAGGAACGGCTCGGAGACGACGACGGCCTTCGCCTCGATCATGCCGATGACGTTCATGGTGTCCTCGGCCCAGACGGCCAGGTCGGTTCGCGGCGTGGGCTGGTGCAGCATGGTCAGGCTGGCCCCACGCATCCAGAGGCCCTGCGCCGTCGGCGCGATCTCCACCGGATAACCGGCGAGCACACCTACCGCGTCGTCCGGCCCGATGCCGGCGGCGGCCAGGCCGCCCGCGATACGACGGGCGCGCTCGTGGACCTCGCCCCAGGTGTGGCGGACCGGTTCGTGGGGTTCACCGGTGACCATGCCCGTCTTCGCGGACCGGGCATTGCGGTACATCTTCTCGGTAAACCTGCTCACAAAAGCCTCCTCGGTTCCAGCCCTCGTCCCAACGCCCGGGATCTCATATTCCGCCGCTGACCAGCACTTCGCCGCAGCCACGCAAACACAATTGGGCGGCTGCTAGGTCTCGAATCGGTGACGCGCCCGCGCCCGCCGCAATCCAGCGACGGTCGGTCACTCGATGAGCGCGAAACGGAACCCAGAAACCTCGGGCCCGATTCAGTAATCGTCCGCCGGGACGCCCGGCGGACGATGGAATTAAGTGATCTTGCTCAACGTTTCCCGTCACCGCGCAATATCTTAAGCTCCTCTTAGGGACGCGCCAAACCCATGCGCAAAATGGGGTAAAGATTCACACCTCGGTAGGTGCCGGGACCACGCGAGCGCCCACCACCGGCCCACTGGCGACCCGCACCGTGCGGCAGACACCCGCTCCGGAAACCTCGGTGCCGACGTCGACCGCCGCGGCCGCCGACCGGCAGAGGAAGGCACACGTCGGCCCCGAGCCCGACACGATGCCGGCCAGCGCCCCGGCCTCCACACCGGCGCGCAACGTCCGGCGCAGGCCGGGGTCGAGACTCACCGCGGCCGCCTGCATCTCGTTGCCCAACAACGGTGCCAGTTGCTCGGCGTCGCCGGCCGCCAGGGCGGCCAGCACCGGCCCGGGCGCGGGCAGCCGGGGCGGATCCCCGGCCGCCCGCAGCCGGTCCAGTTCGGTGAAGACGGCCGGCGTCAGCAGCTCGCCGCCGGCGAACGCCAACACCCAGTGGAAGGTGTTGCGGGACAACACCGTCGCCAGCTCCTCGCCGCGACCGGTGCCCAACGCGGTGCCGCCATGCAGTGCGAACGGCACGTCGCTGCCCAGCCGCGCGGCCAGCATCCGCAGATCACGGCGCGGCACGTTGAGTTCCCACAGCGAGTTCATCGCGACCAGCACCGCCGCAGCGTCGGCGCTGCCACCGGCCATTCCGCCGGCCACCGGAATGGACTTGTCGATGATGATCGACACATCCGGCGCCCGGCCGACGTGTTCGGCCATCAGCTCGGCGGCCTGCCAGGCCAGGTTGCGCTCGTCGGTGGGCAGCTTGTCGGCGCCCTCGCCGACCATTTCGAGCGAGAGCACGTCGGCATTGCGGACCGTCACCTCGTCGAGCAGCGAGACGGCCTGGAAGATCGTCGTCAGCTCGTGATAGCCGTCCTCGCGACGGTCGCCGACCGCCAGATAGAGGTTGACCTTTCCAGGCACTCGGACGGTGACCGACCCGGTGGGCACCCAAGCCGCGGCGGTGTTGCCGTCAGACGCTGACACCGCAGCAGACTATCGCTGCTACCGCTCAACCACACGCAACGGCGCACCGGACGGCCCGCAATCAGCCGGCGGAGGCGGGCCCTGATCGGCAATCCGCGGAGTTGTCTCGGCGCCGCCATCGGACCGGTCGGCGGACCGCTGCAACAGCCGCACGAAGTCGTCGATGGAGAGTGTCTCCCCGCGGCGGGCAGGGTCAATACTGGCCGCCAGCAACCGATCCGCCGACTCGCTGCCGGAGCCGGCCCACTCCACGAAAGCGTTGCGGCAGGTCTTGCGCCGCTGACCGAATGCGATGTCGATCAGTTCGAACACCTGCCGGCGGAAGGCTTCATCGGTGGGCCACGGCGAGCTCGCGTACCGATCGATGCAGACCAGCCCGGAGTAGACCCGGGGAATCGGCCAGAAGACGGTCGGCGACACCATGCCGCATCGCCGAACCCGGCCGAAGAAGCGGACCTTGACGCTGGGCACGCCGTACTCCTTGCCACCGGGCTCCGCCGCCAGGCGCTCGGCGACCTCGGCCTGCACCATGACCGTCACGACCCGAATGGACGGGAACTCGGCCAGCAAGTGCAGCAGCGCGGGGACCGCGACGTTGTACGGCAGGTTCGCGACCACGGCGGTCGGCTGCTCGGCCAGATCAGCACGGCGAAGGGTCAGGACGTCGCGGTTGACCACCGTCAGGCGCTGGATTTCGCTATGCGAGTGCTCGGTGATCGTCTGGGGCAGCCGCTCGGCCAGCACCGGGTCGATTTCGACGGCGGTGACGGCGGCGCCGCGGTCGAGCAGCGCCAGGGTCAGCGATCCCAGCCCCGGTCCGACTTCCAGGACGTGGTCCGACCGGCTCACCCCGGACGTGGAAACCACCCGGCGCACCGTGTTGGCGTCGTGGACGAAGTTTTGGCCGAGGGATTTCCGTGGCCGAAATTCAAGTTCTTTGGCCAGCCGCCTGATCTCGGTGCGCCCGAGTAGCCGGATGGTCAGCGTGCACCAGCTCTTCCGCTGCACACTGGCCACGCGCCCCAACCCTGGCGCTCTCGGGTCACCTCGGCAACGGTGATCTGCTCCTCGCGGGTGGCGAGGTCGGCGCGGGAGGCGAACCGCAACCCGCCGTTACGCTCCCAGGTGCCCTGATCGAACTGCACACCGCCGTAATACCCGTTACCGGTGTTGATCGCCCAGTTTCCGCCGGCCTCACAGCTCGCGATCGCATCCCAGATGGAGCCGTTACTGACCGGGGGCACGTCGGTGCCGGGCTTGGTGCCGATGCGGACCACCGAGTCGCGGGCCGGCGTGATCACGGTGTTGGCGATCGGCAGCCGGCCGGTCTCGACGCCGTTGACAGTGGCCACCGAGAAGGTGACGTCCTGGGTGCCTGGGCTGCCCGGATCCTCGACGACCTGGCGGCTCATGTTCATACCCGGATCTTCGATCCGACGGGCGTTCGGCGGCAACGGGATTCGCTCCGTGACCTGCTGAATTCGGTTGCGGGTCACCTCGACTTCCATCCCGTCGACGATCGGTGCCGTCGCGGCGGGTGCCACCTGGTCGCTCTCCTGCAGCGGTGCGCCGGCGGCGCTGAGCAGACCGGCGACATTCGGTGCCGCCAAATGCACGGTGCGGATGGCACCGCTGTCGTGAATTCGGACCGTCTTGGCACTGACCACGGGCAGCGCCATACCGGCCAGCGGAACACGGCTGGCGCGGTTGGCGGCGGCCGGGGCGGTGTCGGTCATCGCCAACTGAGCCAGCGCCTCGTCCACGGTGGATGCGGTGGTCCACACCTGTTTGGTGTCATGGCCGTCCAGTGAGATCTGCAACGGGCGGCTGCGCCGCAACACGATCTTGCCGGCGTCGTGAACCGCGACATCAGCGGCGGGATACAGGTCGTCGCGTTCGTCGATGGCGAAACCATTCTCTTCGACGACGTCGATGACCCGGGACTTCATGGTGGTCACCCGCATCGCGACCCCGTCGACGGTCAATGTCACCGTCTTACATACCGAGACCGCATATCCGCCCGCGAATGCCAGGACTACCAGCAGCCCTCCGACCACGAGTCGCAACATCGGCGAAGGGTTCTGATGAAGTTTTGTCAATACACTCAACGCGCGCTACCCAACCCTCAACAACCCACTCATTCAGCAGCAAGTCACAAATTAAGGGCCCGCAGGCCCTACCGTTCGATCACAAGACGGTAACGAACCGGTCAATGTTGGGCAACTCTGACGCGGCGATGGTATAAGAATCGCCTGGTCGTAAACCTCAATCTGTGACCAATTCGTACACCCGGTGAGCGTTGCCGGTCGTTATCTCAGCAAGCTCCTCTGGGCGACAATCAACCAGTTCGGCGATCGCCCGAACAGTATAAGGAAGGCAATAGGGCTCATTCGGCCTCCCCCGATAGGGATGGGGCGTCAAGAATGGCGCATCGGTTTCCACCAGCAGCTGCTCCGGCGGTATCAACGGGATGGCTTCGCGCAGGGCGTGGGCGTTGCGGAAGCTCGCGGTGCCGGCCAGGCTCAGCATCCAGCCTGCGTCCACACAGCGGCGGGCCATGGCGGCGTCCGAGGAAAAGCAGTGGAAGATCACGGTGTCCGGTGCGCCCTCGGCCGCCAGCACATCGAGCACATCTTGGTCGGCTTCCCGGTTATGGATCATCAGCGGCTTGCCGCACCGCTTGGCCAGGTCGATGTGCCAGGCGAAAGCCTCGCGCTGCACGGCCGGCTCGGCGCAGCCGTCCAACCGGCCGGGCCAGTACAGGTCCATGCCCGTCTCGCCGACCGCCACCACCCTGGGATGGTTGACCAGTCGCTCGATTTCCGCGCGGGCGGCGTCGTCCAGCGCGTCGGCGCGGGTCGGGTGCAAGGCCACCGCCGCATACACCCGGGGGTCCCACTGGGCGGCGTGCGTGACCCAGCGCGCCGAGTCCAGGTCGTCGGCAATCGTGACGACCGTTCCCACGCCGACCGCTGCGGCGCGGTCCACGATGGCCCGCACCCCCTCGGCGTCGGTGGCGCCAACGGCGTCCAGGTGGGTGTGTGCATCCACGAGTGGACTCAAGGGCTGCGGCGCCGGGGGCGGCTGGCGTTGGGAGCTCACGCGCACACAATAAGGTGCCCACAAATAAGGTTGAGGGCGATGAGGCCCTATTACGTCACCACCGCGATTACCTATCCCAACGGCGACCCGCACATCGGGCACGCCTACGAGTACATCGCAACCGACGCGATCGCCCGCTTCAAGCGGCTCGACGGATTCGATGTGCGGTTTCTGACCGGCACCGACGAGCACGGCCTCAAGATGGTCGAAACGGCGGCGACCGAGGGCATCCCGACGGCCGAGCTGGCCCGGCGCAACTCCGATGTGTTCCAACGCCTGCAGGAGCGGTTGAACATCTCCTTCGACCGCTTCATCCGCACCACCGACCCCGACCACCACGAGGCGTCCAAGGAGATCTGGCGTCGGATGTCGGCGGCCGGTGACATTTACCTGGACACCTACTCGGGCTGGTATTCGGTGCGCGATGAGCGGTTCTTCGTCGAGTCGGAGACCAAACTCCTCGACGACGGGACCCGGGTGGCAGTCGAAACCGGCGCCCCGGTGACCTGGACCGAGGAGCAGACGTACTTCTTCCGGCTCGCGGCATACACCGACAAGCTGCTGGCCCACTACGAGGCGAACCCGGACTTCATCGCGCCCGAGGTGCGACGCAACGAGGTGGTCAGCTTCGTCTCGGGCGGCCTGCGTGATCTGTCCATCTCACGCACCTCATTCGACTGGGGCGTGCAGGTCCCCGAACATCCCGACCACGTGATGTACGTCTGGGTCGACGCGCTGACCAACTACCTGACCGGCGTTGGCTACCCCGACACCGAGTCGGAGCGTTTCCGGCGCTATTGGCCGGCCGACTTGCACATGATCGGCAAAGACATCATCCGATTCCACACGGTGTACTGGCCCGCGTTTTTGATGTCGGCCGGAATCGAGTTACCGCGCAGAGTTTTCGCGCACGGATTCCTGCTCAACCGGGGCGAGAAGATGAGCAAATCGGTGGGCAACGTCGTCGACCCGGTGAAGCTGATCGACACCTTCGGCGTGGATCAGGTGCGTTATTTCCTGTTACGCGAAGTTCCGTTCGGCCAGGACGGCAGCTTCAGCGAGGAGGCCATCGTCACCCGCACCAACTCCGACCTGGCCAACGAACTGGGCAACCTGGCCCAGCGGTCGTTGTCGATGATCGCCAAGAACCTCGACGGCGTCGTTCCAGAACCCGGCGAGCTGATTGCCGCCGACACCGAGTTGCTCGCGACGGCCGACGGTCTCTTGGAGCGCGTACGCGCCAGCTTCGACTCGCAGGCGATGCACTTGGCATTGGAAGCGATCTGGCTGATGCTCGGCGAGGCCAATAGGTACTTTTCCGCCCAGCAGCCGTGGGTGCTGCGCAAGAGCGAATCCGGGGCCGATCAGGCACGGTTCCGGACCGTTCTGTACGTCACCTGCGAGGCGGTCCGCATCGCCGCGCTGCTGGTCCAGCCCGCCATGCCCGAATCGGCGGGCAAGCTGCTGGATCTGCTCGGGCAGCCGGACGACCAACGGGCGTTCGACGCCGTCGGCACCCGGCTGACACCCGGTACGGTGCTGCCGGCTCCCACCGGTGTATTCCCCCGCTACCAGGCGGTTCCCGAAGCGGAATGATCTAGCGGCCGATGACCGGACAATTCCATTGAGGATCAAGCGAGTTCGGTGACACCGCGATACTTCTGCGCCGCTTTGCACAAAAGCGTCCGTCATAACTTCTGCCATAGCCCATAATCGGGCTGTGGAACGACGCCAGAATTCGTATCAGAGCCAATCGCCGATGGCCGCCTTGAGGGAGTTGCCCGCACTGGTCGTGCTGGAGCGCATTCCGGTTCCGGTACTGGCCATCGGGCAAGACGGCAGTATCTTGTTCGCCAATACCGCATTTTCCGACATGATGGGCTACGAGCCGGACGAGACGTTATCGCTGCGGTTCGAACAAATCTTTCACCAGGCCCCGGCGTCAGATTCGCTGCTGGCAACGGTGCATGCCCTCGCCAACATGGTCGTCGAACTGGCGCACAAGGATGGCTCAGTGGTACGCGCGATGATGAGCAAGTCCGCGGCGAGGCGGGTTGATGATCGGTTCGCCCTTGCCACGTTCCAGGATCTGACCGAGCACCTTTGGGAAGAAGCCCGCTAGCCGACAGCCTTCCTAGTGGCCCGCGCGACGGCGGTGCCGGGCCGTCGCGGCAGACCGCCGGAAACCATCAGCCGGAAGTAGTCGAAGGACGAACTGCTGCCCACCGCTAACCGGGGCAATGCCAGCGGGTCACAGCGACGATCCGCGAATCCCGCCGTGGTGGACAACGCCCAGCGCACCCCCCGGTCACGCAACACTGCCTTGGCCCGATCATCGAAGTCTTGTAGTCGGCCGTTCGGGTAAGCGAAAACCGTTGGTGTGGAGCCAGTCTCACGTTCGAGTGCCGCGCAGGAATCCGTGATCTCCCGCCTGATCTTGTCGTCATCGCACCGGGCGAGGATGGGATGGGTCACCGTGTGGGGATATAGCGTCACCAAAGGGTCGCGGGCCATCTCACGCGCGTCGTCCCAGGTGAGCATTCGGAACGGCCCGGCGTCGGCGTGGTAGCCCAGTGCGCCGACGAGCTCGTCCAGCACCGTGATCCGTTCCGCGTCGGCAAGGTCTTTCAACTTCTCAACCGCCGCCGCGTAGACCCTGCCACGCAAGGTGGCGCCGGCGAGTGAACGAGTTCCCAATCCCAATGCGGCCAGGTTGATTTCGGCCGTATTACTGCGGGCGATCGCCAGCCAAAGCCGATCGGGCCACAACGTTTCCGCGGTGCCGATCGGGCCGGTCGCCAGGAACACCGCCGCGGGCAGATTCAGATCCCGCAGCACCGGCATGGCGTGTGTCGCGAGGTTGCGAGTGCCGTCGTCGAACGTGATCGCCATCGCTCGCGGCGGCAACGTCCCGGCAGCAAGCCGATTGAGGGCCTCCTCCAACGGAAGGACGTTGAAGTGCTCACGGACGTACTCCAATTGGCGGCGATACAGCGCCAAGCCGGCGACATGCCAGCACGCCGGCGACAGCGGTAGATCTTCCACACCGTGAAACATCACGATGGCGAGGACGTCGTTATGCCTTCGCCGGGCCAATGCCGGAACCCCTGCAGCACAGAGCATTCCGGCCGCGACGTTCTTGATGGCCGCCCGTGTCCCGATGTCTGTGACTCGCGCCATCACAGGCCGAACGCTATCGGCGCCGCCATGATTCGCGCCTTACCCGCCAGACGATCACTCCTGCACCGACGATGGCCACAGCGACCCAACCGGCGCCGAACCACCACAGCCAGTCGAGGTCGGAATGAGTACCGGATCCCCCGGGGGCCACACCGCCAGCCAACGTGGGACGCTCGACGGTCACCGGGTCTTGTCCGGGCACCGACACCACCGCAACACCTTTGAGTCTTTGCCAGTGCTTGTTGTTGTCGCTCTTGAGCCACCTGATCAGCTCGTCAAGTTGTCCGGGCGCTCCGTTGGACGTCGCGATCAGCAGTGACCGACCACGGTTGAAAACCGTTTGGAGAGAAGCGAACCGCAGCACCGGGTCCAACGTGAGCTTGGTGGGCTTGTCCCCCGATCCGACAGCACCGACCGTGATTGGGCCGCTCGGCCCGGCGGTCACCGGCAGCACCACGTCGGACTGGTTCCACCCGTCGGCGGAAATCAGTAGTGCGGGATTCGAGGAATCGATCGCTTGTTTCAGGCTGGTGACGCTGGTGTCGATCGGTATCGCGCTCATTCGCTGCAGGCCCACCATGATGTCGAGCGCGCGCACCGTGTCAATCAACGAGTGCTCCGCGATACCCACCTGAACGCGGGGCATCAGTGTTTGTGGCACCGATTGGAAACCATCCGGTACCGGCGGTGCGGCAGGGTTGCTCTGAATGATGCTGTCGCCGCTGATGTTCAACGTGAGCAGCTGGTTTCCCGGCCCGGCGGTGTAAAAGTCTCCGCAATGTCCGATGTTGCCCGCGACATCGTAAACCAAATCGACACTGGTATATCGCTGTAGCAGCCGGTCCGGCACGTCGACCCATCGATCGATGTTGCCGTGTCCATCGGTCGGCCAGTGGTCGATGGTCTCGCGGCCGATCGTGACCGCGATCTGGCCGCCGATGTTGTTAGGGGTCGGAGTGTAAGAACCCTGCAGATGAACACGCACCGATCGAATGGATCTGCCAAACCTCGTCTGGTCCAGTCCGATTGACACCCGGGGTTGCAGCGCAGTCACGTTGACGACGGACTGGCCCAGTTCGCGCAGTGTGATGGCGTCGCCCGGTAGTTGCACTTTCGGCCTGGGAGATTCCACCGACACCTTGGATGTCAGGGCCAGATCCGACAGGTCGCTGAACAACAGCGCGGTGTCCGGTTCGTCAGATCGGTTCAGCGGTCCTGAAATCAGCAGCCACGGCACACCGGTCGAGCCTTGCAGGCTGAGCCCGTTGTCTGGCCCCTCTTTGATGACGACCTGACGTTCCAGTGGTTGCGGCGGCGTCGGTGGCGCCGCCAGCCCTTCCACCAACGGGGAGACCACGATATCGGGAGCCTGTTGGCCGTAGTGTGCGGCGGTCGAGGTGGCCAGTTGAATTGCCGTGTCGGACTCAGCTACCGACGGCGATTGCGGCAAATAGATAGTCAGCTTTCGCAGCACCGGCGGCAAGAAATGGGACACCGTGGTGGGCGGCAGTTCAGTACCGGTGTAGGTGACCGTCCCGTTGGTCAGCCGCAGCGGACTCTCCGGATACAAGCAAAATCCGTCTAATGGCACCAGATACGCACGCACCATTACGGTCAACGAATTGTCGATCACCTCGGCGCCGGTGAGCGGAATGACGATCGGGGCCTGATCGCTGGTGGGCAGGTTCAGTCTCGTGATGGTGCGATCACCCTGCGTTACGGTGATCAATCCGGATCGTAGATTGATCGGCAGTTCGACCGTCGTGTTGAGGGCGGTCGGTGTCAGACCGTGCAGCACCGGCAGCGTCAGCTGCACGCTGTTCGTCAAGCCCCAGAACTCCAGGGTGGCGGGAGACCCTAGGTCGGCCAACGCCAGCGTCGTCATCGAGTCCGTCGCCGTGGGAGGGTCAGCGGGCGCGCCCCATGACGCTGGAGCACTCATCACCAAGAATCCGACGATACCGGCCAGCACAATTACTCGACCGAAAGATTTCCGGAAGATCACCGGAACAGTATGCATTGTTGAAAGCGCTTTAACCCCAATAACGGATTTGCGGCCGCGGCGAACGCGAAAAGGCATCGCGCATCACCTGTTCGAGATGCCCGGCGCCCGGACTCTCGTCGAGGCCTAATCGGATTCCGATTCCGCTGCCGCATCGCCGCGGGGAGCGCTGGCCGCGGTATGACGCATTACTTCGCGCCGCAGGAATTGCTGGAAGTAGGGCAACGACGCTTCCGAGACAATGCCGGGCAGCAGCAGCTCCCATATCTGATGCAAACGCGCAAAGGGGTCGCCGACGATGTCCCCGATTCGGCCGTGGCTGGATATCGCGGTAGCTATCAACCGCATCCCGGAGATGGTGCCCACGATCGACGCACTCAGCACGTCCGGTTCGACGTCGCTCCGCAGGTCTCCTTCTTTGACTGCGCGGTGCGCCTCCTGCGCCGTCTCGAGCACCAGGTTGGCGTAGAAGCGCGACGCGGCCTCGTTGAATCCGCTTAACGCAGTAGCCAATTGCGCGGCCGCCCGGGCCATCTTGTCCGAGCCCAACACTTCGACGATCGTGAACGAGCCGTGCACCATGTTCTCCAGCCCCGGCGATGACGACCCGCAGACATTCCGGTAAGCGCTGAGAATCCTGTCGGAGCCTTCCTCGATGAGGTTGGAGGCCAACGATTCTTTCGAATCGAAGTGGTGGTACAGGGCGCCCTTGGTCATTCCCGTCCGCTCAATGATCGTGCTCCATCCGGCCGCGGCATAACCGACCTCACCGAACACTTCGATCGCGGCATCGAGGATCTTTCGCCGAGTGGCTTCAGATCGGACCTGGCGCGCCATTGTGCCCGCACCTCCCGAATCTCGTCGGATACACCGATCGCTCCCCTGCGTTCGTTTTGCCCGCAAGAACGTCAAGGATGTCTGCGCTCACTGCAGCAATCCGACCGTGCGACCCGCGTTCGTCGCTATTGCGCTTGGACATCGCTCGAAGTGCTATTGATTGCGAGCGCCGCACGCCGCCTCAGGAATTGGCTGAAGTACTCGCTGCGGTCCGGTTGCAGAATCCCGGTGAGCAGCAGCGTCCAGCACATCTCCAGGTCGCGCAGGAACCGCTCCGGTTCGTCGAGATTGCTGGTTTTTCGCAGCCCCATATGCAGCGAGACCATCAAACGGCCGATGCCCTGCGGGTCGCACTGTTCATTGATGTCGCCCTCCGACTTGGCCCGCTCCGCGACTCTGGCCAAGGCTTTGATCCATCGATCGAACAATCTCTCCTGTAGGCCGTCCGACAGACCGATCGACTCCAACAGATTCAGTCCTGACCTGACGACATCTGTCGTGATGTCTTTGATGGCGATCAGATACGAAAAGTCGATGAGGGTCTCGAGCCCGGAAAGGCCGCGGGTCAGCAAGTCTTGCACGGCTACCGCGCCGGCCTCGGTCTGGCCGTCGATGATCGCGACCGCCAACGCGTGCTTCGACTTGAAGTGGAAGTACATCGCGCCTTTGGTCAGTTCAGCCGCGGCCAGAATGTCGTCGAGACCGACTTCGTGGTAGGGCCGTCGGGCGAACTGGTGCGCTGCGGCCCGCAGGATCTGTTGCCGGGTGGTGTCCGCGCGTCCGTCTGTCGAGTGTGTGGTCATCGCAGTAAAGAACTCCGCGGCGGAGGCTTTGCTGCAGGTGTTTGTGCCCAGGCTGGCGCCGCGGGCGGTGTCGCCCGCTTCCACGTCAACGACGCCTTGCTCAAGCAGGGCACGCATACCTCGGTTCTTGGGATTCGGAGCGAGCAAACGCCCGCGTCGCTCAAGTGTCTAGCCCATGAACGAGGTTATCAGTCATACGGGTCGTCGCGGTTGACGGCCCCGTAAATACCTGAGGTCTACATCACACCATGTTGTCAAACTATTAGTATGTTTTGTAGGCTATTATGCGATAGTCAGTTTGCAGAAGCCCTAATCACTGTCTCGGTCGTCTGAACCGCGTAAGGGGATGCACATGTCGCTCGTCACGGCCAACCGCTGGTCGCCGGTCTCAGATGACCGGCAGGTCGCGGCGGACCAGCGGTTTCTCGATGTCTGGATGATCGGCTCCAGCTTTTGGCCGCCGTCGCGCCGCTTCCCCCTACTGACGGCCGGGGTCTGAAGTGATCGATTTCGGGGCGTTTCCCCCGGAGATCAACTCCACGAGGATGTACGCCGGTCCCGGTCCGCTATCACTCACGGCCGCCGGGGTGGCCTGGGACGCGTTGGCCGCCGAACTGCATGCCGCGGCTAGTTGCTACCGCTCAGTTATCGCCGGGTTAACCACCGCACGCTGGATGGGTCCCTCTTCGCTGGCGATGGCATCCGCGTTCGCGCCATACATGGCGTGGATGGCCGGGGCCGCCGCGCGGGCAGCGGAGTCGGCCGGTCAAGCCAGGCTCGCCGTGGAGGTATACGAGGCCGCCTTCACCATGACCGTCCCGCCGCCGGCGGTCGCCGCCAACCGGGCCCAGCTCGCGGCGCTGGTCGCGACCAACTTCTTCGGCCAGAACTCGACAGCGATCGCAGCTACCGAGGCCGAGTACGGCGAAATGTGGGCCCAGGACGCCGCAGCGATGTACGAGTACGCCGCGGGCTCGGCCGCCGCGTGCTCGGTGACGCCGTTCAACCCGGCGCCGCAGGTGACCGATGAGAGCGGGATGGACCGGCAGGCCGGCGCGGTCGGGCGGGCCGCCGCGCAATCGCAGCAATCGGACCTGACGCACGTGGTGAACTCGGTGCCGAAGACATTGCAGGGGCTCTCATCTCCGATGAGGTACGGGATTACCGATGTCGGCGACGCCGGTGGAAGCGCCGGGGCCGCGGCGACCGATTCGGCCAATTCGTCGATCATGACAGGCCTCGCGTCGGGTATCCCCGGCGCCATTCCCAGCGCCTTTTCGGCGGCAGCGACCCCGCTGTACGGGATGTCCTCCATTCTCGGCATGGCACAGACCGCACAAGGCTTGGCGAGTGCGGCCGGCAACGGCGCCATGGCGGCCGCCGGAACCGCGGCATCGACGGCCGCAAGTGCGGCGAGCACCGGCGCGGGCGCACTCGGGTCGCTCGGATCCGGTGTCTTCGGCAGCCTCGGCAGTGCGGCCTCGTTAGGGCCGCTGGCCGTGCCGGCGGGCTGGACCAGCGTCATTCCGGCCGCCAACGGTGCCGTGTCGGCGTTACCCGCCGTCAATCTTGCCGGTGCAAATATGCCGCCCAGCGTGATGGGCTCGCTACCCCGACTGGCGGCCGCCTCGGGCAAGACCCTCGGGCCCCGATACGGAGTGATCCCGACCGTGATGACACGCCCGCCGGCTGCCGGATACGCGTAGGCCATCCCGTGAGCGGACAGGTTTTTATGCGGGCCCGGTTGCAAAGAAGGAGCGGTGAGTGAACTACACGCCTACCAGATCAGCGGTCAGCACATGATGGCCGACGGGCACGGGATTCACTGGCACCAAACAAAATTCAGAATCACCTGGCCGCTACCGGTCATGGTCATCTCCGACCAGGACGCGAGCTGGCCGTCGCGCAAATCCAGACTGGCACCAGCCGAGAAGGTGGCATCATGCATCAGTCGTTGATCAACCCCAACACGGTGGATGTCATCCAGCCCGGCCGGCGACAGCTGAAGCCCTGGCCGACCGGCACGTCCTCGTATCGCAGCGAAACCAGCGGCGGGCAGCTAACCACCCGTGCAGAGCACTCGGCCGCCGGCCACGCGATACCGCGCTGGCAGGACCGATATTCGCAGCGTCTGCGCATCAGCGACTCGGCGATTGTGTGCGCGTCCGTACTGCTTGCCCAGTCCGTGCGGTTCGGCGAAATTGCGAACACATCGGGTTACTCGGACCCGATGATGACGTTCTTTTCCTTGCTCTTCGCAGCACTGTGGATGTCGGCCCTCGCCGTATTTCAAACGCGCTCAACGCGAATCATCGGGGCAGGTATCGACGAATACCGGCGGATCGGCACCGCGTCGTTCTGGACGTTCGGAATCATCGCGATGGTCACCTTGCTCGCCAACATCAATCTGGCCCGCGGCTATCTGGCAATCGCGCTTCCCGTCGGCACCTTCGGGCTGCTGGCCAGCCGCAGCCTGTGGCGAAAGCAGCTCTGCCGCAAGCACGCACAGGGCGAATGCCAGACCAGGGTTCTGGCGATCGGAGACCGCCAGTCGGTTTCGCACCTTGCGCATGAACTGGCCCGCGATCCGGTGGCCGGCGGCGTCGTGGTCGGTGTCTGCATTCCCGGTTACGGGCCGGCCCGCGGCGATACCATGACGATCGGAGGCCGTGAGGTCCCGATTCTCGGCGACCATAGCCAGGTCGCAACCGCGATCGGCGGCTGCGATGCGGATACGGTCGCGGTGGCGCAGACGGATCACTTTGGGATGCACGGGATCAGGGAGCTGTTGTGGCAGCTGGAGACGATGGACGTCGACCTGGTGGTGTCACCCGGGGTGATGGACATGACCGAGGCGCGATTGACACTGCGTCTCACCGCCGGGTTGCCGCTGCTGCATGTAGAAAAGCCGCAATACGAAGGAGCGCACCGCTTTCAGAAGCAGGCCTTCGACTTCTTGTTCTCGCTGGCGGCGCTGGTCGCTACCTCGCCGCTGCTGGTTGCGGCTGCCATCGCCATCAGGCTGACCAGCAGGGGGCCCGTCTTCTACCGGGCTGAACGTATCGGTATCGACGGAAAGCCTTTCACGATGCTGAAGTTCCGCACCATGACCGATGGCGCGGACACACAGATCGAACATCTGCTGTCGCTTAACGAAGGCGCCGGTGGTGTGCTCTTCAAGATGCGCGAAGACCCCCGGGTCACGCGCATCGGCAGAATTCTTCGCCGATACAGCATCGACGAGCTGCCGCAATTCATCAACGTGCTCAAGGGAGATATGAGTGTTGTCGGGCCGCGGCCTCCGCTGCGGCGGGAAGTCGACAGCTACAACGGTGACGTGCAGCGACGGTTGTTGGTCAAGCCCGGCGTCAGCGGGTTGTGGCAAGTGAGCGGCCGCTCGGACCTCTCCTGGGAAGAGTCGGTGCGGTTGGACCTCTCTTATGTCGACAACTGGTCGATGTCAGGTGATCTGGTGATTGTCGCCAAGACGGTGAAAGCGGTCTTGACACGTCACGGCGCCTACTAGGCTCGCGACCCATGACCCAGCCGACGGCACCTGATGCGGTGGTGTCCTCGGTGCCGCTCACGCGGATGGCTCATGCGTTCTCGATCCAGTTGATCTGCCGGGCCTTCGGGATGCTGGCCTCGGTCGTCTCGGTAGCGATGACCGCCCGTTATTTGGGTCCCGGGCGTTATGGTCAGCTCTCCATCGCCGTTCTCTTCATCGCGATGTGGACCAGCCTGGCCGATTTGGGCATAGCTACCGTGATCGTGCGCCGGGTGACCTCCGGCCGCGGCGACCTCGAGCACCTGGTCCGCATCAACAGCGGCCTGGCCCTGGTCTACTGCGTTCCGCTGGCGGTGCTGGCCGCGGCGTCCGGGTTGCTCATCTACCACGACTCCGACGTGCGGGTGATGCTGGTCGTGCTCTCCGGCGCGCTATTGATGCAGACCATGGTGACGCGCTTCGAGCCGGTATTTCTTGCCACCGTCCGGTTCTCCGCGGTAGCCATCTCCGACGTCGTCGGCCGGCTGGCCACCCTGGGCATGGTCGCCGCATTGGTCGCGGCGCGGACCGACGTCATCTGGTTCGCTGTCGCGCAACTCATCCCGCCTGCGGTGCAGCTGCTGATCCAGGGCGCCGCGGCGATGCGGCATATCTCGGTGCGACCGATCTTCGCCCCGCGTGAGGCCGCCGACCTGTTGCGGGAAAGCCTGCCGCTCATCGGATTCCTGGTCGTCGGGCTGCTGTACTGCCGTGCCGACGGGGTCATCCTGTCCTTGCTGAGCACCCATGCCGAGGTCGGCGTGTACGGGTTGGCCTTCACCATCGCCTTCAACACCATTGTGGTATCGCTGATCTTCCTCAAGTCGACACTGTCGACGGCCACCGAGCTGTTTTCCCGGGACGTCGCCGCGTTCGCCGGCTTTGTGCGCCGCAGTGTCGAGTTGATGTACTTCGTGGCGGTTCCCGTCGCGGTCGTCGGCGCCCTGCTGGCCGGACCGTTGATCGCTCTCTTCGGCGACAGGGCCTTCGTCGCCCGCGGCACGCCGACGCTTGCGTTGCTGTTCGCCGCGGCGGCACTGCGATTCGTCGGCGGCACCCTCGGCCAGGGCCTGGTAGCCAGCCATCATCAGCGGGTCTTGTTCTGGTTGACGATGGCCACCCTGGTGCTCAATGTTGCACTCAATCTCGCCCTCGTCGGACGGTACGGCGCCGCCGGACCCGGCATCGCACTGGTGTGCACGGAATTGTTCAACATGGCGGTCAGCACCTGGTGGCTACGCCGTCACTGTGGTTACCGTACGCCGGTGATGTTCTTGTTGCGGTTGCTGATTCCGACCGGAGCCAGCGTGTTGGCGACGCTCGCGCTCTCGGGGCACCATGTGGTGTTGATTCTGGCCGCTGCCGCCGCGGTCTACCTGGCTACCAGCGCAGCGGTCGGCCCGTTGCGCTGGTCGAACGTGGCGTCCTTGCGACGCAGTCAGCTCGAGGCATGAAACGCGAAACGGATCGGGCATATCTCAAACACCCGGTCGCCGGCACGTCCGCCCCGGGGTCCAACCGCTCGCTAGCGGTGCTGGTCGTGAGCTACCAAAGCCATGAACCGCTCGAGATCTGCCTCCGCAGTATCGCCGAGCATTTGCCTGCGGTGCCGGTCTATGTCTACCACGACAGCGGCGATAGATGTCCCGCTCGTGCGAAACTGGCCGCGAAATACCCCGCGGTGCACTGGATTTCGGGGCCGGGGAAGCCCGGCCTCGCCGCGGCCTGCAACGCGCTGGTGGAACACACACCCGCCGACGCCGACCTGTTGTTGTTGGATTCCCACAGCCGCCTGCTGGGGCCGTTGACCCGCACCCGACAGTTGCTGCGCGCACCCAAGGTGGCGGCCGTTTCGCCGCTGGCCGTTGACGACGCCGCTCCGGGACGCGAGCCGTGGGACGTCGCCGAGCGTCGCCGTACCCTGATCCGGGCGCTGACTGCGGCTGCCGGTCACTCCGGTTCGCTTCGCCGCACGCCGTTCTCCCAGTTCTATGCTCGTCAGCCTACCGAATCACGAAGCCTCAACGGCGATTTGAGCGCAACCTGCCTGGCGATCAATCGCGCGGCCTGGAACACTGTCGGCGGCTTCGACGAGGAGTTCTTCGGCTACGGCGAAGCAGCCGACTGGCAGGCCCGAGCCCGGGCGGCGGGCTGGCGCGTCCTGCTGGCCGACGAACTCGACATCGGCCACGGCAACCCGGTAAGCGCTGAAGGCGCCGAACAACGCCGTAACCGGGACTTGATGCATGCCAACGCCGCGCTGCTACTCGAACATCAACGCAGCGTCCACCACGCGGACGTGTACCTGGCCGCTACCACCCTGCTGGAGCGATTACAACGGTCGAACAAGGTCAACCACTCCGGTCGGCGCAGGAGCCTACCGGCGATCGTGATCACCACCAATCGACTGGTATACGGCGGCGCGGAGCGGCAAAAGGCGTTGCTGGCAGCCGAATTGGACCGCCGCGGGTATCCGGTCACCGTCGTATGCGTGCAACGGTTCGGCCCGTTGATCTCCGAGATGCCGTCGACCGTGCGGGTGGTACGTCAGCCGTGGTGGGCACCGATCGCCGACATCCCTGAGGGTCCGGCGGTGCTGATCGCCGGGGACACCAACACCGAAACGGGATTTGCCACCTTGTGGCGCGCGGCCGGTAAAGACCGGCGCTGGCTGGTCGCCCCACATGTTCCTCCTGAGCAGGACCGGCCCATCTACTCGCGGCCGCTGGCCGCCGCGATGCGCCGCGCTGATGGTTTCATCGTTCTAGCACAACGGCATTGGGACATGCTAGCCGCCACTCATCGGCTGTCGAGCCGGCAATTCATCGCACCCAACGGCGTCGCCGCAAACGACGACGCCGGCCCGCGGACACGGCCTGCCGATGAGCCGCTGCACTTGGTGATGCTTTCGCGCATCCTCGAGCATAAGAATCCGCATGTGCTGATCGAGGCTCTCCACGACCTCGCTGAGTTGCCTTGGCAACTGTCCATTTTCGGCGACGGTCCCGATCGGGAAAGGTTGCAGGCGCGCACTCCTGCCGCGCTGACCGATCGGGTCCGGTGGCGTGGATGGGTAGCCGGTCCCGCGACCGCACTTGCCGAGGCCGATCTGCTGTGTGTTCCGAGCCGCTCGGAGGCGTTCCCGCTGGTGATCCTCGAGGCGATGGCCCGGTCGGTGCCGGTTGCGGCGTCCGCGATTTGCGCCGTCCCGGAAATGTTGGATTTCGGAAGGGCGGGATTTCTCGTCGAGCCCGTATCGGTAGCTGGATGGCGAGACCACCTGGGCCGCATCCTGGCCGACCCTGACGCCTTGCCCTCGGTTGGTCGACGCGGCTTCGAGCGCATGAACAAGCACTACACGGTGGAAGCGATGACGGACGCCTACCTCGACGCGATCAAGGCAGTGCTATGAATTCTCCGCGGGTGCTGTGGCTTTCACCGTGGATGCGGTCGGCGGCGCGCGTACAGGCCGAAGCGTTGCGGCGGCGGGGGGCCGAGGTGCTGCTGGTGACTTCGGATCGACACCCGGAGTCGGACGCCGCCCGTGATTACGAGCTGGTGCTCGATCCGCGGTTTCGCACGGCCGCGACCTGGCTCCCTACCTTCAAGGCCTGGCATCGCGTCCGCCAGTACCGGCCCGACGTCGTGATCGCTGAGCTGGTCCGCGATCCACGCTGGATCGCGCTGGCCGGGTGGGCGCCGCGCATTCAGGTGGTGCACGACGATCGGCCGCACGACCCCGACGAACAGATACCCGCTTACGAGCGTGCGGTATTCGACCGCTGGGGTGCCCGCGCGGCGGCCACCGTCACCTACAGCGACTATGTCGCGGCTGCCGTCGCGACGCGCCGCGATGTCGCGGGCACGCCCGTACATGTGGTGCCGCTCGTCGGCGACATCGACCCGCCTCGGGTTCCACCGCTCGTGGGGCCCGAAGGACGCCGTGACTTCGTCATGTTCGGTCGGCTCAATCCGTACAAGAACACCCACATCGTCTTTGAGGCCTGGCGGCGACATACCGGCGGCGGAGGTTGGCGCGGTGACAACCTGGTGCTCATCGGCGACGGGTCACTGGACGCCGGTGCGCTGCCCAAACACACCCGGTGGCGCAACGGAAGTTACCGCTACGCCGATGTCATCGCGACGCTGGCCGCCGCGAAAGGTTCGGTCGCCCATTACCGGCGCGCGTCACAGAGCGGCGTGCAGGTGCTCTCCATGCAGCTGGGCGTAATGCCGATCGTATCGACCGTTGGTGGTCTGCCCGAATACCAGCCGGCGGGCTGCGCACCCGTTGGTGTCGACGACATCGCCGGCCTCACTGCCGCTTTCGACCTCTTGTCCGACCCGGTCGTCGCGGCACGGCAGGGCGCCGCGGCGGCGCGGCACTACGCGCGGCGTTGCGCCGCCGAGCATGTCGCGGATCGCTTTCTGGAGATCATCGCGAAGGTAATGGCCCGTCGGCGCTGACGGGATGCTCAGGCAAGTCCGCGCCAGAAGGTCTCCAGCCACCCGGTCAACTCGCCGGCCCGGCCCAGCGCATCGGCCGGAACCGACCGAAACCGCGTCGCTGCGATGGCCGCCCAAAGCTCCTCTGTTTCGCGGGCTACCGTCGCCAGCCCCGCCTGCTGCAACTTCTCCGCGAACGGCAGCTGATGCTCATCGACGTGCTCTCCACGCGCCGAGCGACGCGGAACCACCACCGGGTGCTTCCCTTGCTCGATGCACAGCAGGGTCGATCCGGCCCCGGCGTGAGTGATGGCCACCGACGCGCACCTGATCTGCTCACAAACGTCCCCGAAGGACAGGAAGCGTTCGAATCTGGCGTGCCGCGGCTCATAGTTGCAGGTTCCGAGCTGGACGAAAAAGTCCTCCCCCACCGCGCCACTTCCGGCCAGCTCGTCGACCGCGCGCGCCAGCCGGTCGAAGGGGTGCACCTCCATCCCCATGATCACGAAGATCACACGATCCTCCCGTGGTACTCGGTACCGGGGATTCGGTCGACCAACTCGGGCCATTGCACCAGGAAGCGGGACGCGAACGGCTTCACCATCCGAGCCGTGAGCGAGAGTTCGGTGATGCGGGTGATGGACTCGACGAAAACGGTGGGAATCCGCAGCAGCCAGGCCAGCCAGAGGAAGGGGGCGGCCACACCCGACCCGGTGGTCAAGATCATGGCGGGTCGGTGGCGGAGCAAAAGCCGCAGCGCCAGAACCAGATTGCGCACCAGGTTGGGGATGTTGCGGACGGTGGGGTGCGCCGCCCAATAGACTTCCTTCTGGTCGCGCAGCAGGTAGCGAGCGTCGGCCGTGGGGAAGCTCACCCAGTACCGATCCTTGTCCTCCCAGAATTCCCGCAGGCAGAACATCTCGTAGATATGCCCGCCGGAGGACGCAATCAGGAGCAGACGGCCCATGTCTCCCCTCACCTATGGCGCTCGCGACCAAGCTTTTGACGCACGAACACGAAGGCGATCGAGCCGAACTTCTGCTCGCCAAGACCGCCGTGGAAAGACTAACTCCCGTTGTGGCCGTCCCACAGCCGTTGAGGCGTCGCGCCGGCCGTGGATGTTACCGACAGCAAGGAGTTTGACGAGATCTCCGGATTGTCAACCGCCCGGATGCTAACGTCCTCGTTGTCGGCTTGAGCGCGCCGAAGGCGCCGGTAGCTAACGGAATTCTTCCTGCGATCTGACAGCGCAGCTTTACAAGTCGCGGATGCGAGACCGGAAAGTGAGTGAGAGGCGCCGCCGATGATTCGAACGGCCATAGTCGGTTTGGGAAAGATGGGTTTGTCGCATCTTGCGATTCTTCGCATGCACCCAGACCTCGACGTGGTCGGTATCTGCGATTCGGCCGGCTATGTGCGAGACATCCTCGCCAAGTACACCGGTCTGCGTTGCTACGACGACTTCGATCGGATGCTGACGGAGACGAAGGCCGAAGCGGTTGTGGTCGCTGTTCCGTCGAGGCTGCACGCCCCGATGGTTGAGACGGCCCTGATGCGCGGAACACATGTGTTCTGTGAGAAGCCTTTCGTCCTTGATGTGAAAGATGGCGAGCGCCTGGTGACTTTGGCGGAGAGCAATCAGCTTGTCACTCAGGTCGGCTACCACTGCCGCTTTGTCGGTGCCTTCCAGGAGGCGGCCCGGATTGTCGCGTCCGGCGCGCTTGGGCGGGTACACCACGTGCGCTCTGAAGCGCACGGCCCGGTCGTCCTCCGCCAAAAAGGAAGCACATGGCGCGGGGTTAAAGGCGAGGGCGGCGGCGCCCTCTACGACTACGCGTGCCACGCGATCGACCTCATGAACTTCATTGCCGGCGTCCCGCATTCGGTCGACGGTGTGGTCCGCCATAGCATTTTCTCGCGCGACGTCGACGACGAGGTCTACTGCACGATGCGCTATGCCAACGGCGCGAGCGGTCAGTTATGCGTGAACTGGAGCGACGAAAGCTTCCGCAAGATGTCGACAAAGGTGTCGGTGTGGGGGACGAACGGCCGCATCGTCGCCGACCGGCAGGAGTGCCAGATCTATCTTCGGGAGACACACCCCGCGGTCCCCGAGTTCACCAAGGGATGGACGATCCGCTATACGACGGACCTCACCGACGAGGTCTGGTATTACCTTCGCGGCGAGGAGTATTCGGCGCAGATCGACTATTTCGCCCGCAGCGTGAAGCAGCGGCGGACCAATGGCGAGAACACATTTCGCTCCGCGATCGATGTCGATCGGGTGGTCGAGATGATTACCGGCGCGGCGCTCGCCTCGCGCTCCGTGCCGCCATCGCAGACGGCGGCGAATGGGTCGGCACGGGGCTCGTTGCGTCGCGAAATCATCGCGCGCATCATGAAACTCGCCACCTCGAAGGCATCGTGACCGTGGACCGGGTGCTTTTCGGAGACAATCAATTCTTCGGCGTCAACCACATGTCCGAGGGGAAGGCGCGCGCCCAGGCGATACGGTTCCAGCACCTCCCGGCTGTGCTGGACACGCTCGACGCCGCCTATCGGGAAGGCATCCGCACGTTCATGTGTACGACCCACTATCGTGTCGGCGAAATCTGCGACCACTTCCGAGCCAACACCGCTCAATACCCCGATTACGTCTTTTACCCGTGCATGCCGTATGCGCACAAGTATGCGAATGCCGTGACCGAGTTCGGGATCCTCGAGGCACTGCGCAGATTTTTGCCGGACACCGGGGCGGTCAGGTCGATGTTCAAGGGCGGCGTGGCCGTCGCCGGCAAGGACATCGAGCCGATGATGGAACTCTTGGTCGATGCCGAGATGAAGATGTTCGCTGGACTGTCGACGCCCGTCGTCTTCCTTCAAAACGTGGTTACCGACTTACTTCTCGGGTTGGGGATGGAAGAGGCGTTCCGATTGTTTTCTGACCACGTGAAGCTCAAGTACGGCGCCGAGCCGGGTTTCATCACGATGAACCTTCCCCGTCTCCTCGATGCCCTCGACAGGCAGGGGATCGAAGATCCGATCGTGTGCACCAACTTCAACAAGATCGGCTTCCGGATGTGCGGGGGAACCGAGCTTTACCAGAAAACCATCCGCGAGCGTCGCTGCCGGCTGATTGCGATGTCCGTGTTGGCCTCGGGTGCGATTCCGCCGCGGGAGGCGATCGATTACGTCTGCAGACAACCGCAGATTCAGTCGATCGTGTTCGGCGCGTCCAGCCGTGTCAACATCCGGCAGACGAAGTCGCTGATCGACGAACTCTGGCAAGTGCCGACGTGATTGCCGAGCCCTCAGTCAGCCGTAGAACCCGTTGGTGTGCAAGGTATTCGAGCGTTTGTCAGGCGCTCAGCAAGCCGGACACCCAGCGCGATCCCGAGCAGCGTCGGGTTGGCCTGGCTCGATGTCGGCAGGACCGAGGTGCTCGCAACGTACAACCCGCGCACCCCGTGGACTGCAAGATCGGGGTCCACGACGCCGGTGTCCGGAGTCTCGGACATCCGGGTCGTTCCGGACTGGTGGAAGCCGGCTCTGCCGGCTAGGTAGGCGCGTACCGAGCCCTCGACGTCGTCGGTCAGCCATTCCACGCATCCGGCGCCGTGGCGGCGAAGGTGCTCATCGATGAGAACGACGGCCTTGCGTACGCTTTCGTAATCGGCTTCGTCGAAGTGCATGTGAGTACGAATCCTGGGCATGCCGAGGCCGTCTCGCTCGTCGGTCAACTCCACCCGGCTTTCCCAGTGTGGAAGATGCTCACCGTGGTAGTGGAGCAGGTACCGATTGTCGTTGCTCTTCACGAAAAAGCCTGGCGCCTTGCGGCCTTTTCGCAAGAACCGGGCGTAAGAGAACGAGAATACGAACCGGATCGAACCGAACAGATCTCGCAAGATATTGCGCAGGTGCTCGAAGATGCGCGGCGAGCCGTTCGTCTTGGTGTGCACCTCACGGATCGCCTCCGCGAGCAGGAACCGGCCGATCGGGGAGATCAGGGTCAGGTACACGCCTGACAGAATTCCACTTCGGTGGCTTGGGTCGCTGATCGGCGGGTTCACCAACCAGACTGCAGCATTTGGCATTCCGTATTCACGCAGCAGGTGGGGATCGAAGGTAAAGCGCCGCCGAACGTACACCCCCTCGTTGTCCCGTTCGTACGCGTAAATGATCTGGTCCGTGGCGAAATGCACCCGCGCGACCCGGGCCTCGACGTGGGACATATACCAGCGTCCCAGGTGCCCACCCGCGTTTCCCAGCCCGTCCGGATGATGACGCTGCGACGCAAGCAGCAGACGCGTCGCCTCCAAACCGCCAGTCGCGATGATGTAGTCCGCGGCGACCACCTTGCCTGAGCGACCGTCGAGCGCCTTGACAACCAGATGGTCGACAGAGTCGCCGGCCGGGGTCGTCACAATCTCGGTGCAAGTGAGTCCGGTCCACAACGTGAGACAGCCGGCGTCTCGCAGCATGGATCCGTACTCACGCCCGAACCGCGTCGGCAAGGCCCAGCGCTCGAGATCGGTTGTGCGCACGTCGCCGTCGGGGAGCCCGAGGATCATGTCGTCGTGCGCGAACTCAGGAATATCACGCGCATTGAAGGCCGCCTGACCGCACACCGCCCAATCGCAGGCCCGTTGGAGGTAGGGCTCGACGTCTTCGTATCGGATGGGCCAGGGTGCGTGCGCGGTGATGGGTCGGTCCTCGAAGTCGATGGGGTCGAACTTGACGCAGCGCCCGCCCCAGAGCGCCGATGTTCCTCCCACCTGCCGGCGGACCGTCAGATCACTACGCGAATGGAAGTAATCGTCTTGCCGCGAATCGAAAGTCGCCAGCTGCTGCACTGCTGGATCGGGGTGCTGCAGGCCACTTTCGATCAGCGCCACCTGAATACCCGAGCCGGCGAGTTCCAGGGCCGTCGCGATACCGATCGGACCGGCACCGACGACCACCACGTCGGTTTCGATCGTCGTGTTCGTGGCGAACTCGTCCGGCTTACGGATCACGCCGCAGCGCCCTTGTGAAACTCCTCGACGAGCGCGAGGAAACCGGCCGTGGTCTGCGCATCCGGCGGCGACGACACAGCGCCGGCCGCCTCGGCGACCCGCTCTGGCTTGGTGGTGCTGTAAAGGATTGCGCGGCAATCCATTGCGGTGGCCGACGACCCGAGGATGAGCTTGGGCAGCACACCGGGAGCGAGCGGGTCGATTTGGAGGGCTGCGCCCCAGCGCTCCGCCAACCCGGGGTCGGCCCGCAGCGCTGCCGAGAGCGTCGCGTATGGCTTGTTCAGTACGCCGAACGCGAGATCGGCAGATCGCGGCGAAGGATTGATCACGTCGCTGCGCAGCTGGCTCACTCCCTCCGGGGCGAAGTCCCGGGCAAAATCCGTTTCGAGTCCCTCATCCTGCGAGACGCCCCAGGCGCGGATCTTGCCCTGCTGGCGCGCGCGTTCGAAGAACTCGCGCAGTTCATCGCTCGCTACCGTGTCCTGAGGACGGGGGGCGTGAACGAACAGGATGTCGACATAGTCGACGCCAAGCGCCGCGAGACTTTGGTCGAGGCTGCGCGCCGCGACGGCCGTGTCGTAGAACCGGGCGGCCTCGGACGGCGCCTGGCGCCGCTTGACCGTGCGGCGCAGCGCGGGCGCCTTTCGCAGCAATGCTCGTGCCGGACTCTGAAACCGTCCCAGGCGCCGAGTCATGCCACCGACGTCGATGCCGAACTTGGTTGCGACAGTGACACTGTCGCGCTCGACGGTGCGCAAGAAGGCCCCGAGCTCGGCCTCCGCCATGCCCAGGCCGTACATCCGTGCGGTGTCGAAGTGGGTGATGCCGCTATCGACCGCGCTGGCCAACACGGCCATCCGCTCCTTGCGGGACGGCGACTGCAACAGAGCGCCGCAACCGAAACCGACCGCGCTCACGCTCAGCCGCGGTCCGGGAAGTTCAACCCGCTGCAATGCGGCTGCCCTGGTAGATCCGGCGAAGCTCGGCGTCGATGACGTGGGGGCTACGCGTCGCGGCGACATGCTCCTGGCCCCGGCGCCCGTCGCGTTCGGCCAGACCCGGGTCACGCAGGTACCGCCCGATCGCCGCCGCCAAGGCGGGCACATCGCCAACGGGCACAAGCATATTCGGGTCTGGCGCGATGTCGGCTGTGCCACCCACGGGAGTTGCCACAAACGGTCGCGCACCCGCCAGGGCCTCGGTGAGGATCATCGGCATTCCCTCCGCCAACGACGGGAGTGCCACCACCCGCACCGACCGCAGCAGCTCGCGGATGCTATCCGGATTTATCGGGCCTTCCACAGTCAACCGCTCCGTCGGCGGTGGAGCGTAGTCGTCGATGGGACCGACTATGCGACAAGCCCCCTCGATGCCCTCGGCGAGAAGCAGCCGCCACGCCGCGACGAGGGTCTCGACACCTTTGCGCACACCGATGCTGCCCGCGAAAAGCACCACGGGTCGCGTCGAGCCGGCCCCGGGCGCATCTCGATCAATCACGACCGGGTTGGCCACGATGGAGGTTGGCACCATGGGCGCCACGTTGAAGCATGCGGACCACGCGATCTTGTTGTCGGAGGAGGCGCGTGCCGCCGCCGCCGAGGTGGCG
>NZ_LZKU01000004.1 GCF_001672975.1 Mycobacterium sp. 1465703.0
ACACCATTTCGGTGGAGCTCAACGACGGTGGGACCGAGACGGTCACGTTCGACAACGCCATCATCGCCACCGGCAGCAGCACCCGCCTGGTTCCGGGCACGTCGCTGTCGGCCAACGTGGTCACCTACGAGGAACTGATCCTGTCCCGTGAGCTGCCGGAGTCGATCGTCATCGCCGGATGCGGGGCCATCGGCATGGAATTCGGTTACGTGCTGAAGAACTACGGCGTCGACGTCACCATCGTGGAGTTTCTGCCGCGCGCGCTGCCCAACGAGGACGCCGAGGTGTCCAAGGAGCTCGAGCGGCAGTTCAAGAAGCTGGGCATCAAGATCCTCACCGAGACGAAAGTCGAGTCCATCTCCGACAATGGCTCCGAGGTGACCGTCGTGGCCAGCAAGGGCGGTAACTCCCAAGAACTCAAGACCGCGAAGGTGTTGCAGGCCATCGGTTTTGCACCCAACGTCGAGGGTTACGGCCTGGAGAAGGCCGGCGTCGCGCTGACCGACGGCAAGGCCATCGGGATCACCGACTACATGCGCACCAACATCGAGCACATCTACGCCATCGGCGATGTCACCGGGAAGCTGCAGCTGGCCCACGTCGCCGAGGCTCAAGGCGTGGTGGCAGCCGAAACCATCGCCGGCGCAGAGACTTTGGCGCTCGGCGATTACCGGATGATGCCGCGCGCGACGTTCTGTCAGCCCAACGTCGCCAGCTTCGGTCTCACCGAGGAACAGGCTCGCGAAGACGGCCACGACGTTGTGGTGGCGAAGTTCCCGTTCACCGCGAACGGCAAGGCCCACGGTGTCGGCGACCCCACCGGATTCGTGAAGCTGGTCGCCGACGCCAAATACGGTGAGCTGCTGGGCGGACACTTGATCGGCCACGATGTCTCCGAACTGCTTCCGGAGCTGACGCTGGCCCAGAAGTGGGACCTGACCGCGACCGAACTGGCCCGCAACGTGCATACCCACCCGACCATGTCCGAGGCGCTGCAGGAATGCTTCCACGGCCTGACCGGGCACATGATCAATTTCTGAGATGATGCGCACCGTCACCCCCCAGACCATCGTGGGTGCCGTCGGTGGCCTGGCGACCGGTTATGTGCTGTGGTTGCTTGCCATTTCGCCCGGCGACAACGCGACGGCCGGCCAGTGGGGTCCGCTGGTGCTGCTGGCGTCGGTGGTGCTCGGCGCCTGCGCGGTGGTGTGGGGCTTGCGGCAACGCCGGCGCGACAAGCAGCCCTGGGCCGCGTTCGCCTTCGCCCTTCCGGTGCTGCCGGTGATACTGACGTTGGCCATCCTTGTCGACATCTACCTGTAACTAGCGCGGATGGTCCAGCGGAATTTCGAGCGCTGACATCGTTGCTGCCAAACCGTCGTATTGGCTTGCAAGCAAACAGAATTCGATCAGCTGCCGACGATCCAGGTGCGCGGCCAGCTGGCGCCAGGTGTCGGGAGTGACCGTCCGGTCCTTGACGAACTCATCCGTCGCCGCCAGCAGCGCCTGCTGACGCACGGTCAGGCGTGCCTCGACCGGGTCCAGTTTTTCCGGCCAGGCGAAGATCGCGGCCTGCAATTCGGCATCCAGCCCGGCCCTGCGGGCCATCCGGCGGTGATGCTGTAGCTCGTATTCGCAGGCGCGTAGATGCGCGACCCGCAAAATCACCAATTCGGTGTCGATGGTGGGCAGCTTCCCGCGCAGCAGCCGGCCCCCGTAGGCCAGCCAGGTCCAAAACAGCAATTGGCGCTGCCCCAGGGTGGTGAACAAATGCATCTCCGGGGCGCGCACGGTGCGCGCACCCAGCTTGGCGATCACCCAATTGATCGGTCCCAGTTGGCGAAACCGTCCCGCTGGGATGCGGCCGTCGGTCGCGCCACTCATGGTTGGGTCACCAGGTAGGGCGACACCGTGCTGCGGTGCTCGTCGAGATCGAGCGCACGGCCGAGCGCCGGGAAGGCGCGCTGTGGACAGTTGTCGCGTTCGCAGACCCGGCAACCGACGCCGATCGGTGTGGCCACTGTTCCAGGTTCTCCCGAGACGTCGAGTCCTTCCGAGTAGACGAGCCGGTGAGCATGTCGAAGCTCACAGCCCAAGCCGATCGCGAAGGTCTTACCCGGCTGACCATACCGCGCTGCGCGACGTTCCACGGTGCGGGCCACCCACATGTAGTTGCGGCCATCGGGCATCTGGGCGATCTGCACCAGGATCTTGCCCGGGTTGGCGAATGTCTCGTAGACGTTCCACAGCGGACACGTGCCGCCGCTGGAGGAGAAGTGAAAACCGGAGGCGGACTGACGTTTTGACATGTTCCCGGCCCGGTCCACCCGGACGAAGGAGAACGGCACGCCGCGCATCGACGGGCGTTGCAGCGTCGAAAGCCGGTGCGCGATGGTCTCGTAGCTGATCGAGTAGAACGACGACAGCCGCTCGACGTCGTAGCGGAAATTCTCCGCGACATCGTGGAATTGACGGTAGGGGAGCACTGTGGCCGCGGCGAAGTAGTTGGCCAATCCCAGCCGGGCCAAAGTGTGTGACTCGTCGCTGGTGAATTTGCCCTCCTCGACCAGCGTGTCGATCAGATCGCCGAACTCGAGATAGGCCAATTCGGCGGCCATCTTGAACACCTGCTGCCCTAACGACAGGTGGTTGCTGAATTCCAGCGTTTTAGTCTCCGGGTCGTAGCGGTGCAGCACCGTGTCGCCGAGATCGATCCGCCGGTTGATGTGCACCCCGTGTACCTCGGTGAGCCGGCGGGTCAGCTCCCGCGCCAAATCGCCGTGATGCAACCGCATTTTGATGGTGAGGTCTTCGGCGGCGGTGTCCAGCTCGTGTAGGTAGTTCTGCCGCTGGTAGAAGTAGTCGCGCACTTCCTCGTGCGGCATGGTGATCGACCCACTGCCACTGCCGTCGGAGAACCGGTCCTCGGTGGCGGCGGCAAGCTGCGCGGTGGTGATCCGGTAGCGCCGGTGCAGGTTGACCACCGCGCGGGCCAACCCGGGGTGGGCACTGACCATCTCGGCGACCTCGGTCGGGTCGACGTCGATGTCCAGGTCCCGGTCCATCGTGACTTCGCGCAACTCGGCGACCAGTCGGGTGTCGTCCTGGGAAGAGAAGAACGTCGCATCCACCCCGAACACCTCGGTGATGCGCAGCAGCACGGCCACCGTCAACGGACGGACGTCGTGCTCGATCTGGTTGAGGTAGCTCGGCGAGATCTCCAGCATCTGCGCCAGCGCGGCCTGGGAGAACCCGCGCTCGTTGCGCAGCTGGCGAACGCGGGAGCCGACGAAGGTTTTGGACACTTCACCGAGGCTACCGGCCCTGTGAAGATCTGGTTCGCAGAGTTGGCAGGGCAAACGGGCCGCGTCGGGATTGGTATCCGACGCACCTCGTTGGCATGATGCGTCCGACGCCGCAGGCCTTAGCCTGGGTTAGCCACGAGGAGGAACGGGGAGCGACGCCGTGAGCCTGGATAAACAACTGATGCCGGTGCCAGACGGCCATCCCGATGTGTTCGACCGCGAATGGCCGCTGCGGGTGGCCGACATCGATCGCACGGGCCGGCTGCGGCTGGACGCCGCGTGCCGGCACATTCAGGACATCGGGCAAGACCAGCTCCGCGAGATGGGCTTCGAGGAGACCCACCCGCTGTGGATCGTTCGCCGCACCATGGTTGACCTGATCCGCCCGATCGAGTTCCAGGACATGCTGCGCTGTCGCAGGTGGTGTTCGGGCACCTCGAACCGGTGGTGTGAGATGCGGGTTCGCGTCGACGGACGCAAGGGCGGGCTCATCGAGTCCGAGGCGTTCTGGATCAACATCAACCGCGAGACGCAGATGCCTTCGCGCATCTCCGACGACTTCTTGGCGGGGCTGCACAAGACGACCTCCGTGGACCGGTTGCGGTGGAAGTCGTATTTGAAGCCGGGAATCCGGGACGACGCGACCGAGATCCACGAGTTTCCGGTCCGGGTCACCGACATCGACCTGTTCGACCACATGAACAACTCCGTCTACTGGAGCGTGGTCGAGGACTACCTGGCGTCGCACCTGGAGCTGATGGAAGCGCCGCTGCGCATCACGATCGAGCACGAGGCGCCGGTGGCGCTGGGCGACAAGCTGGAGATCATTTCCCACGTCCACCCCGCCGGATCCACCGAACAATTCGGCGCCGAGCTGGCCGATCGCACTGTTACAACGCTCACATACGCGGTCGGCGACGAGGCGAAAGCCGTCGCCGCGATCTTTGCTCGGTAGCCCGACCGGGCCATCTTCGACAACACCGTCAATTACCGGCGTGACCTGCGGCTTTAGGGTTACTGGCGGGTAGCTTCTGAAACGGTTAAGTTAGTTAGCAACTTCGCAAGATTAACAAATTCGCGTGCTCCTGTTGCTTAAATTGGCAACTGAAACGGCTGGACCAGGCCCTATGGCCTGTGCCATCTTCGAGTTAGCACACCAGTGAAGTTGAGCCGCTAGCTACCGCCGGTGAGGCGTCCAGCAACTCAGTAGTGAAGATCGTGAAGGAGCATGCCCAATGTCTGTCGTTGGCACCCCCAAGAGCGCCGAGCAGATCCAGAAGGACTGGGACACCAACCCGCGTTGGAAGGATGTCACCCGGACCTACACGGCCGAGGACGTCGTCGCCCTGCAAGGCACCGTTGTCGAGGAGGCCACCCTGGCCCGCCGCGGCGCCGAGGTGCTGTGGGAGCAGCTGCACGACCTGGAGTACATCAACGCGCTGGGCGCCCTGACCGGGAACATGGCCGTGCAGCAGGTGCGCGCCGGCCTGAAGGCCATCTACCTGTCGGGTTGGCAGGTCGCCGGTGACGCCAACCTGTCCGGCCACACCTACCCCGACCAGAGCCTGTACCCCGCCAACTCGGTGCCGCAGGTGGTGCGCCGGATCAACAACGCGCTGCTGCGTGCCGACGAGATCGCCAGGGTCGAGGGTGACACCTCGGTGGAGAACTGGCTGGCGCCGATCGTCGCCGACGGTGAGGCCGGTTTCGGTGGTGCGCTCAACGTCTACGAGCTGCAGAAGGCCATGATCGCCGCCGGTGTGGCGGGATCGCACTGGGAGGACCAGCTGGCCTCGGAGAAGAAGTGTGGCCACCTGGGCGGCAAGGTGCTGATCCCGACCCAGCAGCACATCCGGACCCTGACCTCGGCCCGACTGGCTGCCGACGTGTGCGACGTTCCGACCGTCGTCATCGCCCGCACCGACGCCGAGGCGGCCACCCTGATCACCTCCGACGTCGACGAGCGCGACCAGCCGTTCATCACCGGCGAGCGGACCAAGGAAGGCTTCTACCGGGTCAAGAACGGTCTCGCGCCGTGCATCGCGCGGGCCAAGGCCTACGCCCCGTACTCCGACCTGATCTGGATGGAGACCGGCACCCCGGACCTCGAGCTCGCCGCCAAGTTCGCCGAGGGCGTCAAGGCCGAGTTCCCCGACCAGATGCTGGCCTACAACTGCTCGCCGTCGTTCAACTGGAAGAAGCACTTGGACGACTCCACCATCGCGAAGTTCCAAAAGGAGCTTGCGGCAATGGGATTCAAGTTCCAGTTCATCACGCTGGCCGGCTTCCACGCCCTGAACTACTCGATGTTCGATCTGGCCTACGGTTACGCCCGCAACCAGATGAGCGCCTACGTGGAGCTGCAGGAGCGCGAGTTCGCCGCCGAGGAGCGTGGCTACACCGCCACCAAGCACCAGCGCGAGGTGGGCGCCGGTTACTTCGACCGCATCGCCACCACGGTTGACCCGACCTCGTCGACCACCGCGCTGACCGGCTCCACCGAAGAGGGCCAGTTTCACTGAGAATGAAATGAAGTAGCGTAGGCCCCGCCCAGCTAGGTCTGGGCGGGGCCTATTGCGGTGCAAGACGATACGACACCGGAGAAATACATTGAGTGACGCAACGATTCAGCGAGTAGGGGTTGTCGGGGCCGGCCAGATGGGGTCCGGCATCGCCGAGGTCTCGGTGCGCGCGGGTGTCGACGTGACCGTCTTCGAGACCACCGAGGCCCTCATCACGGCCGGACGCAACCGGATCGTGAAGTCGCTGGAGCGCGGCGTCAGCGCCGGCAAGGTAACCGAGCGGGAACGCGACCGGGCGCTGAGCAAGCTCACCTTCACCACCGATCTGAAAGACCTCGCCGACCGCCAACTGGTCATCGAGGCGATCATCGAGGATGACGCTGTCAAGGCACAGGTTTTCGCCGAACTCGACCGCGTCATCACCGACCCCGACGCGGTGTTGGCGTCCAACACCTCCAGCATCCCGATCATGAAGATCGCCGCGGCCACCAAGAACCCGCAGCGCGTGCTGGGTTTGCACTTCTTCAACCCGGTCCCGGTGCTGCCGCTGGTCGAGTTGGTCAGCACGTTGGTCACCGACGACGCCGCCGCCGCGCGCACCGAAGAATTCGCCAGCGCGGTTTTAGGCAAGCAGGTCGTGCGCTGCTCCGACCGATCCGGATTTGTGGTGAACGCGCTGCTGGTGCCATACCTGCTGTCGGCGATCCGCATGGTGGAAGCCGGCTTCGCCACCGTCGAAGACGTCGACAAGGCCGTGGTGGCCGGGCTGTCGCACCCGATGGGGCCGCTGCGGCTGTCCGACCTGGTTGGGCTGGACACCCTAAAGCTGATCGCGGACAAGATGTTCGAGGAGTTCAAGGAACCCCAGTACGGTCCACCGCCGCTATTGCTGCGCATGGTGGAGGCCGGTCGGCTCGGCAAGAAGACCGGCCAGGGCTTCTACACCTACTGAGCACCACCCGATAACTCACCGGTGCCTGGGTGACCGGCTTATTGACGTATCAGTTAGTATGCTCGGGTTAAATTGGACGAAAGGTTTGTGCCGAGCATGACAGGATTGGAACCCTATTACGAGGAGTCGCAGTCCATCTACGACGTCTCGGACGAGTTCTTCGCATTATTTCTAGACTCCACAATGGGCTACACGTGCGCCTACTTCGAGCGTGACGACATGACGCTCGAAGAAGCGCAGATCGCCAAATTCGACCTGGCGTTGGGGAAGCTGAACCTCGAACCCGGGATGACGTTGTTGGACATCGGTTGTGGCTGGGGCGCCACCATGCGGCGCGCCATCGAGAAATATGACGTCAACGTCGTGGGCCTGACCCTGTCGGAGAACCAGGCCGAGCACGTGCAGAGGTCCTTCGACGAGATGGACACCAGCCGGTCCCGACGGGTGCTGCTGGAGGGCTGGGAGAAGTTCCACGAGCCGGTGGACCGTATCGTGTCGATCGGCGCGTTCGAGCACTTCGGCCGGCAACGCTACGGCCGCTTCTTCAAGATGGCCTACCACGCGCTGCCGCCTGGCGGAGTGATGTTGCTGCACACCATCGTTCGGCCCTCGTTCAAGGATGCCCGGGCCAAGGGTATGAAGCTGACCCATGAGATCGTTCAGTTCTCGCAGTTCATCCTGGCCGAGATTTTCCCCGGGGGTTGGCTCCCGACGCCTCAGACCGTCGGCGAATACGGTGTCACGGTGGGCTTCGAGTTGACCCGGGTTCAGTCGCTGCGCCTGCACTACGCCAGGACGCTGGATCTATGGGCTGAGGCGCTCGAGGCGAATCGAGACCAGGCGTTGGCTATTCAGTCCAAAGAGGTTTACGACCGCTATATGAAGTACCTGACCGGCTGCGCGAAGCTGTTCCGTCAGGCCTACACCGACGTCAATCAGTTCACGCTGGAAAAGTAGCCGCCCCGAATAGCAAATCAGCCCCGAACGGATCACCGTTCGGGGCTGACTCGATTCGCTCTACTTGACCAATGTGAATTGCCCCACATTGCTGATGCCCCTGCGGAAGAAGTTCTCGCAGCCCGTCAGGTAGTGCATGTAACGGTCGTAGACCTCTTGGGACTGGATGGCGATCGCCCTGTCCTTATTTGCTTCCAGATTGGCCGCCCAACCGTTGCC
>NZ_LZKU01000005.1 GCF_001672975.1 Mycobacterium sp. 1465703.0
CCGCTGAGGACGCCTTGCGCAGCAGCATGCCGACCACCACGGTGGACAGCCACACGACAACCCCGGTGGGCACCACGGCGATCGGTTGCCGCCACCCGCGGGAGGCCAGCCATCCGATGGCGGTGCCGGTGAGGAACGGCCACGCCGTCACCGCGATGCCGGTGACGTTGAGACCTTCGTCGTGGCTGCGGCGCCCCGCCGCGCAGAACACCAGCACACCGATGACGTCCACCGCGAGCCAGGCCAGCCACTTGAGCCGAAGCATGCAGGCAGACTACCGGGAGACGCTGCGATCCTTGACCGGGCAGCCGCGGTGAACCTAGATTCGTCAAGAATGAATACCCATTCACAAGGCGGTCTCGCGGTGGTGACCGGCGCCGGTTCGGGCATCGGCAAGGCGATAGCGTTGGGCCTCGCCGCGCGCGGCGAGCGCGTCGTCGCCGCCGACCTCGACCAGACAGCGGCATCCGCCACCGCCGGCGAACGCCCCGACCTGATCGCCGCGCTACCGGTCGATGTGGCCGACCCGGAGCAGGTCGGCGCCCTGCGGGACCGGATTCACGCCGATCTCGGCGTGCCCAACATCGTCGTCAACGCCGCCGGCTGGGACCGCACTGACCAATTCCTCAACGCCACACCGGAATTCGCGCAAAAAGTGGTCGCCATCAACTACCTGGGGCCGGTGCATGTCTGCTCGGCGTTCCTGCCGGCGATGATCGCGACGCACGGCGGTGGACGGGTGGTCAATCTGGCCAGCGATGCCGGCCGGGTCGGCAGCGCGGGCGAGAGCATCTACGCCGGCGCCAAGGGCGGGGTGATCGCACTGACCAAGTCGCTGGCCCGCGAAATGGCGCGACACCAGATCACGGTGAACTGCGTGTGCCCCGGCCCAACCGATACCCCTTTGTTTCATGCGCAACCCGAGAAATTGAAAGAAGCACTGGTCAAGGCGATCCCATTTCGCCGGCTGGCCCGGCCCGAGGAGGTCGCCGCGCCGGTGTTGTTCTTCGCCTCCGAAGCCGCCTCGTTCATCACCGGACAGGTGATCAGTGTCAGCGGCGGCCTGACCATGGCGGGTTAGTGGCAGGCTGATCCCATGAGCACTCAGACACCACCCGCCTTCGACCGCGACGACCCACTGGGCCTGGATGCCTCGCTGTCCAGCGACGAGATCGCGGTACGCGACACCACCAGAGAGTTCTGCGCCGAGCACGTGCTCCCCCACATCGCGGAATGGTTCGAGATCGGCGACCTGCCGGTCCGCGAACTCGCCAAAGGCTTCGGCCAGCTCGGCCTGCTGGGCATGCACTTGGACGGGTATGGGTGTGGCGGCGCTTCTGCCGTGCACTACGGACTGGCCTGTGTGGAGCTGGAGGCCGCCGACTCCGGTCTTCGGTCGATGGTCTCGGTGCAGGGTTCGCTGGCAATGTTCGCGATCTGGAATTTCGGGTCCGAGGAGCAGAAGCAGGAATGGCTGCCCGGCATGGCCAGCGGCGAGCTGCTCGGCTGCTTCGGGCTGACCGAACCCGACGTCGGCTCAGACCCCGCGGCGATGAAAACGCGGGCGCGCCGGGATGGTTCGGACTGGGTGCTCAACGGCCGCAAGTTGTGGATCACCAACGGTTCGGTCGCCGACGTCGCGGTGGTGTGGGCCGCCACCGACGACGGGATCCGTGGCTTCATCGTTCCCACCAGGACACCGGGGTTCACCGCCAGCACGATTCACCACAAGCTGTCGCTGCGCGCCTCGATCACCAGTGAGCTGGTGCTCGACGACGTGCGACTGCCCGCCGAGGCGATGCTCCCCGAGGCCAAGGGGTTGCGGGGTCCGCTGTCATGCCTGTCCGAGGCCCGCTACGGAATCGTTTGGGGCTCCATGGGAGCGGCGCGCTCAGCCTGGCAGGCCGCGCTGGACTACGCTACGCAACGCACCCAGTTCGGCCGCCCCATCGCCGGATTCCAGTTGACGCAGGCCAAACTCGTCGACATGGCGGTCGAGCTGCACAAGGGTCAGCTGTTGTCGCTGCATCTGGGCCGGCTCAAGGACAGCGTCGGGCTGCGTCCCGAACAGGTCAGCTTCGGCAAGCTCAACAACACCCGCGAGGCGATCAAGATCTGCCGCACCGCGCGAACCATCTTGGGAGGCAACGGAATATCGCTGGAGTACCCCGTCATCCGGCACATGGTCAACCTGGAATCGGTGCTCACCTACGAGGGCACACCGGAAATGCATCAGCTCGTTCTCGGCCAGGCGTTCACCGGCAGCGACGCCTTCCGCTGACAGGAGCACCCGATGGCCGCACGCCTGGAGTACACCACCGAGCATCACCAGTTCCGGGAACTGGTCCGCGATTTCGTACAACGGATGGTGGTGCCCAATCACGAGAAGTGGGAACGGGACGGCCAATGGGATCGCTCGCTGTTCATCGAGGCGGGCAAGCTGGGGCTGCTGGGCTTTTCGGTGCCCGAGCATCTCGGCGGCCCGGGCGTAACCGACTTTCGCTACAACGCGATCGTGATCGACGAGTTGCAGCGGGCGGGCGCGGCCGCCGAAGCCATTTCCTTCACGCTGCAAAACGACGTGGTGCTGCCGTATCTCACCGATTTGACGACAGCCGGCCAACAGCAGCGCTGGCTGCCCGGCGTGGTCACCGGCGAGACGGTGCTCGGTATCGCGATGACCGAGCCCGGCACCGGCAGCGATCTGGCCGGCATTCGCACCACGGCGGTGCGTGACGGCGACGACTACCTGGTCAACGGGGCCAAGACGTTCATCTCCAACGGACAGATCGGCGATCTCTTCGTCATCGCGGTGCGCACCTCGGCGGATCGGCATCAGGGGCTCTCGCTTCTGGTCGTCGACCCCGCAACACCTGGGTTCTCCCGTGGCCGCAACCTGGACAAGATCGGCCTTCACGCCCAAGACACCAGCGAGCTCACCTTCACCGACATGCGGGTGCCCACGGCGAATCTGCTCGAAGCAGAGGGCAGGGGCTTCTATCAGCTGGTGAAAAACCTGCCACAGGAGCGGCTCGCGCTGGGTGTCGGCGCGGTGGCCGCCGCGGAGGGCATTCTGGCCGAGACGCTCGATTACGTGCGCGACCGCACGGCGTTCGGCTCGCCGATCGCCAGCTTTCAGAACAGCCAGTTCGTCCTCGCCGAGCTGGCGACCGAAATCGACGTTGCCCGCACCTATCTCGACGACTGCCTGGCCGAGCACCTGGCGG
>NZ_LZKU01000006.1 GCF_001672975.1 Mycobacterium sp. 1465703.0
CGACGCGGCGTACTGGCGGCGCCATTCCCGGCAGCCGGTGCAGTTCGCCGAAAGCGTGCGCACCGCGGCGGCGCTGGGCTGCTCGGTGTTGATGGAGATCGGCCCGCAACCGGTGTTGACCGGTGCCGCGGTGCAAGTCTGGCCGGAGCACCTGACCGCACCGCGGGCGATCGTCTCGCTGCGCAAGGGCGTCGGTGATCGGCGCCAGATCGCCGACGCGCTGGCCGCGGCCTACGTCGGCGGCCATCGCCCGGATTTCGCTGCGCTGCTTGGTCGGCCGCGTCGCAGCATCGAACTGCCCACCTATCCGTTCCAGCGCCGCCGCGGTGCGCACGCTTTCGGCGAACTGCACCGGCTGCCGGGAATGGCGCCGCCAGTACGCCGCGTCGAGCGGGGTTTGGCCCGTCAGCACGGTACCGGTGCGGTTGCAGATCAACGGCATGGTCGGGGCGGCGAACTGTACTTGCGCTGCGTAGGATTCGAATTCATCGAGCACCGGATCCAACAGCTCGGAGTGGAAGGCGTGGCTGGTCTGCAGCCACGTACACCGGATCGCCTCGTCACCGAACTTGGCGACGATCTGTTCGAGATCCTCGCCCGGACCCGACAGCACCGTATTCGGACCGTTGTACGCGCCGACCGACACTCGCGGGAATCCGCTGGCGACCTCTTCGACGTGTTTGGCGTCGGCGAACACCGCCACCATCCGTCCACCGTCGGGCAGGCTACCGAACATCCGGCCGCGCTCGGCCATCAGCCGGGCGCCGTCCTCGAGACTGAACACCCCGGCCACACACGCCGCCGCGTATTGACCGACGCTGTGCCCGAGCACCACATCAGGTTCGATCCCCCACGACTGCCACAGCCGGGCCAGACCCATCTCGACGGCGAACAACGCCGGCTGCGCAAACGACGTGTGCCGCAGCCTTTCTCCGGCTTTCCCACCCGCTTCGCGATCCGTGGCGAACAGCACCTCGAGTAGGGGATGCGGCAACATGTCACTGACCGCGTCCGCGCACCGTGTCACGGTTTCGGCGAAAACCCGTTCGGTGTCGAACAACTCACGTGCCATCCCCGGGTACTGGCTGCCCTGGCCGGTGAACAACCATGCCGTCATCGGGTGGTGGCTGTGCTCGCCGCGGACGACGCCAGGGCGCAGACGATTCTCGGCCAGTTCGGCCAGCGCCTCGCGCGCACCCTGGACCGAGTCCACGACGAGCGCGGCGCGGTGTTCGAAGTGTGAACGGCCCGTTCCGGCGGTGAGGCATACCTCGGCGAGGTCCACGTCCGGGTGGGCGGCCAGCCAGGTCTCGTAACGCTGCGCCAACGCCACCAGCGCTTCGGGTGACCGCGCGGACAGCGCCAGCACCCCGACCTTTGCGGCCTGAGCCTGCGACGCCGACTCAGTCGTGGCGTCGTCGGCGGGGTGCGCGTCGGTGGATACGGCGCGCGCCGGCGGCTCCTCCACCAGCACGTGCGCGTTCGTTCCGGTGAACCCGAACGAGCTCACGCCCGCGCGCCGCGGTCGGCCATTAGCCTCCCAGGGCGTCGCCTTGTCCACGACCCGCACCGGCAGCGAATCCCACGGGATGTGCGGCGACGGCTGCTCGAAGTGCAGGCTCGGCGGCAGCACCCCGTGCTGCAGGGACAGCACGACTTTGATCAAACCCGCTGCGCCCGAAGCTGATTCGGTGTGACCGATATTGGTCTTCACCGAGCCCATCAGCAGCGGGCGATCGGCGTCGCGCGAGGCACCGTAGGCGGCGGCCGCCGCCTGCACCTCGATCGGATCACCCAACGGGGTGCCCGTGCCGTGCGCCTCGAGGTAGTCGACATCCCCACCAGCCAGGCCGGCGCGGGCCAGCGCCGCTCCGATAAGACGTTGCTGCGCACCACCATTGGGAACAGTCAAACCGCTGGACGCCCCGTCCTGGTTGACCGCGCTGCTGGCGATCACCGCGCAGATTCGGTCGCCCTCGCGCTCCGCGTCGCTCAACCTCTTCAGTACGAGGATGCCGCACCCCTCGCTGCGCACGTAACCGTCGGCCGAGGCGTCGAACGTCTTGCATCGCCCCACCGGGGAAAGCATCCGCGCCCGGGAGGCCGCGATGACCGTCACCGGACTCAACAAGACATTCACCCCGCCGGCCAGCGCCATGTCGCAGTCACCGGAGCGCAACGCCTGGCAGGCCTGATGCACGGCCACCAACGCCGAACTGCATGCGGTGTCGATCGCCACCGCCGGCCCTTCGAGTCCCAGCGCGAACGCGACCCGACCGGAAATGGCGTTGAGCGCATTGCCGGTGATGAAGTGCGGTTCGATCTTGTCGACCGACTCCGACGACAGCAGATGCGCGTACTCGTTGGCCGCCACGCCAGTGAAGACTCCAGTTCGGCTGCCGCGCAACGCGGCGGGCGCGTACCCGGCGCGTTCCAGGCCCTCCCATACCGTTTCCAGGACCAGCCGCTGCTGCGGCTCGATCCAGACCGCCTCACGGGGCGAGATCCCGAAGAATTCGGGATCGAATCCATCGATTTCGTCCAGGAATCCGCCGAACCGCGTGTAAGTCTTGCCCGCGGCGTCCGGATCCGGGTCGTAGAACTCGTCGATGTCGAATCGGTCCTCCGGGACCTCCCGGATCGCATCGACACCTCCGGCCAGCAGCTGCCAGAACGCTTCCGGATCGGGCGCGCCGGGGAAACGGCACGACACCGCGACGATGGCGATCGGTTCGTCCGTGCGCGTCGTCACCACCGCCGCCGGCAAGGGTCGTGTTCTCGACGAGGACGCCGGATCGCTGAGCTCGAGCACGTCACCGAGCAGGTAGTCGGCCACGTCGGACAGCCGCGGGTGATCCATCGCCAGGGTCGCCGGGACCTGCTTACCCACCCCTTGCTCGATGCGGCGACGCAATTCGACCGCCATCAACGAATCCATGCCGAGATCGAAAAAGCCTGCGTCTTCGTGGATTTCGGCGGAGTCGACGCGTGTCACCTCCGCGACCGCATCACGCAGATAGTCGGTCAGAAGTTTCTTGCGCTGCTGCACGGGAGCGCTGGTGAGCCGGTCGACCAACGGCGTCTTTCCGGCCGGGGTCACCACGGGCACCGCATCGGGGACCTCGCGCTCGAGCTCTGCCAGGAACGCCCGCCTGCCCGCTTGCTGGTAGAGCGGCAAGAAGCGGGCCCAGTCGACTCGGGCCACAACCCCGTGGGCGGGGCCCCGCGCCGAAGCGGCCGCCGCAACGTCGGACAGCCCAGCAAGGGCATCCGCCGGTGCCAGCGTCCGGATCCCGCGCTGATCCAGTCGCGCACGAGATTGCGCGTCGGCCATGCCGGCCGACCATGGCCCGAAATTGACGCTGACACCGAGGACGCCCTGCTCACGCAGGCGCCACGCCAGTCCGTCGAGGAAGGCGTTCGCCGCGCCGTAGGCGCTTTGGCCGAATCCACCCCACACCGAGGCGATCGAGGAAGTGCTGAGGAAGAAGTCGAGCTTGAGGTCAGCCGCCGCCTCGCTCAAATGCCAAGCACCCCAGACCTTTCCGGCAAAGACGCGATCGACCTCGGCGTCCTCCAGAGCGCTCAGCGGGGTGGTCCCGATCTCCCCTGCGGCGTGGACAATGCCGGCCAACGGCGGCAGCTCGGCCTGCACGCCCGCCAGCAGGCGTGCGACGTCGTGCGCATCGGCGACATCCGCGGCTACGATCCGAATGTCGCAGCCGTGCGCCTCACCGAGCGCCTCGATGCGCTGTCGGACGGCGTCGGCCGGCGCGCGCCGGCCGGTCAGAACCAGATGTCCGGCGCCGTTCGCGGCCAGGTGTCCGGCAATCTCCAGCCCGATCGCGCCCAGTCCCCCGGTCACCAAATACGTTGCGTCATCGCGCAGTTGCAGCGAGGCGCCGCTCGGGCTGTCGGTGCACCGAACCAGGCGTGGAACGTAGACCGCCTGATCGCGCAGCGCGAGCTGGTCTTCTCGGATCGCCGAGCCCTCCGCTGCGGTGATCCGGTCGATGAGCCGAGACCATTCCTCGGGAGTACCCGCCGACAAGTCCGCGAGGCCGCCCCACACCTGCGCCAGCTCCAGCGATGCGGCGCGACTGAAACCCCATAGGCTGCTCTGATGCGGCGCAACGGAATCCGTGTCGGTGACCCGCTGCGCGCCGCGCGTCACGACCCAGATCGGGCTGCGCAGCTCAGCGGCGACCGCGGCACGAAACAGCCGCCGCGTTCCGCCCAGGATCCGGTGCTGCATCCGCAGCAGGGAGCGCATCGATGGTGTGGTCCCGCCATCCAGGGCCGCGGCATGCAAGATGCGCAGCGTCGAATCCTCTGCCGCGGCGGTGCGTAACACGCCAGCCAGATGTTCCTCGTCGGCGCCGGATACCGGCAACCCGACGACTTGGAATCGGTGGTCACGCGCAGTCAGCACATCGACCAACGGCCGAACCGCGTCGCTATCGTCGGCGACGACGATCCAGCTCGATTCCCCACCCACGTGCGCCCGGGAAAGCGGAGCGGGTGATGTGTCCCAGCGGATTTCGTAGCGGTCGTTCTCGATGGACCGGGTGGTGCGCTGTTGATTATGTTGTGCCGCAAGCTTGGTGAGCACACTCAGGGTTTGCTGATCGTCACTACCACCGTCGAGCAGGGTTGCGAGTTCCTCGATCCGGCCGTCCTCGAGGAGGCGGACGGCTTCGGTGCGCTGTCCGCCCACATCGCGTTGTTGGTCGGGGCGCTCGCGATCATCGCGGAACCAGTACTGACGGCGCTCGAATGGATAGGTGGGCAGATCGAGCTTGCGCGCGTGCGCATGCCGGAACGCAGCGAAGTCGGGTAGGTGGCCCGAGACATACGCATCGGCCACCGCTTCGGTAATCTGCCGGTGGTCGGCGGTGTTCCGGCGCAGCGACGTGATCGCCCGCGGCGCGGTCGCCGGGTCGGGCCATGCGCTCAGGGCCGAGGCGGTGAGCACCGGTCGCGGGCCGATCTCGAGCAACACCTTGCAGCTCAGCTCGGCAAGGGTGCGCACGCTCTTGGCGAATTCGACGGGTTGGCGCGCGTGCCGGCGCCAGTAGGCGCCGTCGAGCTTCACGCTCCGGCCGAGCGGGGCTCCGGTGCGGTTGTCGATCAGAATCCGTTGCGGCGCCTTGAAGTCGAACCGCCCCGCATACTCTTCGAATTCGTCGAGGATCGGGTCCAGCAGCGCGGAGTGGAACGCGTGGCTGGTGTCCAGCCAGTCACACCGGACACCGTCGGCCGACACCGCGGCCACCGCCTGCTCCAGGTCCGCCGCAGGGCCGGACAATACCGTGTTGGCGCCGTTGTAGGCGGCCACCGACAGGCTCGGGAAGTCATCGGTGAGCCGCTCCACCCGCTCGGCGGCGGTGAACACCGCGACCATCCGGCCGCCGGGAGGCAGACTGCCGAAGAGGCGCCCACGTTCGGCCATCAGCAAGGCGCCGTCTTCGAGACTGAGCACGTCAGCCACGCAGGCCGCCGAATACTGGCCAACACTGTGTCCCAACACCACGTCGGGCTCGAAGCCCCACGACTGCCATAACCGGGCCAGGCCCATCTCCACCGCGAACAGCGCGGGCTGCGCGTAAGCGGTTTGCTGTAGCGTCGTCCTGCCGTCCGGGCCGTCCGCGTCGAAAATAACGTCCAGCAATGGCTTTTCGAGAACGCCGGCGACCGCTGCGGCGCAGCGATTCAGCGTCTCGGCAAACACCGGCTCGGTGTCGAACAGCTCCCGGGCCATGCCGGGGTATTGGCTGCCCTGACCGGTGAACAGCCACGCCGTCTTCGGTGGCTCATGGGATTCTCCGCGGAACAATCCGGGTGCCGGGCGGTCCTCCGCGAGAGCGCCGAGCAGCTCCACCGCAGATTCTCGCGAGTTGACCACCAGCGCGGCCCGCTGCTCCAAGTGAGCCCGTCCCGCCCCGGCGGTGAAGCACACGTCTGCGAGGGTGGCTTCGGGGTGGCTGCTCAACCAGCTGCGGTAATCGGCCGCGAGCCGTGCCAATGCGGCGGGGGTTCGCGCCGAAAGCGGAAGAATACTGAACCGGCGGTTCCCGGACTGCTCGACCGGAATCGACGCCGGGAGCAGGGTTTTCGTTTGCTCGGGCGCTTCGGAGAGAATGACGTGAGCGTTCGTGCCGGCGAATCCGAATGAGCTGATTCCGGCAACGCGCGGCTGTCCGTTGCGCTCCCAGGCGGTCGCCTCTTCGACCACCTGCACCGCAAGCCGGTCCCAGGGGATGTGCGGCGACGGGTTGTGAAAATGCAGGTGCTGGGGAATGAGTTCGTTCTCGAGCGACAGGATGACCTTGATGACCCCGGCGATGCCCGCGGCCGCCTCCAGGTGTCCGATGTTCGTCTTAACCGAGCCGATCAGCAGCGGCCGGTTGGGTTCGCGTCCGGCGCCGAGCACCTCCCCCGCGGCCTGGGCCTCGATGGGGTCACCCAGCGATGTCCCGGTGCCGTGCGCTTCCAGGTACCCCACGTCACGGGGTTCGAGGTCGGCGCGCTTCAGCGCGTCGGCGATAACCCGTTGCTGGGCAACGCCGTTGGGCACGGTCAAGCCGCCCGACGCGCCGTCCTGGTTGATCGCGCTACCGCGGATCACGGCGCGGATCCGATCACCGTCGCGGATCGCGTCCTCCAGGCGCTTGATCACGATGACGCCGCAGCCCTCGCCGCGCACATAGCCGTCCGCGGCCGCATCGAATGTCTTGCATCGGCCATCGGGCGCGAGCATGTGCGCGCTGGAGAACGTGATCATGGTTGCCGGGGTGAGCAGGACGTTCGCGCCGCCGGCCAGCGCCAGGTCGCATTCTCCCAGACGCAGCGCCTGGCACGCCTGATGGATGGCCACCAGAGACGAGCTGCACGCCGTGTCGACGGCGACGGCCGGACCCTGCAGCCCCAGCCGATAGCTGATCCGGCCGGCCGCCGCGGCGTTCGATGTCCCGATGGCCAGGTAAGCCTCGATTTCGGGGTAGGTCAGCGCGTCGGATGCCATGCCCAGGTAGTCGTGCGTGGCTAAACCGACGAAGACCCCGGTGTTGCTGCCGGCCAAATCCGTTGGCGCAGTGCCTGAATGTTCCACCGCGCGCCATGCCGTTTCCAGCAAAATGCGGTGTTGCGGGTCCATCAACCTGACCTCGCGGGTCGACATGCCGAAGAACGGCGCGTCGAATCCCGTGACGTCATCGACGAACCCGGCACGACGGGTGACGACCTTGCCGGGCGCTCCCGGTTCCGGGTCGAAGAATTCGTCGACGTCCCAACGGTCCTGTGGCACTTCGGATATCGCATCGCGGCCCTGCCGCAACACATCCCAGAACTCCTCAGCGTCGGCGGCTCCCGGGAATCGCGCCGCGTAACCGATGATCGCGAAACCCGATGCTGGCCGACCTTCGACGGATGCCATGAACTTGTCCTCTCTTGGTCGGTCACGATCGATCCCCACGAGAGGCCGGTTGCGCGCGGTTCATTTCCGGGGGCCAACCTGCCACTGCAGCGCCCCGCACCGCGCAACGACAGCCGATGCGGCCGCCGCCCTGCGTCCCGTCCGGCCGTTCGATCGCTACAACGGCCCGCCTGGATCCGTGAGTGAGTGTAGGCGGTTGCCCGAACGAGTGCGACGGGGATCAATAGGAGGGTTTATCTTGGTCTCGCCGCCAGGGTGGCCGTGGTCGTTCAAACCGAGGAGGACAAAGTTTTGCGCATCGGGAAGATTACGATCGGCGCACTCGGTGACTGGACACTGACCCCAGGGTCGGTCATTTCGTGGCACCCGACGGCCGCGGCGACCGAGAAGGTCCGACAGGCGCCGGTCAGCTCCGTGCCGGTCAGTTACATGCAGAGCCAACATCTTCGTAACTACTGTGAACGGACCACCGCGGGGCTGAATTTCTCCCGGCAGATCATCGCTACCTGTGAAGTGCCCGGGACGTGCGACGTTCCTGCCATGAACCACGCTGTCAACGCGTATCTGCGTCGGCACGACACGTTCCGCAGCTGGTTCGAGCACACCGGTGACGGAGAGTTCGTCAGGCATACCATCAGCGATCCCGCCGCTATTGAATTCGCGCCGATCGAACACGGCGAGATGACGGCGGACGAAATACATGCTCACGTCGTGGCTATACCGAATCCGCTGGAGTGGGGCTGCTTCACCTTCGGGATCATTCAAAGCGAAAGTCACTTCACTTTCTTTGCCGCCATGGACCATGTCCACGGAGACGCGACGTTGATAGGCACCACGATGATGGAGGCCAACGGCATGTACACGGCGTTGAGCGCCGGCGGTGAGGCCCTCGCTCTTCCCGACGCCGGCAGCTTCGACGATTTCTGCATCCGCGAACGCGAATACGCGTCAACGTTGACCGTTGATTCCCCCGAGGTGCGGGCGTGGATCGACTTCGCCGAAAACAACGATGGTGGCTTTCCCGAGTTCCCACTCCCGCTGGGTAATCCGGAGGAGTCGAGTAGCAGCGACATGACCTCCGAACTCCTGATGGACGCGGCACAGACAGAGCGGTTCGAATCGGCCTGCGCGGCGGCCGGTGCGCGTTTTGTCGGTGGTCTGTTCGCCTGCCTCGCCCTTGTGGAGCATGAATTCACTGGTGCCCTCACGTATTACGGGCTTACTCCCAGAGATTCCCGCAAAGCTACGGACAATTTTATGACGCAGGGTTGGTTTACCGGTTTGATCCCCATCACCGTGCCCATAGCCGCTGCCTCGTTCGGCGATGCGGCGTGGGCGGCGCAGGCGTCCTTCGATTCGAATCTGGACATGGCGAAAGTCCCCTATTACCGGGTGTTGGAACTGGCGCCGTGGTTGCGCTGGCCGCAACCGAACTTTCCGGTGTCGAATTTCTTCCATGGCGGCGCCGCTCCGCTCAACGCCATTCTCGCCGCAGCCGACATGGGGCTTGCCAACAACATCGGAATCTATCCCGACGGCCGATATTCATATCAACTGACCATTTACATATTCCGGTACGGGGAAGGCACATTCATGGCGATCATGCATCCGGACAACCCGGTCGCCCGGAAATCGGTTGTCCGCTATATGGAAGCGATGAAGTCGGTCTGCGTGCGGGTCGCCGGCAGCGGGAGCTGGGGACGCGTCGCGTAGCGTGGAGCACTTCGATGGCTCGTGAGGCGAATGTGCATGATCTGACCGGGCTCGGGCGAGCGCGCCCGAGTGTCGCCGGCGGGCACACCCGACTGCGCCGAGCGGGGATGAGGGTGAGATGCGACGGCTAGCCGATTTTGTGGCGCGGTGGCCCTGGATAGTGGTCGGGATCTGGATCGCGATCGCGGTCGCGCTACCGCTGACCTTTCCCTCGCTGGGCGAGATGGCCGAGAAGCATCCGCTGGCCATCCTGCCCAGCGATGCGCCATCGAGCGTCACCGCTCGAAATATGACCGAGGCGTTTCACGAATCGGGCTCTGAAAACCTGTTGCTGGTGGTCTTGACGGACGACAAGGGCCTCGGACCGGGCGACGAAGCCGCTTACGGCAAACTAGTCGACGCGCTGCGCCGCGACCCGCGAGATGTTCTGATGCTGCAGGACTTCGCCAGCACGCCGGCGTTGCGCCCCGTCGTCACCAGCAAGGATCACAAGGCGTGGGTGCTGCCGGTCGGCGTTGCCGGCGAGTTGGGCACTCCCCGCTCGTACGCCGCCTTCAACCGGATCGGCGACATCGTCAAAGACACCCTAACCGGCACACCGCTGACGGCGAACCTCACCGGCCCGGCCGCTACCGTCGCAGACCTCACCGACGCGGGCGCTCGGGATCGGATGCCGATCGAACTGGCGATCGCGGTGATGGTGCTCATCGTCCTGCTGGTGATCTACCGCAGCGCGGTCACCATGGTGCTGCCGTTGCTGACGATCGGGATATCCCTGGTGATCGCGCAGGCGGTGGTAGCGGGCTACTCCCAACTGACGGGCGCGGGCGTCTCGAACCAGTCCGTCGTGTTCTTGAGCGCCATCATGGCTGGAGCCGGCACGGATTACGCAGTCTTTCTCATCAGCCGCTATCACGACAACTTGCGGTCGGGCGCGACGTCCGATCAGGCGGTCAAGCGCGCAATGTTCTCGATCGGAAAAGTGATCGCCGCATCCGCCGCTACCGTCGGAGTCACTTTTCTGCTGATCAGCTTCGCCCGAATGGGCGTGTTCAAGACGGTCGGGGCGTCGTCGGCAATCGGGGTCGGCGTGGCGTTCCTTGCCGCACTGACCTTGCTGCCGGCAATCCTGGTGCTCGCGGGGCGCCGCGGCTTGGTCAAGCCGCGGCGCGAGCTGACCGCCCGGTTCTGGCGGCGTTCAGGCATCCGCATCGTGCGGCGACCCAGGGCCAACCTGGTCGCCAGCGTGCTCGTGTTGATCATCCTGGCCAGCTGCGCCGGCCTGGTGCGGTACAACTACGACGATCGCAAGGCCCTGCGGTCATCGGCTCCAAGCTCCATCGGGTACGCCGCGCTGGACCGCCACTTCCCGGTAAACCAATCCATTCCGCAGTACATCCTGGTCCAGTCCCCGCATGACCTCCGCACGCCGAGGGCGCTCGCGGACCTGGAGCAAATGGCGGACCGGGTCAGCCAATTGCCGAATGTTGCGGCAATCAGCGGCATTACGCGTCCCACAGGGAATGTGCCCGAACAATTCAGAGCCACCTATCAAGCCGGTGCCATCGGCACCCTGCTGGCGGATGGGTCCACCCTGATCAAGGACCACACCAATGACCTCAATCGGCTGGTAGACGGGGCCGGCACCTTGGCCGACAACCTTGGTAATCTGCGCGGGCAGGTCATCCAGCTCGCCGCCAGCGTGCAGGAGGTGGAGGGTGCATTCTCGTCGACGAAGAACCAGTACAGCGGCGACGCGCTGGTGAAAGAGGTCGACCTCGCGGCCCAGCTCGTGGACCATGTCAACGCGCTCAGCAACGCCATGGGCTGGAATTTCTCGGCGGCCAAAAACATGTTCGCCTGGATAGGCCCGGTGCTGGCGGCGCTGCAGGGTAACCCTCGATGCGACATCGACCCGTCGTGCAGTGCCACCCGCGGGACCTTCGAGCAACTCGTCGGTTCACGCGATCAAGCAGATCTCGACGCGATCAATGACCTGGCTCACCAACTGCAGGAGTACCCGGACAAGCGCGAGCTGAAGGCGTCGGCAGATCGCCTGCGAGCCGCACTGGCGAAGCTCACCCAGGTGTTGCATTCCCTGGGAATGGACAAACCCGGTGGCCTGCAGGCGAACCTGAACACCTTGCAGGACGGCGCAAACCGATTCGCCGGTGGTAGCCGCCAGGTGGCGGACGCGGTGGCTCAAGTCGTCGACCAAGTCAAACAGCTCGGTAGCGGACTCAATGAGTCAGCGGCGTTTCTGTTGTCGCTGAAACGCGACGCCGCGCAACCGGCGATGGCCGGATTCAATATCCCGCCGCAGCTGCTGCACTTGGCGGAGTTCCAGAAGGCCGCCAAGGCGTTCATCTCGCCGGATGGCCACTCGGTGCGGTACCTGGTTCAGACCAAACTCAATCCGTTCAGCACCGAAGCCATGGATCAGGTCAGCGCAATCGAAGCGGCCGCACGGGGGGCCCAGCCGAACACGACATTGGCGGACGCCAAGGTATCGATGGCCGGCTACACCGCCGCCCTAAAAGACACGCGTGACTACTACCAGCACGACATCCGGTTCATCATCGCGGTAACCCTGCTAGTCGTGCTGGTGACCTTGATCGCGCTGCTGCGTGCGATCGTTGCCCCGCTGTACCTTGTTGCCTCCGTTGTCATTTCGTATCTGTCAGCGGTGGGCATCGGCGTGCTCGTCATTCAATACCTGCTGGGCCAGCAATTGCATTGGAGCGTGCCGCCGCTGGCATTCGTGGTGCTGGTCGCGGTGGGGGCCGACTACAATATGCTGCTCGTCTCGCGAATGCGGGAGGAGTCTCCGCGCAGCATGCGGTACGGCATCATCCGGACCCTGGGTTCGACGGGCGGCGTGATCACTGCGGCGGGCCTGATCTTCGCGGCCTCGATGTGCGGTCTCTTGTTCTCCAGCATCAGCACCGTGGTTCAGGGCGGCGTCGTGATCGGGGTGGGAATTCTGCTGGACACCTTCTTGGTGCGCACCGTCACGGTTCCGGCCATCGCCGCGCTGGTCGGACGGGCGAACTGGTGGCCTTCCCGAGCGGGAACGTCCGTGGGCGCGCGGCGGCCGACGTTGCGGTCACCTGAAAGACGCGCCGAGCCGCAGCCCGGTTAGCACACGCAGATGATCTATGTGAGACTACGAGGCGAAAACGAGCGGTCAGGAGTTGGAATGAAGAAACTGCTCGCAGGAGTTACGGCGCTGGTAACCGTAGCTGCCACAGGGTGTTTCGGCGTCAATACCGCGACGGCTGACGAAGCGCCGATCGGCGGTCCGCCGACCCCGGGGGCACCGGGCGACCAGACGGCGTTCGCCCTCGGAGGCGCTCACGTCCTGGGCATCCCCTATGACGAATACATCCGTCAAGAGGGTGCCCAGTGGTTCCCCGGCCAGAAGCGTGAAATCGTGCGCTATCCGGCAGGGCAGGTCCAGGGCCACGTGTTGGAGCGACTCTTCCCGGGCATCGGCGAGGCCGGCGAGAAGCTGTTACCAGGCCTGGGCCTGGACGGCCCCAGCGTCGGCGAGTCGGTCGACGTAGGGGTGAACAACCTCGATGCGGCGATCAGGACGGGTCGGCCCGGGACCGCGATCGGCTTGTCCGAGGGTGGGTTCGTGGTCGATGGTGAGCAGGCTCGGTTGGCAAATGATCCGACCGCTCCCCCACCGGACAAACTGAACTTCGCCACGTTCGGCGACCCAATCGGACATCACGCCTTCGGCCAGAGCTTCCTGACCGCCATGTTCCCGGTCGGCAGCGTCGTCCCCGCGCTCGACTACACGATGCCCCCGCAGTACGAGAGCCAGTACGACACAAACAGATTCGTCGCTGCCTACGACTCGATCGCGGACTTCCCCGACCGTCCGGACAACATGTTCGCTCTGGCGAACACGCTGCTAGGGCTGGCCACCGGTCACACCGCGGTGGCCTTCACCAACCCGAGCATGGTGCCGCCGCAGAACATCAGAACGACGATCAACTCCCGGGGCGCGAAAGACACGACGATCATGGTTCCCGAGAAGCACCTTCCGCTCGTCATGCCGCTGAAATACATCGGGATCGACGAAGGCACGCTGAACAAGCTGGACGCGATCCTGACTCCCCGGGTGAACGCGGGTTACTCGCGAAATGACGACCCGTCGACCGCTCCGGTTCAGGTGGACCCGGTGCACGGCTTCGACCCGGCGGAAGTCACTGCTCCGGCCAACCAGGCGACGTTCGGCGGGGGCGCCGACCCTCTTTCACAGATCGTCAGCGGCGCCACGTCCGTGTTGTCGCACGGTGCCGGCTAGACCACCCGCCTATGTCTGGATCATCGATTCTCGCCATGTTGCACGGACGTGCCAGCCTGCGGCCCAACGATGTGGCCTACACGTTCACCGATTACCAGAACGACTGGGAGGGCGTTTCCCAGAGCCTCACGTGGTCGCAAGTATCCCGCCGAACCTTCAACGTGGCAGGCGACCTCGGCCAGCACGGTTCGGTCGGCGACCGGGCGGTGATTCTGACGCCGCAGGGCCTTGACTACATCGCGGCGTTCCTGGGATCGATGCAGGCCGGGCTCGTCGCGGTTCCGCTTCCGCTACCGCATCGCGGCTCGAGCGACGAGCGGGTGAGTGCGGTCCTCGCCGATACGTCGCCTTCCGTCGTGCTCACAACGTCCGCGGTGGCGGACGAGGTCGCCGAGTACGTCGATCGGGCACGCATGGACGACGTCCCCAAGATCGTCGAAATCGATTCGATGAATCTGGACGCCGACCGCCAAACGACGGCTCCGGCAGGCGATTTGCCTGACGTCGCATATCTGCAATACAGCTCCGGTTCGACCCGAACGCCGACCGGCGTGATGATTTCGCACCGCAATCTGCAGGTGAATTTCGAGCAGCTGATGCGCAGCTTCTTCGCCGACCCACGGAAGAAAGCACCGTCGGACACCACAATCGTTTCGTGGCTGCCCTTTTACCATGACATGGGTTTGGTGCTGGGAGTCTGTGCGCCAATCCTGGGCGGCTGGCGCGGCGATCTGATGAGCCCAGTCGCGTTCTTGGAACGGCCGGCGAGATGGATGCGATCTCTGGCCGCGAACACTTCATCGTGGTCGGCAGCGCCCAACTTTGCGTTCGACTTGGCGGCCCGCAAAACGAGTGACCGAGACCTGGCCGGGCTCGACCTGGGCGGGGTGCTGGGCATCATCAGCGGCGCAGAACGCGTCGAGCCGGCCACCCTGGGTCGGTTTGTTGACCGGTTCGCTCACTTCAACTTTCGCGACCACATGATGCGTCCTTCGTACGGCTTGGCGGAGGCGACGGTCTTCGTGGCGAGTGGCACCTGGAGTGACTCCTCAACGCTTGACTTCGACATCGATGAGCTGTCCGCCGGTCGCGCTCGGCCGTGTGCGGCCTGTGCCGGCTCATCGCTGGTGAAATATGAAGTGCCACAATCGCCCACACTGCGGATCGTCGACGGCGACACCCACCGCGAGTGCCCGCCGGGCGTGGTGGGCGAGATCTGGGTCCACGGCGCCAATGTGGCCGAAGGCTATTGGCGCAAGCCGCCGGAGGAGCAGCGCTGCTTCGGCGCGACGCTCGTCGACCCGTCGCCAGGCACGCCGGACGAGCGCTGGCTGAAGACCGGTGATCTCGGTTTCGTCCACGAGGGTGGGCTGTTCATCGTCGGCCGCATCAAAGATCTGCTGATAATCCGTGGACGCAACCACCATCCCGAGGACATCGAGGCGACGGTCCAACAGATCACCGGTGGTCGGGTCGCGGCGATATCGGTTCCGGTGAACAGCACCGAAAAGCTGGTCACCGTCATCGAGTTCAAGAAGCGAGGCGATTCCACCGAGGAGGCCATGCACACGCTGACCTGCGTCAAACGCGACGTCACCTCCGCGATTTCCAATGCGCACGGCGTGAATGTGGGAGACCTCGTGCTGGTACCGCCCGGCTCGATTCCCACCACCACCAGTGGCAAGATCCGCCGCGCCGCCTGTGTCGAGCAGTACCGCCGGCAGCAATTCGCCCGGTTGGACGCCTGAGCCGGGGCCGCGGGCGCACTCCACGATGCCGATGCTGGTGACCGTCCTGGTGATGGCCCTGGCCGTCAGCGTCGAACCGTTCCGAGTCGGTATGACCGTGCTCATGCTGAACAGGCCCAGACCGGCCCTGCAACTGCTCGCGTTTCTGTCCGGCGGTTTCGCCATGGGAACGGGCGTGGGTCTGGTTGTCTTGTTCGCCTTCCGACGCGCCATGCCGGGCTCGAGCTACTTCGCGTTGCCCAAGGTGCAGGTTCTTGTCGGCCTGCTGGCGCTGACCGTCGCGGCGATCGTGGCCGCCAATCTCCCCGCGCGGTTGGGTGCGCGGCCGACAGGATTGCCGTCGCCGATCCAACGACTGCTGAGCCGGCATTCGCTGACCGTCGCCGGCATCGCCGGCCTCGGCATCGCATTGCCGTCGGTCGACTACCTTGCCGCGCTGGCCGTCATTCTGGCTTCCGGGAGGACGGCCCTGACGCAAGTCGCAGTGCTGTTGATGTTCAACGCCGTAGCTTTCGCCCTGATTGAGATCCCGCTGCTGGCCCACCTGCTGGCGCCCAAGGCAACTGCCGCGTGGGTGGCGGCTCTGCACGACTGGATTCGATCACGCCGACGCGTCGACGTCGCACTGCTGCTGGCCGCGGCCGGCTGCGTCTTCCTCGCGGTCGGCGCCGCCGGGCTTTGACCCTTGGTCGAATGCCGTGTTACCGCTGAGGCGATAATGAGTCCAATCCGCACCGGCAAAGGAGCCGCGATGAGCAAGCCGAGCACAGACCGTCCCCTGCGGGTGATCCAGTGGACGACCGGGAACATCGGTCGACGTTCCTTGCACGCCATCATCGGGCGACCAGACCTGGAACTGGCCGGGGTGTACGCCCATGGCGCCGACAAGGTCGGTGTCGACGCCGCCGAACTGGCGGGCTGGCCCGAGCCAACCGGCGTGCACGCGACGAATGACATCGACGCGCTGTTGGCCCTGGGAGCCGACGCGTGCTGCTACAACCCATTGTGGCCAAGCGTCGACGAGCTGGTGCGACTGCTGGAAGCCGGTGTCAACGTGTGCACCAGCGCCGCGTGGATCACCGGCGGTAAACAAACCCCGCAGGATCGACAACGTATCGAAAACGCTTGCCAGAAAGGCAATTCCACGATCTTCGGCAGCGGCGCGCACCCGGGCATGACGAACATGGTGGGCATGGTGCTGTCCGCCTCTTGCGAGCGCGTCGACGAAATCCGGATCACCGAGTCGGTGGACTGTTCGACCTACGAGTCAGCGGAAACCCAGACGGCCATGGGATTTTCGCAGGATCCCGATACCCCGGGGCTGGCCGAAAACGTCCGGCGGGAAAGCGAGGTCTTCGCGGAATCGGCTGCGATGATGGCCGACGCGATGGGGGCGAAACTAGACAAGATGACCTTCGACGTCACCTTCACCGCGGCCACTGGCGACTCCGACTTGGGCTTCATGAAGATTCCGGCCGGAACGGTCGGTAGCGTCTATGGCTACCACCGGGGCTGGGTCGGCGACCGCAACGTCGTCAGCGTCGGGTTCAACTGGACCATGGGCAACCAGGTCGTCCCGCCCAAACCCCTGGAACACGGGCACGTCATTCAGGTGTTCGGGCTACCCAACATGCGCACCGTGTTGCACTGCTTGCCTCCGAAGGATTGGACAGAGCCCGGGTTCATGGGATTGGGAATGATCTATACCGCGATGCCGGTTACAAACGCCGTCCCGGCGGTGGTGGCCGCCGATCCGGGGATTGTGACGTTGGCGGATTTGCCGCCGGTCACGGGTCGGCTGGCCTACTAACGGTATGCCCTTCGCCACAACCGGTGGCCCCACGAGGAACGCTTGCGTGCACTAAGGTTAGTATCCCTAACCGAGCAAATGTTCCGTTGACAGTGGTGTCGTCGGCGGTGGTTGGCGAGCTTTGCGGAAGGCGGTCAGGTGGTGGCAAGTCCGGACTCAGGTTCCCGCCCCGGCGTCCTTACCCGCGTGCTGAAAACGGCGTGGATCCCGCTGCTGCTGGTGGTCGTTCTGGCGCTGTCGGCACTCGTGGTATCACGGCTGCACAAGCTCTTCGGTTCGGAAGATCTCAACGCGAACGCCGGCAAGGGGATCGAAATCGTCCAGTTCAATCCGAAAGTCGTCGTCTACGAGATTTCCGGTCCGCCCGGGGCGACCGCCAACATCAATTACTGGGACGCGGACGCCAACACGCACCAAGTGAACAACGCCCCGCTGCCGTGGTCGACCACGATCTCGACCACACTGCCCTCCGTGAGCGCCAACATCATGGCGCAAAGCGACGGCAGCACGATCAGCTGCAAGATCACCGTGGACGGCGTCGTCCGCGCTAACCAGAACTCCGATGGCCATAACGCCCAGACCTTCTGCCTGGTGAAGTCCGCATGAGCGACACAAGAAACACGACCGAACGCGACCTGACCACGGCCGATACCGGCCCGATCACAACCCGGGGTCTGTCCAAGGCCGAGCGAGGCCACCGCCCCTACCTTCCCCATGCGATCCGAATCTTCGCGATACCGATCATTGTGGGCTGGGTTGCCATCACCGTGCTGGTGAACGTCCTGGTCCCCTCCCTGGAAGTGGTCGGCGAGGCGCATTCCGCGCCGATGACTCCCCTGGATGCGCCGTCGATGAAGGCGATGATGCGCCTGGGCAGTAACTTCCACGAATTCAACTCGAACAGCACCGTGATGATCGTGCTCGAAGGCCAGCAACCCTTAGGCCCCGATGCACATAAGTACTACGACAAGCTGATCCGAGACCTGCGCAAGGATCCCGCGCACATCCAGCACATCCAGGACTTCTGGGGCGACCGCCTGACCGCCGCGGGAGCGCAGAGCGCCGACGCCAAGGGCGCGTACGTACAGGTGAACCTCGCCGGTAATCAGGGCACCACGCAGGCCAACGACTCCGTGGACGCCGTCCGCAAGGTGATCGACGAGAACAAGGCGCCGCCCGGTGTGAAGGCCTACGTCACCGGGCCTGCGGCACTGTCCGACGACATGCACATCATCGGCAACGCCAGCCTTGCCAAGATCACGCTGTTCACCCTGGGTGCCATCGCGATCATGTTGCTGCTGGTCTACCGGTCCATCGTCACCACGCTGGTGCAGCTGTTCATGACCTTTGTGGCGCTGGCGTGCGCGCGCGGCGTCGTCGCGGTTCTGGCCTATAACAACGCATTCGGGCTCACCACGTTCGCTGCCAACATCCTCACCATGCTGGCAATCGCCGCGGGAACCGACTACGGCATCTTCCTCGTCGGCCGCTATCAGGAGGCGTTGGCCGCCGGCGAGGATCGAGAATCCGCGTACTACACCACCTTCAAGGGAGTCGCCCCGGTCGTCCTGGGCTCCGGCCTGACGATTGCGGGCGCCACCTACTGCCTGAGTCTTGCCCGGCTGCCCTGGTTCAACACCATGGGCGCACCGGTGGCGATCGGCATGCTGGTCGTGGTGCTCGCAGGGCTTTCCCTCGGCCCTGCGGTCGTTTTCATCGGCAGTCGCTTCCATCTCTTCGAAAGGCAGGCGAAGCGAGGTCGACTGTGGCGCCGGGTGGGCACCGCCGTGGTGCGTTGGCCCGCACCCATTTTGGCGGTCAGTGCCGCGGTCGTGCTGGTCGGCATGGTGGCCCTGCCGGGATTCAAGCCGAGCTACAACGACCGGCATTACCTGCCGTTGTCAGCCCCGGCAAATCAAGGGCAAGAGGCCGCGAATCGGCACTTCTCCGAGGCCCGGATGAACCCCGACTTGCTGATGGTCGAATCCAACCACGACATGCGAAACCCGGCGGACATGCTGGTGTTGGACAGGGTGGCGAAAAACGAGATGCGCACGCTCGGCATCGCCATGGTTCAGGACATCACCAGGCCGCTGGGCATCCCGATTCAGCACAGCTCGATTCCGTTCCAGAACAGCGTCCAAAGCCAAACCACGATGCAGAACATGAGCTTCCTCAAGGAGCGCATGAACGACATCCTCAAGATGGCCGACGACCTGCAGACCCAGATCGACACCACGCAGCGCCAGTACGAGGTGTCGCTGGACCTGGCCAACGCCGCCGACGACAGCGCAAAGACCACGGCAGTCACCTCGCAGATCACCGATAACCTGCGCGACCACATCGCGGATTTCGACGACACGTTCCGGCCGGTGCGCACGTACTTCTACTGGGAGAAGCACTGCTACGACATTCCGTTGTGCTACGGGTTGCGTTCCCTGTTCGACACTTTGGATGGCTTCGACCAGCTGGCCGAGCAGTTCCATTACCTCACAGGCGATATCCAGCACACCGCCAAAGCCACACATGACCTGAATGCGCTGTTTCCCGTCCTGATCACGACGCTGAAGACCACCAGGGGCATCACGCTGACGCTCTACCAGACGTTCAAGGCGATGATCAACCAGATGGAGGCGATGAGCAACACCGGGATCGTCATGGGGCAGAGCTTCGATCAGTCGAAGAACGACGACTTCTTCTACCTTCCACCAGAAGCCTTCGACAACCCCGATTTCCAGACGGGTCTTCGAATGTTCTTGTCGCCGGACGGTAAGTCGGCGCGATTCTTCATCACGCACCAGGACGATCCGATGACGCCGGAGGGAATTGAACGGGTGGCGGCCGAACGCACCGCCGCGCAGGAAGGACTCAAGCAGTCCTCGCTGGCCGACGCCAAGGTGTATCTCGGCGGAACCGCCGCGACCTTCAAGGACATGGCTGACGGAGAGAAGTACGACCTGATGATCGCCGTGATCGCGTCGCTGACGCTGATCTTCATGATCATGCTGCTGCTCACCCGAAGCGTGGTGGCCGCGCTGGTCATCGTCGGCACCGCGGCCAGCTCGATTGCGGCGTCTTTCGGTCTGTCCGTGCTGATTTGGCAGGATTTGTTCGGCATCAATATCCACTGGATCGTCCTGGCGCTGGCGGTCATCATCCTGCTGGCGGTCGGATCCGACTACAACCTGCTGCTGGTGTCGCGGTTCAGGGAAGAGATCCATCACGGCCTCAAGACCGGGATCATCCGTTCGATGGCCGGAACGGGTGGGGTGGTTACGGCCGCGGGTCTGGTGTTCGCCTTCACCATGGCATCCATGCTCGGGAGCGACCTGCGGGTTCTCGGCCAGTTCGGATCGACCGTGTGCATCGGTCTGCTGCTCGACACGCTGATCGTGCGCACGCTGCTGATGCCGTCGATCGCCACCTTGCTCGGACGATGGTTCTGGTGGCCGCAGGTGGTGCACCCGCGCGGTGACAACGCGCGACGGCCGGTGCGACAGCCGGTGAGCGCCTAGGCGAGCTCGACGCACACCGCCACGGCCCCCGCGCCGACATGCAGTGCGAGCACCGGCCCCAGCTCGGTGACGATCGCCGGCTCGCAGGCTGGCAGCCGCCGGCCTAGCGCCGTCGCCACCTCACGGGCGCCGTCCGGGTTGTTGACATGGTGCACCGCCAGGGCGGCCGGGTCGCGGCCGACGACCTCGCAGACCCGATCGATCATCGCCTCCGTGGCATGACTGACCGTGCGGACCCGTTGGGCCAGAACAAGTTTGCCGTCGTCCATGCGCAGCAGTGGCTTGAGCGACAGCGCGGTGCCCAGCCACGCCGCCGCCCCGCCGATGCGGCCACTGCGGCGCAGGTTGTCCAGCCGGTGCACCACGATGAAAGCGTGTCCGCGCGACACGGCCGAGCACGCGGCGTCGGCGACCGCATCCAGGTCGCCACCGGCGGCCGCTGCCCGCGCAGCAGCCAACGCGATGAAGCCGGTGCCCATGGCTGCCGACTTCGAATCGATGACCCGGATGTGGGGATCCAGGTCGGCCGCGGTACGTTCAGCGGCCCGGCAGGTCCCGGACAGCCCCGACGAAATGTGCACGGCCACCACGGCGGCGGCCACTCCGGCCGAACTGGCCGACGCATACCAGCAGGCGTTGGCCGACAGCGGCGCCGAC
>NZ_LZKU01000007.1 GCF_001672975.1 Mycobacterium sp. 1465703.0
GCGGAGATCAACGCCGGGTATCGCGGGCAGTTGGTGGCCCGCGCGGTCGATCTGGTCCAGTTGTTTCCGGCGGCGGCCTACGGGAAGAACGGCGCCGACATCCGGTTGGCCGTCGACGCGGTCGAGGACATGTTCCGGCTGCCAGACCTGACGCATGTGGTGATCGTGGCCGGCGACTCGGACTACATCCCGTTGGCGCAGCGCTGTAAGCGGCTGGGCCGGTACGTGGTGGGCATCGGGGTGGCCGGTGCGTCGAGCCGGGCGCTGGCCGCGGCCTGCGAAGAGTTCGTCGTCTACGACGCACTGCCCGGCGTCCCCGCACCGGCGCCGGCCGATGCGGAGGCGGCCAAGCCGAAGAAGCAGACCGGTGGCACCAAGTCGGCCAAGCCCGAGGAGGCCGAGGAACAGCCCGACCCGCAAGGCGCCGCCACCGCCTTGCTGACGCGTGCGTTGCAGATCGGCCTGGAGAAAGACGATGTCGACTGGCTGCACAACTCCGCGGTGAAGGCACAGATGAAGCGGATGGATCCGTCGTTCAGCGAAAGATCCTTGGGATTCCGGTCATTCAGCGATTTCCTGCGTTCGCGATCCGATCTCGTCGAATTGGACGAGACGTCGACGACACGGATGGTGCGGCTGCGCACAGCGGAATTAGCATCGCCGCGAGTGGGCCAAAGAGCCTGCCGATCGAGTTCGACCGGTAGTCCTCGGCCGGCTATCGCCGCCGCCGGAAACAACTGGACCAGATCGACCGCGCGGGCCACCAACTGCCCGCGATACCCGGCGTTGATCTCCGC
>NZ_LZKU01000008.1 GCF_001672975.1 Mycobacterium sp. 1465703.0
CCCGTTGTCGCTCAGAGGCGGGCGCTTCACCACCCGTCCCGCGGATGGACGGGTTTGACGGGCGTTAGCCGGCCAACGTCGCCGCCTTCTTCCTCGTCGATGCCAATGCGCTCGTGCAGTTTGACCAACGGTTTAGGCGCCCACCAGTTGGCCCGGCCCATCAAGCGCATGAACGCCGGAAGCAGCAGCATACGAACGAGCGTCGCGTCGACCACCACTGCCAGGGTGAGTCCCAGACCGAACATCCTCATGAACGACACCCGCGCGGCTATCAACGCGGCGAAGGAGATCGACATCAACAGCGCCGCTGCGGTCACAACCCGACCGGACCGAGCCACCCCCTGCGCGACGGCCTCGTCGTTATCCTCTGGCGTTCGGCCGGAGGCCAACCAGTGCTCACGGATCCGAGACACCAAAAAGACCTCGTAATCCATCGAGAGACCGAACGCGATGCAGAACAGCAGCACCGGCATGTGGATCATCAGGGTGCCGTTGGCCGTGGTGCCCAGGGCACCCAGGTGGCCTTGCTGGAAGATCCAGACCAGGGCGCCGAATGCGGCGGTCAGCGACAAGACGTTGAGCACCAAGGCTTTCAGCGGCATCACCACACTGCCGGTCAACGAGAACAACAGCGCGAAGGTGATCACCGCGATGATCGACAAGACAAGCGGCAGCCGCGACGTGACCGCCCCCGCGCTGTCGCGGTTTATCCCTGCCCGGCCGGTGAACAGCACGTCGCGGCCACCGGGTCCGGCGATGGCCGCGAGACGATCCAGCTGTCGTTCCGATGCGGCGGAGAACAACGTGGCCGTGCTGCGAACCGTGAGGAAGACACTGCCGTCCTTCGCGCCGGTGGGCGCCGAAGGTGGCCCGACCGGCGCGCCGTTCTGGAAGGTTCCGCCGGGTGTTGACACCGACACGACGTCGGCTACCTGCGAGAGTTGAACGGCATATCGCTCGATCTCGCCGGGGGCCAACCCGGTCGCATCGGGGATCACCACGGTCACGTCCCGATCCGTGCTGACCGCGAAATCTGAACGCATGTCGTCGCCGACCTGGCGCGCCGATGCCGAGGTCGGCAGCACGCGATCATCGGAGAAGCCCCAATTCGCCCCCAGAAAAGGCGCCCCCAGCACCAGCAAGAACGCGATGACCGCTAGGCCGATCGAAATCGGCCGTCGCATCACGGCTTTCGTCGAGCGGTACAAGAAGCTCTGTTGGATCGGGCCGGGCACCGGCTCTGGGCGCCCGCCCGCCCGCCGAATCAGCCGCCGCACGTTGAGCGCGTCCAGCCGGTCGCCGAGGACCACGATCAGGGCGGGAGTAATCACCACCGCCGCGACGGCCGCCAATGCGACCACGGCGATGCCCGCGTAGGCGAAGGACTTCAGGAAGTACATCGGAAACAGCACCATCGTGGCCATGGACAGTGCGACGGTCGTCGCCGAGAACAGCACCGTTCGCCCGGCCGTGCACATGGTGCGAACCAATGCATCGTCGCGCGGCATGCCGTCGGCGAGCTCGTCGCGGTATCGGCTGATGATCAACAAGGTGTAGTCGATGGCCAACGCCAAACCCATCGCCACCGTCAGGTTGAGCGCGAATATCGAGACGTCGGCGAAGAGTGTGATCGCTTTCAGCATCGCCAAGGTGCAAACGATGGCAAAGCCGCCTACCGCCATCGGAATCGCCGCGGCGAGCATGCCGCCGAACACCCACACCAGCACGATGAAGCTCAGTGGAAACGCGATGGATTCCATCACCAACAGGTCTTTTTCGCTTTGCTTATTGATCTGCGAATACGTCAGAGCCTCGCCGCCGGCCTTCACCGTGACGCCGTCACGATCGTGCGCGAGCTTCTTCGCCAACGCCGCGGCATTCTTCTGGGCGTTGGTCTCGCCACCGCGAATGCCGGCGATGATCAGTCCGGTCTTACCGTCCTTGCTGATCAGGCCCGCCGCGGCCGGAGCCGGAAGGGTCCACGCCGAGCTGACCTGGGCAACATCCGGCGACGCTTTCAGCTGCGCGAAGATGTCGGTGGCTACCTCTCGGGCGGACACGCTTTGGGCGCCCGCCTCGGCGGTCACCTCGAAAACCATCTGTTGGTCGCCGTAGTCGAACTTCTCCGCGAGCACCCGCTGCGCCCGCGAAGACTGCGACGACGGATCCTGATACCCACCCGCCGACAGCACGTCGAGGGCGGAGACGCCGAAAACTCCGGCCGCGACCATGACCAGGAAAGCCGCGGCGACGATCCTGCGCGGCGCGATTATGGCGAGTCGAGCGGCTCCCCGTAACACCTGGTGCTCTCCCTACCTCGCGGGGCGAGTGAGTGTCCTTTCCGGTCAGTTCTTGGGCCCACCCCGAAATCGGTTGCCGAGCCGGATGCCGGGCAACAGCAGGCTGCGCGGCGCGAACCGGCCGCCGGTGCTGACCACTTTGGGCACCATGCCGGGCACCACCGTGCGCCGTCCGGCCAGCATTCCCCCGATGGCCGCCTCGGCCACGTCGCGTGGCGAGACTTGCGCAATGGCGATGCTGAACCGCTCGGCGTTGGCGATCTCGGCCCACTCGGTCGGCACCGGTCCCGGGCACAGGCAGGTGACCGACACCCCCGTCCCATGCAACTCCTCGTGCACGGCTTCGGAGAACGTCTGGACGAACGCCTTGGTGGCCGAGTAAACCGCCATGTAGGGAACCGGCTGAAATCCGGCGATCGACGCGATGTTCATCACCGCACCGGCACCGCGCTCCACCATGCCGGGCAGCGTGGCGTGGGTGAGTTCCATCAACGCCAGCGCGTTGAGGGTGACCTCTTCGCTCTCCCGCTCCACCGGCAATTCGTGGAACACCCCGCTGGTGCCGAAGCCGGCGCTGTTGCACAGGCCGGCGATCGCTTCGGTGCGCAACCGGTGAGCCAGTTTGGCGCGGGCCTTGCTGTCGCTGAGATCCAGCGGCAGCACCTCGACGGCGACCGAATACTCCTGGCCGACCTCGTTGGCCAACTCGTCGAGGCGCTCGCGGCGGCGCGCGACCAGCAACAGCGGGAAGCCGCGGCGGGCCAATCCGCGCGCCAGTTCGGCGCCGATACCGGACGAGGCGCCGGTGATGACAACGGTGGTCTGAAGGTCAGGTTTCGGAAGGCTCATGGTCTCACCAATGTATCCCTCGGGTAGCCCGGACGAAGTTCTCGCTGCGCTTGTCGAATTCTGTTGTCTCGGTTGTTGATTCACCGCCCTTTGCGGCGTCGGAGTCACCGAACATGGCGAACGCCCGGTTGCGCACCCGGTCCATCACCGCCGGGTTGACCGCATCGGCGACGGCGGCGAACTGCCCGAACGGTGAGCTGGCCCGGCGCGGCCGGTGCACGATGGCGTCGGCGATCACCCCGGCCGCCTGCTCGGGCGTCAGCGCCGGGAACTTGTCGTAGAGCGTGGTCGGGCTGATCATCGGCGTGCGCACCAGGGCCATATGCACCGTGGTGAACCGGACGCCGTCGTTCACCGTTTCGGCTTGCAACACGTCGCACAAACTGTCCAGGGCAGCCTTGCTGGCGATGTAGGCCCCGAACCGCGGCGCGCGGGTCTGCACACCGACCGAGGACACGTTGATCACGTGCCCGTACCCCCGCTCCCGCATGCCCGGAATGAACTTGAGGATGAGCTGGACCGCACCCAGGTAGTTCAACTGCATGGTGCGCTGATAATCATGAATCCGGTCGTAGGACAGCTCGAGTGAACGCCGAATCGAGCGCCCGGCGTTGTTGATCAAAATGTCCACCCCACCCAGGTCGGCGAGCACCTGATCGGCCATCGCGGCGATGGCGTCCATGTCCGACAGGTCGCAGGGGTAGACGTGGGCGGCCCCGCCGTGACCGCGGATCTCGTCGGCGACCTTCTCCAGGTTTTCCCGGGTCCGGGCCACCAGCGCTACCGCACCGCCTGCTTCCGCGATCTTCTTCGCGGCGGCCTCGCCGATGCCCGAGGATCCTCCGGTGATCAGGGCGGTCTTGCCCTCGACGGCGTCCTCGAGGCTGCGTCCCTGGACCGCGTCGAGCAGGTTCCTCAAATAGAAGGGTCGATACCGTCCGGCCGAGTTCGGGGTGTTGACGATGTGAGACACCGCCGCCAGCGGTTTTTCCACCAGGTTCCCGAGCGAGTTCTCCACCAAGTTCGTGATGTCACCAAGGTTCATCGGCTTCGCTCCTGATGATGTGAGCCCCCCGACCGCAACTGGCCAGCCCGATGGCCACGACCGCCTTGCGGGGCTGCGCGAGTGATGTGACGTGCGTCATTAAGCCAACCTAGGACATCCGCGTGTCGCCTCGACGCGGATTGCCGTCAACTGACGCGACGCGCACCCTCACGGTTCGCCGAGCATGACCGCCAGCTGTGGGCAATCCGCTTGTTACACAGAGCAATCCGGGCGTGATCGCGCACTAACTGACGAGCAACGCCAAGATGCTCCAATCGTGCTTATGAAAATTCTGGGGCGCTTCCGCAAGTCCGCGCCGGTCACCATCTATGACCGGATCGGCGGGCAGGAGGCGATCGAAGTCGTGGTCGAGGACTTCTACGTTCGGGTGCTCGCCGACGATCAGCTGTCCGGGTTTTTCACCGGCACGAACATGAACCGGCTCAAGGGCAAACAGGTCGAGTTCTTCGCCGCGGCGCTAGGCGGCCCGGAGCCCTATACCGGTGCAGCGATGAAGCGGGTGCACCAGGGCCGCGGGATCACCATGCACCACTTCAATCTGGTGGCCGGTCATTTGGCCGACGCCCTGGCCGGCGCCGGGGTGCCGTCCGAGACGGTGGCGGAGATACTCGGCGCGATCGCACCGTTGGCTCCCGAGATCGCGACGGGCGGCAAGGTCACGGTCTGACCGCTCGGCGCGCATTGCGGCGCACCGAAATTTGTGCGCCATAGTCGCGAACGGTGCCTAGCATGCCTGACATGCGGCGCACATTTGACGACCTGATCGCGGAGGCGGACGCCGCCCCGGTCGAGGGCTGGGAATTTTCCTGGCTGGACGGCCGGGCCACCGAGGAACGCCCGTCGTGGGGTTACCAGCGGCTGTTGCACGGCCGGCTGGCAACGGTGTCGGCCGCGCTGGACATTCACACCGGCGGCGGGGAGGTGCTGTCCGGCGCGGCGCCGTTCCCGCCCACCATGGTGGCCATCGAGACGTGGCCCCCCAACGCCGCCCTGGCGACCCGGCGCCTGCATCCGCTCGGCGTGGTGGTCGTCGCGACCCGTGATGAGCCGCCGTTGCCGTTCGCCGATGAGGCGTTCGACCTGGTGACCACGCGTCATCCGATCTCCGTCTGGTGGACCGAGATCCTCCGGGTGCTGCGGCCGGGCGGCACCTACTTCGCGCAGCACATCGGTCCGGCCACCATGGGCGAGCTGGTCGAGTACTTCATCGGGCCGCAGCTGCAGAAATGGGCCGAGTTTCATCCGGAATCCGTCCGCGCGCAGGCCGAGGCCGCTGGGCTGCAGGTCGTCGATCTGCGCATGGAGCGGATGCGAGCCGAGTTCTTCGACATCGGCGCCGTGGTGTACTTCCTGCGCAAGGTGATCTGGACGGTGCCCGACTTCACCGTGCAGCGCTACCGTGACCGGCTGGCCGAATTGCACCAGCAGATCGAAAACGACGGGCCGTTCGTCACTTACTCGACCCGGCTGCTCGTCGAGGCGCGCAAGCCTGGGTGAGTCAGCCCTCGTCGCGCAACACATCCAGCGCGTGTTGCAGGTCGGGCGGGTAGGGGCTGACGATCTCCACCCGCCGGCCGTCGGCGGGATGGGCGAACGCCAGCGACCGGGCGTGTAGCCATTGACGATCCAGGCCAAGCTTTTTCGCGAGCTTGGGGTCGGCGCCGTAGACAAGGTCACCGCAGCACGGGTGATGCAGCGCGGAGAAGTGCACCCGGATCTGGTGGGTGCGGCCGGTTTCCAGGTGCACGTCGAGCAGGCTGGCGGCGACGAAGGCTTCCACGGTGTCGTAGTGGGTGAGGCTGTGCCGGCCGTCCTTGGTGACCGCGAACTTCCACTCGCCGCCGCGGTGACGTCCGATGGGTGCGTCGATGGTCCCGCTCGACGGATCCGGATGTCCCTGCACCAGCGCGTGATAGCGCTTGTCGACGGTGCGCTGTTTGAACGCCCGCTTGAGCACGGTGTAGGCGCGCTCGGACAGCGCCACCACCATCACCCCGGACGTGCCGACGTCGAGGCGGTGCACGATGCCCTGTCGCTCGGGCACACCCGAGGTGGTGATCCGGTAACCCGCGGCGGCCAGGCCACCGAGCACCGTGGGTCCGGTCCAGCCCACCGATGCGTGCGCGGCCACCGCCGCCGGCTTGTCGACCGCGACGATGTCGTCGTCGGAGTACAGGATCGTCATGCCCTCGATGTCGACGGGCGTGTTCTGCGGGGGCGCCGGCGCCTCGGGCAGGCGCACGTGCAGCCACGCGCCGCCGGTCAGCCGGTCGGACTTGCCGGCCTGCACCCCGTCGAGTTCGACACCGCCGTCTTCGGCCAGCGCCGCCGCCGCGCTGCGAGACAGCCCCAGCAGCCGGGCCAGACCGGCATCGACACGCATGCCCGCCAGTCCCTCCGGCACGGGCATCGAGCGGTCACTCACCCGCACGGTCTCCGGCGTCGTCCTCGTCCTTGCGCCGGTCGGCGGCGGTGCGCCGACCAACTGAGTCGAAGTCGAATCCGAAGATCGACAGCACCACCAGCAGGATGGCGCCGCCCACCACGGAAGGGTCGGCGACGTTGAATACCGGCCACCAGCCGACCGATAGGAAGTCCACCACGTGACCGCGCAGCGGTCCCGGGGCCCGGAAGAAACGATCGACCAGGTTGCCCATCGCGCCGCCCAGGATCATGCCCAGGCCAACCGCCCACCAGGGCGACACCAGCCGCCGCCCCATCCAGAAGATGCCGACCACCACACCGGTGGCGATCAGGGTGAGCACCCAGGTGTATCCCGTCGCCATCGAGAACGCCGCGCCCGAATTGCGCACCAGGGTCCAGGTCACCGTGTCGCCGATGATCGGCACCGGCTGTCCCGGTGGCAGCAGTTCGACGGCGAGGACTTTGGTGACGACGTCGAGGGTCAGCACGATTGCCGCGATCGACAGCAGCAGTCGCAGCCGCCGCGCCGGCGCGACGGTTCCGGGCGCCGCGGCCCGCTCGACCGGGGCGGCCTCACCAGCCTCTTCGGCTGAGGTCAACGGCTCAGTCGATTTCGTTGGTTCTTCAGGCACTCTCTCATCATCCTCTACTGCCCCACGCAGGCTAGCGGTGTTCGCCGACCGGCGATGCGCAATGATGCCAGCATGGCCCGGCTCACCGTGATCGCTACCGGAGGCACGATATCGACCGGCACCGGCGCCGACGGGGTGCACCGACCGTCGTACAGCGGAGCGGATCTGATCGCGCCCTTTCGCGCCGCACACGACGTCGACGTGGTTGACCTGCTGGCGGTCGACAGCTCGGAGCTGACGCTGGCCGACTGGGACCGGATCCGCGACGCGTTGACAACCGCGGTCGACGGCGGCGCCGACGGTGTGGTGGTGCTGCACGGCACCGACACCATGGAGGAAAGCGCGCTGTGGCTCGATCTCACCTATGCGGGACAGGCCCCGGTCGTGCTGACCGGCGCGATGCGCAGCGCCGACGCCCCCGACGCGGACGGTCCGGCGAACGTGCGCGACGCCCTGGCGGTGGCGGCCACACCGGCCGCCCGCGACCTGGGCGTGGTGATGTGTTTCGCCGGCCGGGTGCTGCAACCGCTGGGCATGAGCAAGGTGGCCACCGAGGACCTGAGCGGTTTCACCGGCCAGTTGCTCGGGGCCGTGGTCGGCGAGGTGAAGTTGACCGGCCCGAAGACGCGCCCCTACGTCGGTGAACTGCGGGCCGCCAGTGCGCCGCGCGTCGACATCGTCGCGACGTACCTGGGCGGTGACGCGGTGGCACTGGATGCGTGCGTGGCCGCCGGCGCGCAGGCGGTGGTGCTCGAGGCGCTGGGTTCGGGCAATGCCGGGCCCGCGGTGGTCGAGGCGGTGCGCCGGCACTGCGGCAACGGAATCGTGGTCGCGGTGTCCACCCGCGTTCCCGGCGGGCGGGTCGGCGCCAGCTATGGCCCTGGACACCAGATGGCCGCCGCCGGGGCGGTGCTGGTGCCGAGGTTGCGGCCGCCGCAGGCGCGGGTACTGCTGATCGCCGCGCTGGCCGGGAAGCTACCGGTCGCCGACGTCCTCGCCCGGTGGGGCTGAGAGCGCATCGGCCTGCAAACCACCGACATAGTCGGGCCAATCCAGTGAGTCGACCGGGTTGGCGCGCACCAGGTCGCCGCCGTCGGCGGGAAACGTCCGGGCCGGGCCCGGGCCGGAGCTGCGGGTTTCGAACCGCGCGGTGACCACGCCGTGGCCGGCGCCCTGTACCCAGCCGTGCCCAAGATCGCGGTGGGCCACGTCGTCTCCCACCCGCCAGCCGGCGTCACCGGGCCCGGGGGCGAACATGGCCTCGGCCGCGGTTTCGACCGAAGATGAATCCTGTTGCGGCTCCGGCAATTCCAAGTCCGGAAACAACGATTCCTGACGCACGTCGCTCAACCCCGAAAATCCCACGCCCAGAAGGCGAATGGGCCCGATCTCGCGCGGATCGAGCAGCAGCCGGCGGGCCACGCCCACCAGGGCGGCCACCTCGGTGGTGGCATACGGCAGCGTCGCCGAACGGGTGAGGGTGTTCATATCGGATTTCTTCAGCTTGACCGTCACGGTGCGCGCGCCACGGCCGTCACGCAGCAGGCGGTGATGGGCATGCTCGGCGATCGGCTCGATCGCCTCACGCAACTGCTCCAGGCTGGTCAGGTCGACGGCAAAGGTGGATTCGGAGCTGATCTGCTTGGCTTCGGCGCGCTCGGCGACCGGACGGTCGTCGATCCCGCGGGCAAGCCGGTGCAGCGCTGGCCCGATGGTGGCGCCCAAGATGTTGGCCGCCTCGGCGTCGGTCAACGCGGCCAGTTCGCCGACGGTCTCGATGCCCAGCCGGTGCAGCTTCTCCTCGGCAACCGGCCCGATCCCCCACAGCCGGCGCACCGGCAGCCCGGCGAGCAGTAGTTGTTCTTCGGCGCGGCGCACCACGCGAATCCCGTCGGGCTTGGCCAGGCCGGAGGCGATCTTGGCGATCTGCTTTCCGGAGCCGGCGCCCACCGAGGCGATCAGCCCGGTGCTGTCACGAACCCGTCCGCGCAGATCCTCACAGAACGCCTCGACGTCCTCGGCAGACGCCCCGGCGAGTTGGGCGGGTTCGCCGAACCCCTCGTCGAAGGACAACTGCTCGACGACGGGCACCACGGCGCGAATGGTGTCGAAGACGCGCCGGCTGGCCAGTCCGTAGACCACTCCGCGCGGCGGCAACACCACCGCATTCACCCCGACCAGACGGCGGGCCTGCTGCATGGGCATGGCCGACCGCGCCCCGAACACGCGCGCCTCGTAACTGGCCCCGGCCACCACACCGCGTCCACCCATGCCGCCGACCAGCACCGGACGCCCGCGCAGCGTCGGGCGGGTGAGTTGCTCGACGGAGGCGAAGAACGCATCCATGTCCAGGTGCAGCACCCACCGCGACTCCACACGATTGATGCTAGGTCCCGCACGAAGGGCCAGTTGGACTACCGTTTCCGCTATGGCCATGAACCGTGCGCATTGGCGAATCTGCAGCTCGAAGCGCTGGGCCAAGGGGGTCGAGGCCGGCTGATGGACACCAGACCCGGGGAGGCGCCCGGGGGTGCTGCGTCGCCCTCGACGCGATGGGCGCGGCTGCGCCACCAGTGGAACGAGCGCCTGCAACCCGGCGAGCAGGCCACCGTGTTGGCGTGGGCATCGTTCACCCTGACCTTCGCCGGGCTGCGCGGGCTGACGCACTGGATTCGCAGCGGCCATGGACCTTCTGGTGGTGGGATCTCCTTGGGCGGCAGGCACTTCCACCACTACAACATCGGCATCGGGATGCTGGCGACGGTGGCCGGTATCGGGTTGCGCGGAACCGACAAGCAACGGCGCCATCCCGCGGCAGCAGTGGCCTACGGGGCCGCCAATGCCATGATCGTCGATGAGCTGGCACTGCTGCTGGACCTCAAGGACGTCTACTGGGCATCGGAGGGCCGCCGGAGCGTCGACGTCGCGGTCGGCGTCATCGCCGTCGGGGCGACGGTGGTCGCCGGTATGCCGTTCTGGCCCCATGCCCACCGGGCGCTGCGATCCCGCATCTGACGACCGGGCAGGCGTCCGCTCAGGCCTTGGCGATGCTCACCCGCACGCCGTCGCCGATTTCGGCACCATCGGCCGGCTCACCGAATTCGAAAGTGGTGGCCAGGATTTCGCCTGCGATGAGGTCGCGGTGGGTGCGCGCCCAGTCGGCGCGCTCGCCGGGCACCGCCATCACCACGCTGATGCGGTCGGAGACGTCCAGCCCGGTCGACTTGCGCAGTTCCTGCAATTCGCGGATGCGGTCCTTCGCCCAGCCCTCGGCCTCCAGCTCCGGGGTCACCGTGCCGTCCAGCACCACCAGGCCCGCTCCGTCGGGCAGGGCCGCGGTGAACTCCGGGTCGGCGGCGACCAGGCGCGAGCTGTATTCCTCGGGCTGCAATACCGCGGGGCCGGCGGTCAGGGTGCCGTCCGGATTGACGACGCCCTCCCCCGCCTTGACCGCCTTGATGGCCGCCTGCACGTCCTTGCCCAGCCGGGGCCCGGCCACCCGCGCGTTCACCGTGAGCTCGAAGCGGCCGTAGGTGTCGATCGCATCGGTCAGCTCGACGCTCTTGACGTTGAGCTCATCGGCGATGAGGTCGACGAACGACTGCAGTCGCTGTGGATTCTCCACCGCCACAGTCAGTTTCGGCAGCGGCAACCGGACCCGCAGTTTCTTGGCTTTGCGTAGCGAGGACGCGGCCGAGCAGACTTCGCGAACCTGGTCCATGGCGGCGACCAAGTCGGGATCGGCGGGCAGATCGCCGGCTTGGGGCCAATCGGTCAGGTGCACCGACCGCTGCGAAGTCAGGCCGCGCCAGACGATCTCGGTCACCGACGGAAGCAGCGGCGCGGCCAGCCGCGCGGTCACTTCCAGCACGGTGTGCAAGGTGTCGATGGCGTCCACATCTTCCTCCCAGAAGCGTGAACGCGACCGTCGCACATACCAATTCGTCAGCGCCTCGGTGAACTGGCGCAGCTGCTCGCAGGCCCGGGATATGTCACAGGTGTCCATCTCACGGGTCAGGTCGTCGCGCAGCTCGGCGAGCTTGGCCAGGATGTAGCGGTCCAGCACCTGCGTCGAATCGGTGCGCCAGGTACCGACTTTGGGTGCATAGAGGGCCAGGAAGCTGTAGGCGTTCCAGAACGGCAGCAACACCTGGCGCACCCCTTCGCGGATGCCTTGCTCGGTGACGATGAGGTTGCCCCCGCGCAGGATCGGCGAGGCCATCAGGAACCATCGCATGGCGTCGGAGCCGTCGCGGTCGAACACCTCGCTGACATCGGGATAGTTGCGCAGCGACTTGCTCATCTTCTGACCGTCGGAGCCCAGCACGATGCCGTGTGCCACACAGGTTTTGAAGGCGGGACGATCGAACAGTGCGGTGGCCAGCACGTGCAGGGTGTAGAACCAGCCGCGGGTCTGCCCGATGTATTCCACGATGAAGTCGCCGGGGTAATGGGTGTCGAACCAGTCGGCGTTCTCGAACGGGTAGTGCACCTGGGCGTACGGCATGGAGCCCGAGTCGAACCACACGTCGAGCACGTCGGGGATCCGCCGCATCGTGCTGGCGCCGGTCGGGTCGTCGGGGTTGGGCCGGGTCAACTCGTCGATGAAGGGCCGGTGCAGATTGGTGGGCCGCACCCCGAAGTCGCGCTCCAATTCGTCGAGGCTGCCGTAGACGTCGATTCTCGGATACGCGGGATCGTCGGACTTCCATACCGGAATCGGAGTGCCCCAGTAGCGGTTTCGTGAGATCGACCAGTCGCGGGCACCCTGCAACCACTTGCCGAACTGGCCGTCCTTGACGTGTTCGGGATACCAGGTGATCTGCTGGTTGAGTTCGACCATGCGGTCCCGGAACTCGGTGACCGCGACGAACCAGGATGACACCGCGCGATAGATCAGCGGATTGCGGCAGCGCCAGCAGTGCGGATAGGGGTGCTCGTAGGTTTCGTGGCGCAGCAGCACCGCCCCGTTGGCCGCGGCAGATCCGGTGCCGTTCTTCAGGTCGCGGATGATGTGCGGGTTGGCGTCAAAGACGTGCTGCCCCTGGTAATCCGGGACGGTGGCGTCGAACCGGCCTTTGGAATCGACCGGCGTGACCGGGGCGATGCCGGCCTTGTCGGTGGTCGCCATGTCGTCCTCGCCGTAGGCCGGTGCCATGTGCACGATCCCGGTGCCGTCCTCGGTGGTGACGAAGTCGCCCGGCAGCACCCGAAACGCCTTGGCGGTGTCCATGAAATACGGAAAGGGCGGCAGATACCGGGTGCCGAGCAGGTCGGCGCCGCGGTAGCTGGCCAGGATCTCGGGGTCTTCGCCCAACTCGCGGGCGTAGGCGGCCAGCCGCGCTTGCGCGAGGACGAATCGACGGCCGTCGGCCTCGACCTCGACGTAGGTCACGTCCGGGTTGACGGCGACGGCGAGGTTGGACGGCAGGGTCCACGGTGTCGTCGTCCACACCAGCAGCCGGGCCCCGTCCAGCGGGCCGCCGACCACCTGGAAGCCCACCGTGACGGCGGGATCCTGGCGGCTCTGATAGACGTCGTCGTCCATCCGCAATTCGTGGTTGGACAGCGGGGTTTCGTCGCGCCAGCAATACGGCAGCACCCGGTAACCCTCGTAGGCCAGGCCCTTGTCCCACAGCTGTTTGAACGCCCAGATCACCGACTCCATGTAGCTGGGATCCAGCGTCTTGTAGTCGTTGTCGAAGTCGACCCAGCGCGCCTGGCGGGTGACGTAGGCCTGCCACTCGTCGGTGTAGCGCAGCACCGATTCGCGGCAGGCCTCGTTGAACGCCGCGATGCCCATGTCGTCGATCTGCGATTTGTCGGTGATGCCCAGCTGGCGTTCGACTTCGAGCTCGGCGGGGAGCCCGTGGGTGTCCCAACCGAAGCGGCGCTCCACCTTGTAGCCGCGCATGGTGCGGTAGCGCGGCACGATGTCTTTTACGTAGCCGGTGAGCAGGTGGCCGTAGTGCGGCAGCCCGTTGGCGAACGGCGGCCCGTCGTAGAACACGTATTCCGGTGAGCCGTCCCGGCGCGCGATGCTGGCGCGGAAAGTGTCGTCGCGCGCCCAGTAGTCCAGCACCTCGAGCTCGAGTGCTGGGAAGTCAGGCGCTCCGCCGGCCAGCCTGGGATAGGTCTGGACGGAGTCCACGAGCTGAGCCTCGAGGTCAGCTTCGGTGCCGGGATTGTCGGTCACGATGCGCGTTGTCTCCTGTGCCACGGTGCAAACCGGGGACGACGACGCGCTGGCTGCGCGAGCGCCGCGGTACCACCCCGCTTGCCGCGCTTTCGCGTGGCCACTCGATCACGGCTGTGACGGGCCTACCCGTTCGGTTCTACTGAGCCGGCATGGCTGTTCTTCCGAAGGCTCCCCGGTGATGGCCGGATCGACGCCAGTAAGACGATTCTACGAAGACCCGCAAATCCGCGCGTACTCCAAGGGGTCGCCAAGGCGCAGAACTACGTCTGCGCCCAAGCAACCCCTTGGAGCCACGGTCGCTTGACGTCCATCGGAGTTCGCCTTTCAGGCCCGGACTTCCAGGACGCCGACCCGCCACAGCGCGGCGTACACGTGACGCAACGGCACGCTCAGCAAGCGGGCGGCGCCGTCCACCAGCGGGTCACCACCGGCGCCGAACGGCGCGGTGTCGTCGACGCGACGGCGGGCGGTGGCCGGCGAAACGTGCATGGGGGCCGGCATCGTGTCGGCCTCGGGCACCACGGTCAGGGTGCGGGCGGGCCCTACGGTTACCACTTCGTCGTAGAAAGCTGCGGTCATCATCGCCTCCTAGAGGGGAGATCCAACGGGGACTGGCTGGACTGGTGTGTCCCATCCCTGGTGGTCTCAGAACGCTTGGCGGATAACGACTTAGCGTTGCGGCGACTCAGCCGAGAATGCTGCGCCGGAGACCGGATCGGGACGAAACACAGTTCGGACTTCGGTCCGGACTATCGCTAGAGCTCATCTGTCCCTCACCTCCTCGCGGTCACGACGCATGCGCGGTCGCATGCATCTATGCGCAGCAGAGGAGCAGAACCCGACGACCGTCGGAGAACCACACCCCTCTCGTCAGAGCTTCGGCACCACACGACGTGTCCTGGCCTGGAAAACAATCCGAGCCGGAAGCCACCTGGGCTCAACCCTTAAGCCGGGAGGAGCTGTCCTGACCCGGGGCGTCTTTCGACGTTCGGGGTCAGTGGCCTGTATTCGTGTAGACGCCTCACCTAACGAGGTGCTTACCCGACCGATAATGCACGACGGGTATGACGCGGTCAAATCCCCCGGCCGCGTGTCGGTGATCCTTTACGGATTCATGAGGGTTGCACACAGCATTCGGCCAGGTTCACGGCGCTGACCTGGTCTTATGACGCGACAGGGTCAGGAAAAGGTCAGTGATCGGGGTTTGCCGGTCCGCCGCGAGCGCCTTGGCATCACTTCTCGACCAGGCCGTCGAGCCGGCCGATGGTGTCGATGAACTCTTCGACCATGTCGAGCACCACCGAGCGGGTGGGGCGAACCCGGTCGAGCGAGCCGACCACCTGTCCGACGAAGTAGGTGGCCAGCTCACGCGCCTTGGCGCCCTGATGGGCGGCCGCGGAGTTGATGCGCACCTGCGGTTCGGTGATCAGCGCGGTCTGCAGCGGCATGCCCAGCGGGTCCGGGTTTTCCGGCCGCTCCCACTCGTCGGTCCAGGCGGTGCGCAGCATCCGCGCCGGCTTGCCCGTCATCGAGCGCGACCGAACCGTGTCCGACGAGGTGGCGGCCAGGAACTTCTCCTTGACCACCGGCACGGTCTCGGCCTCTTCGGTGGTGAGCCAGACCGAGCCGCACCAGACGCCTTCGGCGCCCAGCGCCAGCGCCGCGGCGATCTGGCGACCACGCGCGATGCCGCCGGCGGCCAGCACCGGCACCGGCGCCACGGCATCGACAACCTCGGGCACCAACACCATGGTCGCCACCTCGCCCGTGTGGCCGCCCGCCTCGGTGCCCTGCGCGACGATCAGGTCGACGCCCGCGGCGGCATGCCGCTGCGCGTGGCGGGTGGTCCCGGCCAACGCGGCCACCAGCACGTCCTGGTCGTGCGCGCGCTGGACCAGGTCCGCGGGTGGCGGTCCGAGCGCGCTGGCGATCAGCCGGATGTTGTGGGCGAACGCCACGTCGAGCAGCGGCTCGTAACTCTTGGGCGAGATGTTCAGGCCACCCAGCGATCCGCGCGATGGCTCGGCGGCCGCCGTGACCCCGTAACGGGCCAGCAGGTCTTCGACGAACGCGCGATGCTCCTCGGGCAGCAGCGTGCGGGCCTGCTTGGTGTCGATCCCGCCTTGCTCGGCACCCACATATTTGGGCGGCAGCAGCAGGTCGACTCCATAGGGCTTGCCCCCGGTCTGCTCCTCAATCCAGGTCAGCTCGCTCTGCAGACGCTGGGGACTGTGCGCGGTGGCGCCCAGGATGCCGAAGCCGCCCGCGTTGGTCACCGCGGCCACCACATCCCGGCAATGGCTGAAGGCGCAGATCGGGAATTCGACTCCGAGCATCTCGGCGACCCTGGTTCGCATTGCCCGACGCTAAGAGTTATCGGTTGCTAAGTCAATCGGCCACGGAGCGTGGGAATCTCGCGCCTGAGCGGCGGCGCTAAGACCGACGGGGGCGACCCGCTCCGCCCGGCTGCGCCGCGCTCGCGATCGCCCCTACGACCGGGGAGACCGGCCGTCCGGCGGCCAGCTCGATACGCCGTCCTCCAACGGCACCTCCAGGCTTTGCAGGATCGACGCGACCATCCGCCAGGCGCCGATGACGGCGACCAACTCGATGAGAACCGTTGTGTCACCGTGGAATTCGCGCTCGCAGGCCGCCCAGCTCGCGGCGCTCACCGCGCCGTCGCGCACCACGTCGTCGGTGGCCGCGAGCACCGCCCGTTCGGTGGAGCCGAACCCGGCGTGATGCTGCCAATCTCGCACACCCAGCAGATCGTCACCGGCAACGCCGAGCCGGGATGCGACGCGCCAGTGCTGTGTCCATTCGTAGTCGCAGCCGGTGAGCCAAGCGATCCGCATGATCGCCAGTTCGCGCAGCCGCGAGTCGAGGGTTCCGTGCCAAAGCATGGTGGCGAGCAGGTCGTTGATGCCGCGTGCCAGTGGCGGATGGTTGAGCAGCACCTGAAAGATGCTGAGTTCGGCCATGTAATTGGGGACGGCCGCTTCGTCGGCGGCGGCTTTGGCTTCGTCGAGTGGCAGTTTGGGCAGGCGCGCAGTTGTCATCGGATGAGCACTCCTCCGTGCTGGCGGGACCGTCGCGTTCTACCGTCATGGTAGTCAGCGGGACGGCACGGCGAAGCCGGCCGGCGCACTGTTAGCGAGAATCGCTACTGTCCAACATATTTCGCGCAGCATGGCGGGTCCGCACCCAAGCGGGCGACGTCGGTCGACGGTGATCAGGTCGGCGTTGATTCGCCGACGTAGTCGCCGAACGACCACATGTTGCCTTCAGGATCGCGGACGGCGAATTCGGTTGCGCCGTAATCTGTTTTGCCGAGCGGGCGAACAATTTCCGCCTGGCGCGACAGGATCCGCTGGTACAGGGCGTCGGGATCGGCGGTGACGACATAGCCGCCGGCGGTTCCCGGTTGGCGCGACCAGTCCGCCCCGGGTTGGTGGCTGCCCAGCATGATGCCGCCACTGCCTTCGGGCCAATTCAGCTGGGCGTGATCGACTCTGTCGCCGTCGCCGTACCGGGCGGCGAGGACGAAGCCGAACGTGTCGACGTAGTAGTCGATGAGCTTGGGAGCGTTATCTGCCTGCAGCGTCAACCAAACGGTCGGATTCGAAGTTGTCATGGTCCCACTGTGGACCGAAGGAGTGCCCGCCGTCTTGGATGTTTCGGAACTCTTCAGCCAGCCAGGCTCGTGGCGGCACTCCGGCGAACCGGCCGAACTCGCGGGTCAGATGTGCCTGGTCGCAATATCCGGTGTCGGCCGCGATCGCGGCCAGGTCAACCCGGCCATACCGTCGCGCCGATGCCGCGATCCGGCCTGTGGCGTGCTCGAATCGCATCAGCATCGACACCGTCTTCGGTGATCTGCCGACCTCCCGCCGGAACAGCGTCGCCAGGTGTCTTGAGCTCACTCCGACGCGATTCGCCAACGCTCCCAAAGCAATCCGGCCCCGACTGAGCTCCATCAGCTGCCAGGCATACGCGACCTCGGGACGCACCGTCGCATCGTCGCGCCGTCGCCGGGCATCCACGAGGTGCGCTGCCACAGTTGCGAACGCTTGCGGCCAATGACCGGCTTCGGCAACACGCTCGGAGAGCTCGATCGCGCGACGGCCGAGCACATCGACCGCGTCGTAGCCGGTGACCGGCAGCTCGGCGCCGGGCACACCGAACAGCGCACGTGACGCCAACGGGTGCACCGCGAGCTGCACGCCCGCTTGGCCGCGCCGCTGCCGTACGTGGCTGGCCTGCACGTGTAGCCCGCCGAGCACCAACCGGTTGGGCCGGGATGCGGCCAGCGCGTCGACGGTGGCTGCGGCCTCCACCCCGTCGTCCAGGCTGACGATGAACGTCAACATCGACGACGGCATGCCGCGATGCACAGTCTCGGGCACGTCCAAGGCGCGATAACCCACCATGGACGTGACGCCCGGCGCACTTCGCGGTGGCGCCAGAACGAAGTCCCAGCTGCGCTGCAGTTCGTCGACCATCCACAGCTACGCTAGCGCGCCGCGGGTGCGAAATGTGGGGAGCCGCTGACCCAACCGGGCCCGAATTTCGGTCGGGTCAGCGACTCCGGTCACATAGCCGACGACACGCTCGTCGCCGGCCCGATCTTCGCGGGCGATCACCGCCGCGCACTCAACGCCGTCCAATTCACTTAGCGCGGCGCGTATTTCCCCCGCTTCGATGCCATAGCCACCGACCTTGACCTGCTCGTCGGCGCGGCCGGTGGGAACCGGATGCAACCCGCCGTCCAGCACGAAGAAGCCCAAATGCGTTAGCGGGATGCTGGTGCCGGAGTGACCCGTTTCCTGCGCGAGCCAGATATCTAGCCGTCCGCGCGTAGGCGGAAGTGCCTGGGAATCAAGCTCCATCCAGCTCCCCAACCACAGGCTTCTCCTTTCAACCCCCCGGTCGAGTGGAGCCGCTCATGCTGACGCTCAGGCCGTTTCCCGGTCCGCTTCTGCTTTGATGCGGTCCGGCTGCTCGGCGTTGGCCGAGACGAGCGAGCCGGCAAGTGTGACCCTCGCGCCTCCGGAGACCCGCTAGCCAACATGAGTGCAACAAGAGGGAGGCTAGTAGACGAGCACCCCGCTGGTCCAGAGGTATTCAAACTTAATGTCCTATGAATTCCCAAAGTTAGATATTTAGCTCACCTATATGGCTGATTGACATACTTGTGGTATTTAACACCACGCGTACAGCAATGCGCAGTATGGAGTGATTCGGGCGATTTCGTGATCTGGGCCGCCACCCGACCTCATGGCGAGCTTTATTGCCCCTTTATTCGCGGCAGAGGTTGCCCGATTGAACGACGCGGCGTGGCCCTATGGACCACGCCGCGTCGGTGAAAACCTCGAAGGATTACAGCAAACCGAGCAGTTCCAGATCGGTCACGTACTTGACGATCACCGGCGCGCTGACATGCGGGATGTCGTTGTCGGAACCGACCTTCGCTTCCTGCACCGCGGCGCGGAAGCGATCCGTCGGTGCAAAGGCACCCCGGGCCGGCTCGGCAGGCTGCAGGCTCTTCGGGTCCCGCAGCAGCAACGTCAACATCTGCAGCACTGAGTTCTGCCGCTGATGTTCCGGCAGGCCACGCAGACCGGTCTGGAAACGCTGCAGCCACTCGCCGAAGTCGTCGACGCGCTCGATCGGGTAGCCCGCTTCGATCAGCCAGTCGACGTATTCGTCGAGGCCGATGCCGTCGTCATGCGGGTTCATCACGTGGTACGTCTCGAACCCTTCCATGACCTGGGCACCCAGTTTGGCGACCGCCTCGGCGACGAACTCGACGGGCAGGCCGTCGAAGTGTGCACTCTGTCGGTTGCCGTCGGCGTCCAGCTGATAGAACGACTTGGGCGCCGTGCCGGTGGCCACGATGCTCAGAATCATCCGGGTGAAGATGTCCGCCACGTTGAGCTGGCCGGCGTAGCTGGTGTCGGCCAGGATCATGTCGGAGCGGAACACCGAGACCGGCAGACCGCACAGGTCGTGGGCCTCACGCAGCAGGACCTCACCCGCCCACTTGCTGTTGCCGTACCCGTTGGCGTAGCCGCCGTCGATGACGCGCCGTGCGCTGATGACCCGGATGTCGGCGTCTTCGGTGAACGCCGAAGGCTCGATCTGGCGTCCGACGTCTGATGTCGACACGTACGCATACGGCTTCATCTTCGTGGTGAGCGCCAACCGGATCAGCTCCGCTGTGCCCCCGACGTTCGGGGTGAACAGCTCGCTGTAGGGCAGGACGCCGTTGACCACGGCCGCGGAGTCGACGATCAGGTCCACGGTGTCGGCCAGCCGGTGCCAGGTGTCCTCGGTTAATCCGAGGTTTGCCTGGCCCTTGTCGCCGGCGACGACCTGTAGGTGCTCTTCGGCCAGTTCCTGGAAGTGCCGCAGCAGTTCCGGGTCGCCGCTGTTGAAGGTCGTCTCCAAGCGGCGCCACGCGTCCTCGTCGGAGTTGGCCCGCACCAGGCAGATCAGCTTGCCGTCGACCTGTTCCAGCTGCTCGAGCCATTCCAGAACCAGGTAGCGACCCAGGAAACCGGTCGCACCGGTCAGCAGGACCGTCCGCACCTCAGCGCTTGGACCCGGCAGTGCCGGCGCATTCGAGAGCGTCGTCGCGTCGATGAACTTGTCCAGGGTGAGGTCGCGCGCGTACACCTCCTTGGCATCGGCCCCGTGCACCGCGGCGAAGCCGGGCCCCGCCGCGCTGTCGGTGTCGGCGCCGCTGTTGATCCGGTGACTGAGGGCCCGGATCGACTGCGAGTCGAACAGGACGCGGACCGACAAGGCGCTATCGAAGGCGGTATTGATCTCGGCGATCACCCGCATCGCGGACAGCGAATCACCGCCCAGCTCGAAGAAGGAGTCGTCGACCGACACCCGTTCCATTCCGAGGACCCGGCCGAAGATGTTGGCCACGATCTCCTCGGTGTGATCGGCGGGCGCGACATACTCGCCACCACGCTTCTGGTACTCGGGCGCGGGCAGGGCGCGCTTGTCGAGCTTGCCATTGACCGTCAACGGGAGCGCGTCCAACACCACCACCGCGGCCGGCACCATGTAGGCCGGCAGCCGGTCGGCAAGCTGGATGCGGATTTTGGCCGGCTCGGCGGTCCCGGTGATGTAGCCGACCAGGCGCTTGTCGCCGGGACGGTCCTCGCGGGCGATCACCACCGCCTGCTCGACACCATCCAGCGAGGCGAGGGCCGCCTGCACTTCGCCGAGCTCGATGCGGTAGCCGCGCAGCTTGACCTGCTCGTCGGCCCGCCCCAAGTACTCGAGCTGACCGTCGTGGCCCCACCGGACCAGGTCACCGGTGCGATACATCCGGCCACCCGGGCTGCCGAACGGGCAGGCGACGAAGCGCCCCGCCGTCAGACCGGGCCGGCGCGAATACCCGGTGGCCACACCATCACCGGCGATGTACAACTCGCCGACGACACCTGCGGGCGCCGGGCGCAGCCAGCGGTCCAGCACGAACAGCGCCGACCGCGGCACCGGCGAGCCGATCGGCGCCGACGCCGCCCCGCCCGCCAGCGGCGCGCTCATTGCCGCGTAGACCGTGGCCTCGGTCGGGCCGTAGGCGTTGATCATCACCCGTCCGGGTGCCCACCGATCGACGACCTCGACCGGGCAAGCCTCACCGGCCACCACCAACGCCGTGGAGTCCAGGCCTTCCGGCGAGAGCATGCCCACCGCCGACGGGGTCTGGCTCAACACGGTGACCTGTTCGGAGACCAGCAGCGCCTGCAGGTCCTCCGGCGAAGCCGCGACCGACTCGGATACCACGACAAGGCGTCCGCCGTGCAGCAGCGCGCCCCAGATCTCGTGCACCGAGACGTCGAACACCAGGGAGTGCCACTGCGCCCACACTCCGCCCTCCGGCAGGTCGGCGTGCAACGTCTCGACAAGTTGTGCGACGTTCGCGTGGGTGACCGCCACACCCTTGGGGACACCGGTAGTGCCCGAGGTGTAGATGAGGTAGGCGATGTTGTCCGCCGACGGATTCGGCAGCGCGGTGCTGGGCTGGGCTTCCAGCGCCGGGTCGTCGACATCGATGACCGTCGGACTGCGGCCCTGTAGCCGCGACCGCAGCCCCGCGGTGGTGACCACCGCGACCGGCTCGGCGTCGTCGAGCAGGAACCCGAGCCGCGCGTCGGGCAGCGCGGGGTCGATCGGTAGGTATGCCGCCCCGGTCTTCAACACGGCAAGGATCGAGACGATCGCGTCCGCCGACCTGGAGAACAGCAACGCCACCCGCTCGCCCGGACCCGCGCCCTCTTCGGTCAACAGGTGCGCCATCCGGTTGGCGGCCTCGTCCAGCTCCCGATACGTCATCGAGTGGCCGTCGAAGGTCAGCGCCGCTCTGTCCGGGGTGCGGGCCACTTGTGCGGCGAACATGGCCGGGATCGACTTGCCGGTCGCCGGCTGGCTCAACACCGCCCGGTTGCCCCGCTCGTCGAGCCACGCGTGCTCGTGTTCGTCGACGACGTCCAGCGACATCAGTCGTCGGGCGGGGTCGGCCGTCATCTCCGACAGCACCCGCTGGAATCTCTCGGTCAGCTTCTCGATGCCGGCCGCGTCGAACACATCGGTGTCGAATTCGACGCGCAGGCCGAGTTCCCGACCCGGAAGCGCCATCACCGACAGCGGGTAGTGGTTGTACTCACGGTTGGTGACATCGGTGATGGCCAACTCGTGGAAGCCGAGCGGCACGCTGGTGTCGATCGGATAGTTCTCGTACAGGAACAAGGTGTCGAACAGCGCTTCGTGACCGGTCACGTGGTGGATGTCGCTCAGCGCCAGGTGCTCGTGTTCGAGGGTCTCGTTGTGATGTTGTTGCAACTGGTCCAGCACGTCGGCGACGGTGGTCTTCGCCGTGATGCGAGCCCGCACCGGAACGGTGTTGATCAGCAGCCCCACCATGGACTCCGCGCCGATCAAGTCGGCCGGCCGGCCCGACACCGCGGTACCGAAAGCCACGTCAGACTGGCCGGTCAGACGCATCAGCAACTGCGCCCAGGCCGCCTGCAGCACGGTGTTGACGGTGGTCTGGCATGAGCGGGCCAGCTCGCCGACGGCGCGAGTGGTCTCCGCGGACAGCCGATAGGACTCCACGGCTCGCCGGCCCAGCCGCATCCGGCCGGCCGGCCCCACCAGGGTCGGTGTGTCGAATCCGTCGAGGACTTCACGCCACGCCGCTTGTGCGGCGGCACGATCCTGGTCGGCCAGCCAGGTCAGGTAGCTGCGGTAGGTCGCCGGGGCGGGCAGCTGGTCGCCGTAGTAGTTGGCGAGGATCTCGCGCAGCAGGATGGGCAGCGACCAGCCGTCCATCACGATGTGGTGGTTGGTGAGCACGAACCGGTGCCGGTTGTCCGCGGTACGGATCAGCGCGGCCCGGAACGCCGGCCGGTTGGCCAGATCACTCACCGCGGCCCGCTCAGCGGCGCACAACTCGTCGACCCGCTGCTCGTGGTCCAAATCTTCGGCGCCCAGTTGGATGTACCGCCACGCCATCACCGGGTCGGCCGGGATGATCTGGACGGGTTCGCCGAACTGCGGGCAGAACCGGGCCGCCAGGTTGGGGTGGCGGTTGATGACCGTGTGCACCGCGTCGTGCAGCCGGTGCGAGTCCAGGGCACCGGTCACGGTGATCCCGAGCTGCACCGCATAGACGTCGTCGCCGGGGTCTTGCGCGAAGCTGGCGTGGAACAGCAGGCCCTGCTGCAGCGGGGTGAGCGGCAGGATGTCAGCGATCTCATGCTGCTTGCTCAGCTCGTCGATCTGCCGCTGGTTCAGCCGCGCGGGCGCGATGTCGGACGGCGTCAGCCCGCCGCCCCCGCCCTGCACGTGGGCGCAGATACCGGCCAGGGCCTCAAACCACAACTGGCTCAACCGGTTCACCTGGTCGCGGTCCAGCGCGGACGGCGCCCAGGTCCAGTTGGCGTGCAGGTGCGGGCCGTCCTCGGTGTCCATGGTGCCGGCGTTGAGGTCGACCGTGTGCATGAGCGGCATCGCCACCGCCGCGGCCGCGCCGCTCAGCGACAAACTGTCGGGGCTCAGCCGCCACAGCTCGCCGGGCAGGTCGGCGGCCGCGCCCAGTCGTCCCAGGTAGTTGAACCCGATCACCGGGTCGGAGCCACCGAGATCGATGTCGGGGTTCAGGTAACGCAGCAGGCCGTAGGTCAGGCCGTCCGGCAGCGCGCGCAGCTGCTCCTTGGTGGCCTTGACCGCCGCGCCCAGCGCGTCGTTGCCGGCGACCACGTTGGCCCAGTCCAGCCCGTCGAGGGTCAGCGACACCGGGTATTTGGTGGTGAACCATCCCACGGTGCGTGACAGGTCGATACGCGGGCCGAGCTCTTCCTGGCGACCGTGCCCTTCGACGTCGATGCCGATCGGCGCGCCGGTGCCCAGGAACTGCGTCCAGGCCATGCCGAATGCGACCAGCAGGATGTCCTGCACCCCGGCGTGAAACGCCGCGGGCACTTCACCCAGCAGCAGCCGGGTGGTCTCGACATCCAGCGACACCGACAGCTGCTCGGCCGTCTGGTAGGTGTCCTCCTCGGGTCGCACCGCCGGCAGGACCGCCGGGGTTGCCACCACCTCGCGCCAGGCGTCGGCCTGCTCGACCACCGCCGGGCTCAATGCGTGCTCGGCCAGCAGCGAGGACCACCGGGCGAACGAGGTGCCGCCCGGGGGCAGGGCCACCGGCTGACCGCTGTGGTGCTGCGCCCAGGCGATGTTCAGGTCCTCGATCAGCGTCCGCCACGACACGCCGTCGACGGCCAGGTGGTGGATGATCAACGCCAATTGGCCTGTCTCGGTTGCCCATACGGCCCTGACCATGACTCCGGCGCCCGGGTTCAGCCGCGATCGGGCCGCAACCAGGGTGGCGTCAGACAGCTCGTCGACCGACTGCAGGCAGTCATCGGCCTGCACCGTGCCGGGTTCGGGCGCCTGCAGCGACCAGCCGCCGTTGCCGTCGTCCTCGAGCCGCAGCCGCAGCATCGGGTGACGGTCCAGCAGAGCTTGCAGCACGACCGCCACGTCGTCGGAGGTGACGCCGGAGGGTGCGGCCAGCACCATGGTCTGGTTGAAGTCGTCGATCGGGCCTTCGACGGTTTGCAGCCAATGCATGATCGGGGTGGCCAGCACCGGGCCGATCCCGTCGTCGGCCACGTCGTCCTGGCCGGAACCGTCAGTTGCCACCCTGGCCAACCGGGCGACCGTCTGCTCGACGAACACGTCGCGCGGGCGGCACACCACTCCCGCCGCCCGGGCACGGGCCACCACCTGCATCGACAGGATGCTGTCCCCACCCAGGTCGAAGAACGAGTCGTCCACGCCGACCCGCTCCACACCCAGCACCTGGGCGTAGATGCCGGCCAGGATCTCCTCGGTGTGGGTGCTGGGGGCACGGTATTGACCGCCGCGCTTGTGGTATTCGGGGGCGGGCAGGGCGCGCTTGTCGAGCTTGCCGTTGACCGTCAACGGCAGCGTGTCCAGCACGACGACCGCCGCCGGCACCATGTAGGCCGGCAGCCGCTTGCCCAACTGGGTGCGCAGCGCGACCGGGTCGGCAGTTCCGGTGATGTACCCCACCAGGCGCTTGTCACCGGGACGGTCCTCGCGGGCGATCACCGCCGCCTGGTCCACGCCGTCCAGCGCGGCGAGGGCCGACTGGATCTCCCCGAGTTCGATGCGGTAGCCGCGGATCTTGACCTGCTCGTCGGCGCGGCCCAGGTACTGCAGCTGCCCGTCGGCACCCCAGCGGACCAGGTCCCCGGTGCGATACATCCGCGCCCCCGGCCCCCCGAACGGGCAGGCCACGAAGCGTGACGCCGTCAGACCGGCGCGACGGGCGTACCCGGTGGCGACGCCGCGGCCGGCCACATACAACTCGCCGACGACGCCTTCCGGCGCCGGTCGCAACCACTTGTCCAACACGAACAACGCCGCACCGGGAACCGGCGACCCGATCGGCGGCGCCCCCGACTCCCCCGCGAGCGGCGTGCTCATTGCGGCGTACACGGTGGCCTCGGTCGGGCCGTAGGCGTTGATCATCACTCGTCCGGGTGCCCACCGGTCGACCACCTCAGCGGGGCAGGCCTCGCCGGCCACCACCAGTGCCGTGGAGTCCAGGCCCTCCGGTGAGAGCATGCCTACCGCCGACGGGGTCTGGCTCAGCACGTTGACCTTCTCGGCCACCAGCAGGGCATGCAGCTCGTCGGGCGAGCCGGCGACCGATTCGGGCACCACCACCAGGCGGCCACCGTGCAGCAGCGCGCCCCAGATCTCCCAGACGGAGACATCGAAGACCAGCGAGTGCCACTGCGACCAGACCTTTCCCGGGCCGGTTGGCAGATCGGCGTGCAGCGTCTTGAGGAACTCGGTCACATTGCGGTGGGTGACCGCGACGCCCTTGGGGACGCCGGTGGTGCCCGAGGTGTAGATCATGTACGCGATGTCGTCGGGGTCCGGGCCCTGCAGCGCGCCGCCGGGTTCGGTGTTCTCGATCGCTTCGTCGACGTCGATTACCGGGAAGTCGAAACCGTCCAGCCGGGTGCGCAGGCCCGCAGTGGTCACCACGGCGATCGGGGTGGCATCGCCGAGCATGAATTCCATCCGCGCAGACGGCAGTGCCGGGTCGATCGGCAGGTACGCAGCCCCGGTCTTCATCACCGCAAGGATCGAAACGATCGCCTCAGCCGAACGGGAGAACAGCAGCGCAACGCATTCACCCGGACGAGCGCCCTGCTCGGCCAACAGGTGTGCCAGCCGGTTCGCGGCATCGTCGAGCTCGCCGTAGGTCATCGAGCGGCCGTCGAAACTCAGCGCGACCGACTGCGGGGCGCGCGCCACCTGCGCGGCGAACAACTCTGGGATCGACACCGGAGCCTTGACCGGCTTGCTCAGCACCGCGCGGTTGCCCCACTCGTCGAGTCGATCGTGCTCACCGCCATCCAGCAGATCGATCGACAACAATCGCCGTCCCGCACCGACGGTCATGACTGCTCCTCCAAGTCCACGGTCATGGCTTCCAGCACCCGCCGAAATCGCTCAACTAGCTTCTCGATCCTCGCCTCGCCAAATACGTCTGTATCGAACTCGACGCGTAGACCTATTTCGTGGCCTGGCACAGCTTGAACCGAAAGCGGGTAGTGGTTGTATTCCCGGTTCGTGAATCCCTTAATAGTTAACTCGTCCACAGCCGATAGCGCGGCGGTATCGATGGGATAGTTCTCGTACACGAACATTGTGTCGAAAATTTGGTCATGTCCCGTTACACGATGGATATCATTCAGTGCCAAATGCTGGTGCTCGAGAGTGTTGGTGTAGGTGCGTTGTAGCTGGTCAAGCAGGTCGGCGATGGTGGTTTCCGCCCCGATGGTCGCCCTTACCGGCACGGTGTTGATTAATAGGCCGACCATGGCATCGGATCCGGCCAATTCCGTCGGGCGGCCCGAAACCGCTGTCCCGAAAACGACATCGTGTTGTCCGGTCAGCCACATCAGCAGCTGCGCCCACGCCGCCTGCAACACGGTGCTGACGGTGGTGCGGCACGAGCGGGCCAGTTCGCCCAGCAGGCGGCTGGTTTCCGCGGGTACCTGAAATTCCGCAACGCCGCGCGGCCCAAGGGCCATCCGGCCCGATGGCCCGACCAGGGTGGGGGTTTCAAAACCCTCCAGCACCTCGCGCCACGCAGCCTGAGCCGCGGCGCGATCCTGCTCGGACAGCCAGGTGATGAAGCTGCGGTACGGCACCGGCGCGGGTAGCCGCACACCGAAATAGCTGGCGAAGATCTCCTGCAGCAGGACCGGCTTCGACCAGCCGTCGAGCACGATGTGGTGGTTGGTGAGCACGAATCGGTAAGCGTCTTCCGCGGTGCGGATCAGCGCGGCCCGGAACGGCGGCTGCCCGGCCAGATCGCAGACGGCGACGCGTTCGGCGGTGGACAACCGCTCGATCTGCTCCTCGATATCGCCGTCGGTGTCCAGCTCGACGTACTGCCAGGCCACCACCGGGTGTGCCGACAGGACCTGCACCGGTTCCCCGAAGTCCTCGGAGAAGCTGGCAACGACGTTGGGGTGGCGGGTGATGACGGTCTGCACCGCCTCGCGCAGCCGCTCCGGATCGACGGCGCCGGTCACCGAGATGTCCAGCTGCACCGCATACAGGTCGTCGCTGCCGTGGGCCGTGCCGGTATGGAACAGCAGGCCCTGCTGCAACGGGGTCAGGGGTAACACGTCGGCGATCTGGTACCGCTGCTGCAGTTCGTCGAGGTCCTGCTGGTTGAGCCGGGCGGGCGCGATGTCGGACGGGGTCAGGCCGCCGCCGCCGTTGCGCACGTGCGTGCATATGCCAGCCAGGGCATCGAACCACAACTCGCTCAGCCGGCTGATCTGCTTCTCGTCCAGCGCCGAGAGCGCCCAGGTCCAATTCGCCTGCAGATGTGGGCCTTCCGCGGTGTCCATAGTGCCGGCATTGAGCTCTACCGTGTGCGGCAACGGCAGCGCGACCGCGCCGGCCGCGCCGGCCAACGCGAAGCTGTCCTCGCTCAGCTGCCACAGGTCGGCCGACAATTCGGCGGCCCCACCACCGAGCCGACCCAGGTAGTTGAATCCGATGACCGGATCCGAATCACTCAGTTCCGCTTCGGGATTCAGGTAACGCAGCAAACCGTAGGTGAGGCCGTCGGGCAGTGCGCGCAGCTGCTCCTTGGCGTCTTTGATCAGCCCGCCCAAAGCCGCGTCGCCGCCGATCACCTGACCCCAGGACAGTCCGCCGATCCGCAACGCCACCGGATACTTCGCGGTGAACCAGCCGACCGTGCGCGACAGGTCCACCTGCGGGCCCAGCACTTCGTTGCGCCCGTGGCCTTCAACGTCGATCGCGATCGGCGCGCCGGTGCCGACGAACTGGGTCCAGGCCAGACCGAACGCGATCAACAGAATGTCCTGCACCCCAGCGTGGAACGCCGCGGGTACCTCACTGAGCAGCAGCCGCGTCGTCTCGACGTCCAGCGATGCCGACAGCTGTCCGGCCGTCGCGTAGGTGTCCTCGGGCTGCGCCGCCGGCAACACCGGTGGGGTGGCGGCAACTTGCTGCCACTCCTCCAGACGCTCGACCACCTCGGGGCGGCGGGCGTACTCCTCCAGCAGCGACGACCACCGGGCGAACGAGGTCCCGCCCACCGGCAAGGTCACCGACTGCCCGCTGTGGTGCTGCGCCCAGGCGATGTTCAGGTCCTCGATCAGCGTCCGCCACGACACGCCGTCGACGGCCAGGTGGTGAACGATCAGCGCCAGTTGGTTTGTCGCCGTGGCCCATACGGCACGCACCAGCACGCCGTCGGCGAGATTCAGCCGCGACCGGGCGTCGACCAGTGCCGCTTCGGACAACACGTCGACCGACTCCAGGCAGTCGCCGGCCTGTATTGAGCCCGCCTCGGGCACGTCGAGGGACCAGCCGCCGACGCCGTCGTCCTCCACGCGCATCCGCAACATGGCGTGCCGATCCAGCAGCGCCTGCAGCACCACCGGCACG
>NZ_LZKU01000009.1 GCF_001672975.1 Mycobacterium sp. 1465703.0
CGCCGACCTGTCCGACCTGGTGATCCGCAAGGTCAGTGCCGCCGCCGACCCGCGGGCGCGGCAGTTGCGCCGTCGTCGCCGCGCACTGCGGTGGGGCCTGATATTCAGCGCCGGATGTGTGTTCTGGGCCGCGGTGACGCTGCTGCTCGCGGCCTGGGGCTGGTTCGCGTTGCTGCTCGAAATCACCGGAGGCGTGGCGGTCGCACAGGCCTTTTTGGGGACGCTGTTGCTGGCTCGCTACCTCAGTCTGCGGTCGGAGCCACTGCCGGCGAGTCGGCCCGCCAATGTCCGCCGGCTCCCGCCGCCGGGTTCAGCGGCGCGTCCGGCGATGTACGCGCTGGGCGCGTCCGAACGCGGGTTCTCGTCGCTGCTGGCCGTGATCGAGCGGGGTGCGATGTTGCCGACGGCCGAGATCCGCGACTTGACCGCGGCCGCCAACAGGACCTGCGCGGCGATGGCGTCCACCGCCGCGCAGGTGGTGTCGATGGAGCGGGCGGCGCAGGCCAGCGAAGAATCGCGGGCCTATCTGGTGCCCACTATCAACGCGTTCACCGCGCAACTCGGTGCCGGCGTTCGCCAATACAACGAAATGGTCACCGCGGCAGCGCAATTGGTGTCTTCGGTGAACGGCGACGGATCAACCGCGTCGCAGCACTACCGTGCCGAACTGGTCGAAGCGACGGATCGTCTGGTCGGTTGGGCGCAGGCGTTCGACGAACTCGGCGGATTGCGCGGCACCGGCTAATCGGTGCGTCAGAACGTCGCTTTCAACGACGGCAGCACCAGTGCCGCCAGACCACGCGCGGTGGCCTTGAGCATGTCGTAGAAGTCGAAGTAGTCCCGCCACAACGTGATTCGGCCATTCTGAACCTCGAACACACCGCACACCCAGAACTGCAGCCGCAGGGGGCCAAAGATCAGCGCATCGGTGCGTTCGGTGAGCACCGCGCCGCCGTCGGCCGCGATGCGGTGGATCTTCACCTCGAAAGCGGCGCGGCCCTCCATCCGGCGGAACAGTTTCATGGCCCTGGCCCGCCCGTGGATGGTGGGCAGCCCGACGTTTTGGTAGACGAGATCATCGGCCAGCGCGCCGCCGGCCGCGTCGTAATCCGCGTCCTGCAGCGCGTTCAGGAATCCTTCGACCACACGGGTGTTGGCAACGGTTGTCCCAGTCAGCTCGGTCATTCTGCCAGCGTAGGCGCGTGGCCGCCGGGCGTTGTGGCAGGGTGAGCACGATGCGTATCGCCGTGGTCGCCGGGCCGGATCCCGGGCATTCGTTCCCGGCGATTGCGCTGTGCCAACGCTTCGCCGAAGCCGGCGATGAGCCCACGCTGTTCACCGGCGCCGAATGGATCGACACCGCACGCGGCGCCGGCATCGACGCCGTCACCCTCGACGGGCTGGTGGCCACCGACGACGACGTCGACGCCGGTGCCAGGATCCATCGGCGCGCCGCTCGGATGGCCGTGCTCAACGTGCCCGCGCTGCGCGAGCTGGCACCCGACCTGGTGGTATCCGACGTCATCACCGCGGGCGGCGGCATGGCCGCCGAACTGCTGGGCATCCCGTGGATCGAACTCAACCCGCATCCGCTGTACCTGCCGTCGAAGGGACTGCCGCCGATCGGCAGTGGGCTGGCGCCGGGCACCGGCATCCGGGGCCGGCTGCGCGATGCCGCGATGCGCGCGCTGACGGCGCGATCCGTGCGCGCGGGCCTGCAGCAGCGGGCCAACTCCCGCCTCGAGATCGGGCTGCCGGCGCGCGATCCGGGCCCGCTGCGGCGGCTGATCGCTACGCTGCCGGCGCTGGAAGTTCCCCGCCCGGACTGGCCGGCCGAGGCCGTCGTGGTCGGGCCGCTGCACTTCGAGCCGACGAATCGGATCCTCGAGGTTCCGGCCGGTTCCGGCCCGGTGGTGGTCATTGCGCCGTCGACCGCCGTGATCGGGACCGAAGGGCTGGCCGAAGTGGCGTTGGGCTGCCTGGCACCGGGGGAGACATTGCCGGCGGGGTCGCGCCTGGTGGTGTCGCGGTTGGACGGCCCGGAGCTGACCGTGCCGCCGTGGGCGGCGGTGGGGCTGGGACGTCAGGACGAGCTGTTGGCGCATGCCGACCTGGCGATCTGCGGCGGCGGCCACGGAATGGTGGCCAAGACGCTGCTGGCCGGCGTCCCGCTGGTGGTGGTTCCCGGTGGCGGCGACCAGTGGGAGATCGCCAACCGGGTGCTGCGCCAGGGCAGCGCGCGGTTGATTCGGCCGCTGACCTCCGACGCGCTGGTGGCCGCGGTCAACGAGGTGCTGTCGTCGCCCCACTATCGGGCGGCGGCCCAGACGGCGGCCGCCGGCATCGCCGACGTCGCCGACCCGGTCCGGGTGTGCCACGACGCGCTCGCGGTGGCCGGGTGATCCGCCGCGGCCGCCTTACGCTTCGGCGGGAGGGACCGATGAGGATTATCACCACACTCGGCGCCGGCGCCCTGCTGGTGGGCTCGCTGGCCGCCCCACCCGTCGCGCACGCCGACAGTCCAGAGGAACAGCAGGCATGCCAGTTGATGGACGATCCGGCCGCCGCTGAACAGGGACTCGCGCCGGCCGAATACGCCTTCATGCATCTGCGGGCCACCATGTCGGCGCAACGCGCCCGCGACGTCATGTCCGTCGCCGCCCAGGAGGACTGCCCCAACCACATCATCGATCTGCCGGCCAGCTGGAGATAGCCGGGGCCTTCGTGCTCAGGTGTCCGATCCATGCGCGCTGGGTATGTTGACTGGCGTGCGGCTAACGGAGTTTCACGAGCGGGTAGTTCTGCGCTTTGGCACCACCTACGGGTCCTCGGTCCTGGTCGATCACGTGCTGACCGGGTTCGACGGACGGACGGCCGCCCAAGCAATCGAAGAGGGGATCGAGCCCCGCGACGTCTGGCGGGCCTTGTGCGTCGACTTCGACGTACCTCAGGAGCAGTGGTGACCCGTCGTCCGCGTTATCCGTATGCGGGGTAAGGGTTCTGCCGTAGCGCAGTGGCCAGGTGCACGGCGTTGCGGACCGCGTTCTGGGTGGCTGACGCGACAGCTTCTGGCACGTCGTCGAGGTCGGTGTAGTCCGTGCCCTGCATCGCCTCGCCATTCCAATAGGTGCAGCCCTGCGCGGCGATCGAGAATCCGATGTCATTGAGCGCCTGGAAGAGGTCGGCGACGATCTTGTGCGCGCCGTCCTCGTTGCCCACCACCGCCGCCAGGCCGACCTTGCCCACCATCCGCGGCCGTCCCGCGTCGTCGGTGTCGGACAGCTCGGCGTCGAGCCGCTCCAAGACGCGCTGCGCCACGCTGGACATGTGACCGACCCAGGTGGGCGTCGACACGATGACGATGTCCGCCGCCTTGATCTTGGTCAACAGTGCCGGCCACTCATCGCCCGGTCCCATGTCCGCTTCGACACCGGGCAGCAGCGCCAGGTCGACGCACCGCACCTTCTCACTCTCGACGCCGGCATTGCGCAGCTGCTCGAGCAACTGGTCGGCGATCCGTTCGCTGCTGGATGACGCCGGGCTTTTCTTCAATGAGCAGATCAACGCGAGCGCGCGCAGGGAGTGGGTTGCGGCTGAGGACACGGTGGCCAGATACCCCGAGGCGGCGACGTCAAACGACACCGCCTTCGCGGGCTACCGCGTCGTCCGGTGCAGCACGCAGTCGCCGCACAGCGAACCGCCGGGCAGTCGATAGAAAAGGCAGCAGCTGTGACGCCTGAAGCCCAGCCGCGGATCGGTGATGACCCCGGATCCGGCCATCACGCCGGTATCCAGCAGCGAGCAGGTCACCTCGACGATCGGGGTGCGCAGATCGGGCCGCGCCGATAGCAGCGCCCGCGCTGCTCCGACCAGGGCCGAGGCGATGTTGCCCACGAGCAGGGCGGGCGCCAGCTTGACCCGCAGGCCGGCGGCGAGCGGTTGGAGGTGATCGCTCACCACGACGCGATACAGCACGTCAGGCGGGATCGAGGGGACGGGTTTCCCGACCGGCTGGGGCAGCCGTAGCTGTGCACTGTCGTCGGCGCGGTGCAGGTCTTTGAGGTCCGGGATGACGCCGTGGCCGATCGCGCACGCGAGCACGGGCGACCACAGCCGGGTGGCGTGGGCGAGGTGAACCAGTGAGGCGCCGATCCGCCGGTCGCTCGTGCGATAGCGCCGGACGGTGGCGTCGATCAGGTCGGCGCAGCCGTCGGCGTAGGACTGCCCGACCGGATGCCATCCTGTCCCGTCGCCACCCACGACCAGAGCGAAAAAGCCACCGTAGGACGAGATGTCCGACAGCTCCGCGGAGATGTCCATCTGTTCTGAGGCGGCCTTTCGCAGCTGATGTTGCGCATGCGGCGTGTCGAGCTTGAATCGAACACCTGTTCGGCTACTGTGGTGGGCGTTCGGCCAGTCACTTGTCGGTGGCCTTCTCTAGTGTCACCGCCAACCGACCGATACCGGTCAGACGAACACCGACTATAGGAGAGACACCATGGCGCAAGCCCCCGACCGCGAGAAGGCTCTCGAACTGGCGATGGCCCAGATCGAAAAGAGCTACGGCAAAGGCTCGGTGATGCGTCTCGGCGACGAGACGCGGCAGCCGATCTCGATCATCCCGACCGGATCCATCGCACTGGACGTGGCCTTGGGCATCGGCGGGCTGCCCCGTGGCCGGGTCGTGGAGATCTACGGCCCGGAATCCTCGGGTAAGACCACCGTCGCCCTGCACGCGGTGGCCAACGCCCAGGCCGCCGGCGGCGTCGCCGCCTTCATCGACGCTGAGCACGCCCTGGATCCGGAGTACGCCAAGAAGCTTGGCGTGGACACCGATTCGCTGCTGGTCAGCCAGCCCGACACGGGGGAGCAGGCCCTCGAGATCGCCGACATGCTGATCCGCTCCGGCGCCCTGGACATCCTGGTCATCGACTCGGTGGCCGCGCTGGTGCCGCGCGCCGAGCTCGAAGGCGAGATGGGCGACAGTCACGTCGGGCTGCAGGCCCGGCTGATGAGCCAGGCCCTGCGGAAAATGACTGGCGCGCTGAACAATTCGGGCACCACCGCGATCTTCATCAACCAGCTCCGCGAGAAGATCGGGGTGATGTTCGGCAGTCCCGAAACCACCACGGGTGGAAAGGCTTTGAAGTTCTACGCGTCGGTGCGCATGGATGTACGCCGGATCGAGACGCTCAAGGACGGCACCAACGCGGTCGGTAACCGCACCCGGGTCAAGATCGTCAAGAACAAGGTGGCGCCGCCCTTCAAGCAGGCCGAGTTCGACATCCTCTACGGCCAGGGGGTTAGCCGGGAAGGCTCGCTGATCGACATGGGTGTGGAGCAGGGCTTCATCCGCAAGTCCGGCTCCTGGTTCACCTATGAGGGCGAGCAGCTCGGCCAGGGCAAGGAGAACGCCCGCACCTTCCTGAAGGAAAACGACGAAGTCGCCAACGAGATCGAGAAGAAGATCAAGGAAAAGCTCGGCATTGGCGCGGTCGTGACCGATGACGACGTCCTGCCCGCCCCCGTCGATTTCTGAGCCCTCCCGCGAGGAGCAGGCGCGGGCGCTGTGCCTGCGTCTGCTCACCGCGAGAGCGCGCACCCGGGCCGAGCTCCACGGCCAGCTGGCCAAACGCGGCTATCCCGACGACATCAGTGAGCGGGTGCTCGACCGATTGGCCACCGTCGGCCTGATCGACGACACCGACTTCGCCCAGCAATGGGTGCAGTCCCGCCGGGCGAACGCCGGGAAAAGCAAGCGGGCGTTGGCCGCCGAGCTGCACACCAAGGGTGTCGACAACGACGTGATCACTTCGGTGCTCGGCGGCATCGACGCCGGCGCCGAGCGCGACCGGGCAGAACAGTTGGTGCGGTCCAAGCTGCGGCGGGAGGCGCTGAATGACGACGACGCGCGGGTGACTCGCCGGCTGGTGGGGATGCTGGCGCGCCGTGGTTACAGCCAGAACCTGGCATGCGAGGTCGTTTTCGCCGAGTTGGCCGCCGAGCGGGAGCGCCGACGCGTCTAGCTGCGGGTTGATCCAGGGAGCGCTGGCCGCCGTACCATGGCCCCGTGACTTCGATGGTGGCCCAGGACGCCGGAGCCGCGGACGCGGCTGCTGACGCCGGGTCCGCGCGCACCTATCAGGTCCGCACTTACGGCTGCCAGATGAACGTCCACGACTCGGAGCGGTTGGCGGGCCTGCTGGAAGCCGCCGGATACCAGCGCGCGGCCGACGGCGCCGACGCCGACGTGGTGGTGTTCAACACCTGCGCTGTCCGGGAGAACGCCGACAACAAGCTCTACGGCAACCTCAGCCACTTGGCTCCGCGCAAACGCGGCAATCCCGAGATGCAGATCGCCGTCGGTGGCTGCCTGGCCCAAAAAGACCGGGAGGCGTTGCTGCACAAGGCGCCGTGGGTCGACGTCATCTTCGGCACCCACAACATCGGATCGCTGCCCGCGCTGCTGGAGCGGGCCCGGCACAACAAAGTCGCGCAGGTGGAGATCGCCGAGGCGCTGAAGGAGTTTCCGTCGTCGCTGCCCAGCGCACGCGAATCCGCCTACGCCGCTTGGGTTTCCATTTCGGTCGGCTGCAACAACAGCTGCACGTTCTGCATCGTTCCGTCGCTGCGGGGCAAAGAGGTCGACCGCAATCCCGACGACATCCTGGCCGAGGTCGCCTCGCTGGTGGACGACGGCGTGCTCGAGGTCACGCTGCTGGGCCAAAACGTCAATGCCTACGGGGTGTCTTTTGCCGACCCGGCGCTCACCCGCGACCGCGGCGGCTTCGCCCGCCTGCTGCGGGCCTGCGGCGACATCGACGGGCTGGAGCGGGTGCGGTTCACCTCGCCGCATCCGGCCGAGTTCACCGACGATGTGATCGAGGCCATGGCGCAGACGCCGAATGTCTGCCCCGCCCTGCACATGCCGTTGCAGTCCGGATCCGACCGGGTGCTGCGCGCGATGCGACGGTCCTACCGCGCCGAACGCTACCTCGGGATCATCGACCGCGTTCGAGCCGCCATGCCGTATGCGGCGATCACCACCGACCTGATCGTCGGATTCCCCGGCGAGACCGAAGAGGACTTCGCCGCCACGCTGGACGTGGTGCGCCAGGCCCGATTCGCGGCCGCATTCACCTTCCAGTATTCCAAGCGACCCGGCACCCCGGCCGCCGAACTGGACGGGCAGATACCGAAAGCCGTTGTGCAGGAACGCTATGAACGGCTGATCGAATTGCAGGAGGCGATCTCCCTGCAGGGCAATCAGGCCCTGATCGGGCAGACCGTCGAATTGCTGGTTGCCACCGGTGAAGGGCGCAAGGACAGCCGCACCGCGCGGATGACCGGGCGGGCTCGCGACGGCCGGCTGGTGCACTTCGCCGTCGACACACCCGCCGACTCCCCGGTGCGGCCCGGCGACATCATCACCACGGAGGTCACCGGGGCCGCGCCACACCACCTCATCGCCGATGCGGGCATCCTCACCCATCGCCGCACCCGAGCCGGCGATGCGCACGCCGCCGGGCAGCGCCCGCGCGGGGTCGGTCTCGGCATGCCCGCCCTCGGGCCGCCCGTCGGCCCGGCCAAATCCCTTGGATGTGCCCCATGAAAAAAGAGATGAACAACGAAGACACACAACTCGGCGCGCTGCGGAGCGAGATCGAGGCCGCCGAACGGCGGGTGGCACGCGGAATCGATCCCGGCCCAAGGGCTTTCTTCGTGTCGATCCTGGTGTTCGTGCTGCTGGCGTCGTTCATCCTGCCGCACACCGGCGACGTGCGTGGTTGGGACGTGTTGTTCGGCAGCCACCACGCCGGCGCGGCCGCCGTCGCCCTGCCGTCGCGGGTGTTCGCCTGGCTCGCGTTGGTGTTCGGGGTGGGCTTCTCGATGCTGGCGTTGGTGACGCGGCGCTGGGCGCTGGCCTGGGTCGCGCTGGCCGGGACGGCGATTGCGGGTGCCGCGGGCATGCTGGCGATCTGGTCGCGTCAGACCGTGGGCGCGGGACACCCGGGGCCGGGGTGGGGCCTGATCGTCGCCTGGATCACCGTGCTCTTGCTCGGTTACCACTGGGCCCGGGTGGTCTGGTCGCGCACCATCGTGCAACTCGCGGCCGAGGAGCAGCGGCGCCGCGTCGCGGCGAAGCAGCAGTCGATCACACTGCTCGACGGTCTGGACAACCCCACTGCTGCCGAGACCGGCGACGACCCTACCAAAGGCGTCTGACCGCCGCTATTGCTTGCGGGACAGCGCCTCGACGGCCGCCTGCGCCCACTGCCGCCACTGTTCGGCGTTGGCTTTGGCCTCTTCGGCTTCCTTGGTCCGGCCCGCCGCCGCGGCCTTTTGAGCCTGCTGTTCGTATTGCTCGGCACGGATCTGGAACTGCTCGGCCCGGGCTTGCGCCTGCGGGTCAGACCACCCCGCGTCGCCGGCTTCGCGCACCTTCTTCTCGACCGCGCGCAGCCGCCGCTCCAGCTCGGCGGACCGCTCCCGGGGGACTTTGCCGATCGCATCCCACTTGTCCGCGATCGCGCGCAGCGCCGCCCGGGCGGCGTCGTGGTTGCTGGTGTCCAGCTTCTCCGCCTCGGCCAGTAGCGCCTCTTTGGCGGTTGCATTGGCCCGGAACTCGGCGTCCTTTTCCGCCGTCACAGCATTGCGCGCGGTGAAGAACACGTCCTGGGCGGCCTTGAAGCGCCGCCACAGCGCGTCGTCGACCTCCCGGGTCGCCCGGCCGGCCGCCTTCCACTCGGTGAGCAGTTTGCGGAATTCCGCGCTGGTGGCAGCCCAGTCGGTCGAGTCGGAGAGCTCCTCGGCCCGCTCACAAAGACGCTCCTTGGCCTGGCGGATCCCCGAGCGTTCCCGGTCCAACTCGGCGAAATGCGATCCGCGCCGCCGGTTGAAGGCCTCTCGGGCTGCGGAGTAGCGCTTCCACAGCGCGTCGTCGACCTTGCGGTCCACTCCGCTGATCGTTTTCCACTCGTCGAGGATCGCCCGCAGTCGGTCGCCCGCGGCCTTCCATTGCGTCGAGTTGGCGGCCAACTCCTCGGCCTCGGCGGCCAGCGCCTCTTTGCGGGCGGTCTGGGTGGCGCGATGTTCCTCGCGCCGGGAGCGTTCCGCGGCGACGGTCGCCTCGGCGTGTTCGGCGATGCTGGTCAGCCGGGCCGCGAGCGCGTCGATATCGCCCAGCACGGCTGCCGTCGGCAGGGTCTCGGCCAGCTCGGTGGCATGGGCCTTGATCTTGCGCGCATCCCCGCTCCCGGACGCCAGCCGCTCCTCCATGAGCGTGACTTCGGTGGCCAGGTCGTCGAATCGCCGGCCGAAGTGCGCGAACGCGGCTTCGCGATCGCCGGCCTGCCAGGAGCCGACGATGCGCTCACCGGCCGCGCTGATCAGCCACACCGTGCCGTCGTCGTCCACCCGCCCGAACCGATGTGGATCGCTGGGTGGCGGCATCACCAGAGGGTGAGCGGTGGTGGGCCGCGGTGTCGGCCGGGGACCGGGACGCGGTCCCGGACGCGGCGCGGGCCGAGCTGAATCGTCCCGAGGCTCGTCAGCCGTCATGCGCTCGTCACTACCCTTTCCCAACCCTCACCGCGCGGTCCGTGTCCCGCGCGCCTGCCGCGCGTAGCGGCACCGTCTTCTGCACCTGCTGGAACAACCCATCGAGGTTCTCCAACGGGTGCTTAACGATATTCAAGCAGCTTGCTCTGCCACACGCCGCCACCTTGCCATTCCTGACCGGGCCTACGTCCGTGCGGCGGCGTCACCGGATCCACACCGACCCATACCGTCGTGCTGTCGCACCACCGCATCGGGTTCGAGTGCGCCGGCGCGGGCCGAAGCCGCATCGAACACGGTCGACACTCCGGCGACCGGACAAGGCGATGTTGTGACGCTGATCTCATCGACCGCGAGGGGCACGCGCTGGAAAGCGCTGGCAGCGAAGGGGCTTAGCGGACGCGCACAGCCAGCTGTGTAGTTCTCTTAGAGTTATCCCACGCGTTACATAGATTGCTGAACTACTACTGGAGCGGTTACCCGCGGCGCGCAGCGTGTCGAACGTCATGCATTTGTAGTTGAACTGAACGCAAATTGTGCGTGTATTTGCCTGCGCCCCGGGGAAAGCTGGATCGAGCGGTCGTTGGGCGGAGGGGTCGAAAATGTCGAAAGTTGACGTCGCTGCGTTGCTGGCTTTGTGCGCGGCGCTGGCATCGGCGGTCGGCGATGTGATCCGGCAGCGCTCCGCGCACGAAATCACCGACAAGCAAGTCGGGCACCTGGAGCTCTTCCGGATGTCGCTGCGGGACGCCCGGTGGTGGCTGGGCGGGTTGGCCGCGATTACCAACTACAGCCTGCAGGCCGCCGCGCTGGCCTGGGGCTCGGTGGTGCTGGTGACCGCACTGCAGGTGACCGCGCTGCTGTTCGCCCTGCCGATCTACGCGCGGCTGGCCCACCACCGGGTGAAGCCGCGGGAATGGATGTGGGCGCTGGTCCTGGCAGCCGCACTGGCGGTCGTCATCATCGTCGGCGACCCGGCCGCCGGTGTGCAGCGCGCACCGCTGCGAACCTGGATCATCGTGGCCCTGGTGATGGTGCCGCTGCTGGTGGCCTGTGTTGTGGCGGCGCGACTGCGGGCCGGCAGCCCGTTCGCGGCCGTGCTGCTCGCGGTGGTGGCCGGCTCGTCGCTGGCGCTGTTCGCGGTGCTGACCAAGGGCGTCGTAGAGACGTCCGAACACAGCCTGGTAGGCGTGCTGACGTCACCGGAATTCGTGCCCTGGCTCCTGGTGGCCCTGACCGGAATGATCTTCCAGCAGTCGGCTTTCCGTGCCGGCGCGCTGACCGCGTCGCTGCCGACGATGACGGTGGCCAAGCCCGTGGTGGCCGGCCTGCTCGGGGTGCTGGTGCTGGGGGAGACCTTGGACGCCAGCGGCCCCGAGGCGTTCGCCCTGATCGGAGCGGTCGCGGTGGTTCTCATCGCGACGGTCGCACTGGCCCGCGGCGAAGCCGCAACCATAAATCGGGCCGGTTCCCCGCGGGAAGCACCAGGCCCTCAGGTAACCGAAGACGACGACTTCGGCCCCTTCAGTGGCCGTCTAGCGGTGGTGGATAGCTTTCCCCGTTGACGTCAGGCGTACAGCGTGCTGGGTCGCACGCGCGGTCACGTTAGTTTGGTGGCGTGCTGAGCGCCATTGCGATCGTCCCCTCGGCGCCGGTCCTTGTCCCGGAACTCGCTGGGGCGGCCGTCGCCGAGGTGGCCGACCTGGCCGCCGCGACCCTGGCCGCCAGCAGCGCACAGAGCGGTAGGGCGGCGGGCGGCGCGTCCTCGCCGATCTCTGCGGAGAGCCCGACGCGTACGTCCACACCGAAGCCCGCGAACGTGCCCACCGTCCAAGGACCCAGCACCACGTCGTCGGGACCACTCCCGATCGCCACCCACCGTTCGGGCAGCAGCGCGGCGGCGGCCAGGGTCGCGGCGGCCAGGTCGGCCACCTCGGCGACGGCCGCCCCAGCGAGTTCCGGGACAAGGACCGGCG
>NZ_LZKU01000010.1 GCF_001672975.1 Mycobacterium sp. 1465703.0
CCCGAGGTCTTGAACGCTTTGTCGCCAGGATCGATCTGCACCACCTGGGGTTTTTTGGACATGGCGTTGTCAATGATGGCGCCGTCCGGGTTGCTGGTCCGCTTCCAATAGCAGGTGCCGTCACCGACGGGGCCGCCGGAGCTGTAAATGCCCGGCGCGATGTCGCTGCCCACCGCGTAGATGCCGTCCTTGTCGATGGAGGTCTTCGGCCCCGCGGGCGCTGCTCCCGGCTGCTCCGCCGGCGCTGGTGATCCCGCCGGTGCTCCCGGCGCCGGACCCGGTGCGGGCCCGTGCGTGTCATCCGGATCGGCACTGGCAACGACCGTGGACGCGGCCCAGCCCGCGACCATCAGACTGGCGGCAACCAACCGTGCCGCGGTAGGTACTGCACCCATAGAAGTCGAGGGTACCGGGGTCAACAACCGAATTCACCCGGTTGTGAGCTCAGCCGAGCAGCGACGAACGCCTAGCCCAGCCGCTGCACCCGGCCGGCGTAACCTAGCGCGTGCTCATACGTTTCCAGGTTGTCGCGAGAAATCCGGGCGTGCACCGGACGCTCGAGGAAGAAGCGCAGCACCGGGTTGTAGGCGTGATAGGTCTCGTGGAAGGTCAGCACGGTGGTGCCGTCGGGCTGCTCCTCGAGCTGGTGATAGCCCTCGGCGCGCGACCACAATGGCGCACCGACCGCCACGTAACGCGACAGCTTGTTGATCTCGGCCTCGGTGACGCTCTCCCAGGACCGCCCCCTCCCGCCGGACAGCAGGTACTTGGGGACCGGGAAGACGCAGGTGCGGACCAGACCCTCACCGGCTTCGTTGCCCTCGTTGAGGATTTCCATGCTGCCGGTGGGCCAAGTGAGGACTCTCGGCCGCGGCGCGTCCGGTGGCACCCGCGGATGCAGCACCCGCCATACCTTTCGCGGCGGCGCATCGACGTGGAATCGCACGGTGTAGGACTGCATCAGCCATCTCCATCAGCCGTTGTCCAACTGTTCCAGAACGTGATGGTCTCCGCGGGCGGCCGCTTGGCCGGCCGGAAGTCGGTACCGATCGTGTAAGCGACCGGAAACAGCGCGGCCTGCGTGACGGTGGGCGGGATATCGAGCAGCTCGGCGACCTCTTTCTCCTTGAACAGATGCATCGTCGTCCACACCGATCCCAGCCCCCGCGAACGCAACGCCAGCAGGAAACTCCAGCCCGCCGGGATGATCGACGCCCAAGCCGCCGCGGCGATGCCCGGCTCCGCGGTGTCGATGCGCTGGTTCAGACAGGGAATGACATGCACCGGCACGTCGGCCAGCGTCTCGGTCAAACTCATCGCGCTCTGGTACACCCGCTGCGTCTGAGCGTCCGTCGCGTTCTCGGCGGCGTACGCCAGGTGCTGCGCGCCGATGCTGCGGTAGATCTCGGCGATGGCGGCACGCTTGGCGGCATCGGTGACCACCAGCCAACGCCAGTCCTGCGTGTTGCTCGCGGTGGGCGCCTGCATCGCCAACTGGATGCACTCCAAGATCACGTCGCGACCGACCGGCCGGGTCAGGTCGAGGCGTTTGCGAACGGAGCGCGTGGTGCTCAGCAGTTCGTCGACGGTGGCGATGTCCATTAATTCCTTCCGAGTTGTCAGAGGTCGATGGCGCAAGACTGGTCGACGCCCAGCACAGCCAGCGAGCGCCCCAGGCCAAGAAACACGGCAACGCACAACGTCAGATCCAGGATCTCCTCATCGGAGAACGCCTCCTGAAGTCGTTGGAAGAAGGCGTCATCCATCGACGCATGATCGGTGGCGAAGCGTTCCGCGTACTCGATGCAAAGACGTTGGCGCGGCGTGTATCCCGGGTAGCTCGCATATGCGGCGACGTTGTCGTACAGCTCGGGTGGCACGCCGGCGTCGAGCACGGATTGAGCGCGGAAATCCGCGCAGGCGACGCAGTCGTTGATCATCGCGATGCGCATCCTGGCCAGCTCGCTCTCCTCGGCCGGCAGAATGCTCTGCTGATAGGCACCGCGGATCATGCGTTCGACCATGCCGCCGAGTTGCGGCCGCAGCGTCCAGATCATCGCGGCTTCGCCGCCTGGGCCATCCGGCACGTTGAGACGGGCCATCAGCGAACTCCTGCCCGGTGAAGAGAAGTACTGAGCTGAGCAAACCAGATCGTGGTCGCCGAGGCCAGGCATAGACCCGACAAACGGTTTGGAGTTACCGTCTCGGCGTGCTGTTCATGCACGAGGTGCACAAAGTGCGCGGCCGCCGCGAAGACGACTTCGAGGCCGCGTTTCGGGATAGCTGGATGCCCATGCTCGCCGCGGGCGACGACGCACGGTTGCTGTGGTACGCCGACCACGCTCAGGGCAGTGGCCCGTCCTACACCGTCATCACCATCACCGCCGTCAAGGACGGGGCGGCATTCGAGCGCCTCGCGCTTCGGGTGCAACGAGGCGATCTGCAGACATGGATGCGCGGACTGGACGAACTTCGGTACGACGTCGAGGCCAAACTGCTGGTGGCACTCCCGTGGTCGCCGCTGCAGAACGTCGCGTTGCATGACGTACCGGTCGACGGGGCTGAGCACGAATTGAGCCTCTACATGGAAGACACCATGTGGCCCTACCAAGACAAGTTCGACGAATACATCGATCGGTGCAGCGATGTGTATGCCCCAGGCCTGGAACGGCCCTCCGCAATGTTGGCGATCCAGGCGGCTTTTCAGCCCGCGCTGGGTAGTCACGTTCGCCGTGAGGTCGTCTTGATGCAACGCATCCAGCGACCCGAGCAACTCCTTGGACTGCTCCGAACCCGGATTCCCGACGAATACCGCGCCCCGGGAACCTGGATGCATGACGCTCTGGATTTGCGCGACCAGTGGACCAGCCGGCTCTTGCGCACCTCCGCATGGTCACCCCTGTACTGAACCGCACGCATGAACATCGGGACGATCCTCGAAGCCGCCGCGACCAGCGATCCCGGCCGGACCGCGCTGATCATCGATGGGCAGCCCATCAGTTACGGCGAAGCGGCGCATACGGTCCGCCGGTGCGCTGCCCTGCTGACCGCCGCTGGCGTGCGGACCGGTCAGCGTGTCGCCGTCCTCGACGGTGGAAGTCTGTTGTCGATCGCGACCTTGCTGGCGGCGGCGCGCATGGGTGCGGCGGCCGTTCTGATGAACCCCGCGCTGACCCCGCCGGAGATCCGCGGGCTGCTCGGCAACGCCGGCTGCACCGGAGTGGCAGTGGCGGGCGCGCCGTACGCCGCCCGACTCAGCGAAGCCGGTGTACCCACGGTGTTGACCGACGCCGACCTCGCCGCGGTGACCGCTGGGCCGGGTGATGACACCGTCGAGGCTGCCGACGACCGGGACGCCTTGATCCTTTTCACCAGCGGGACAACCGGACTCCCCAAGGCCGTCGGCATCACCGGGCGGCAGCTCACCAGACGAATCACGGGGATGGCGGCGCCATTTCGCAGGCAGGCCAAGCCGTCAGTGGGGATGATGTGTGTCCCCTTCTTCCATGTCGGGGGCGCGCTG
>NZ_LZKU01000011.1 GCF_001672975.1 Mycobacterium sp. 1465703.0
GATCAGTCCGATCTCCGCCGCTTGCCCGGCGCCGAATTTCTCGCCGGTCAGGTAGTAGCGGGCGGCGGCCCGCGCAGACAGTTTCGGCAGCAGCGTCAGCGAGATGATCGCCGGGGCGACGCCGATCCGGGCCTCGGTCAGTGCGAAGGTACTGCGCGGACCGGCGACCGCGATGTCGCAGGCTCCCACCAGACCGAATCCACCCGCCCGGACATGCCCATCGATTGCGGCGATCACCGGCAGCGGCGAGGCGACGATGGCCCGCATCAAGGCGGCCATCTCGCGGGCCCGCGCGACCGCCAGATCGTAGGCATCGCCCTCGCCGGCCTCGCTGAGATCCGCACCGGCACAAAAGGTGCCGCCGGTGTGGCCCAGCACCACCGCCCGTACCGCCGGATCCGCCGAGGCGTCGCGCAGCCCCTGGTGCAATTGGTTGACCAGCGTGGTGGAAAGCGCGTTGCGATTGTGCGGCGAGTCGAGTGTCAGCCGCGCATACGGGCCGCCGGCGTCGGCGGGCCCGGCGTAGTCGACAACCGTGTCCATCAGTAGCTTCGGGGCAGGCCCAGCGATGTCTGCGCGACGAAGTTCAACACCATCTCGCGGCTGACTGGAGCGATGCGACCCAGCCGGGCCGATGTCAGCATGGCGGCCACTTCATATTCCTTGGTCAGACCGTTGCCGCCCATCGACTGCACCGCTTGATCCACCGACCGGGTTGCCGCCTCGGCCGCAGCGTATTTGGCCATGTTCGCCGCCTCGGCCGCGCCCATGTCGTTACCCGAGTCGTAGAGGGTGGCGGCCTTCTGCATCATGAGTTTGGCCAGCTCGACCTCGATGTGGCACTGCGCCAACGGATGTGACAATCCTTGGTGCGCACCGATCGGCGTCCCCCACACCTGGCGGGTCTTGACGTATTCGGCGGCCCGGTTGAGTGCGAACCGGCCCATCCCTACCGAGCTTGCCGCGCCCATGATGCGTTCGGGGTTGAGGCCGGCGAAAAGCTGTGCGATGGCGGCATCTTCGGCGCCGACCAGCGCGTCGCTGGGAAGCCGGACGTCGTCGAGGAAGACCTGGAACTGGCGTTCCGGGCTGATCAATTCCATTTCGATCGGGGTATAGCTGAAGCCCGGTGCATCGGTGGGCACCACGAACAGCGCGGGACGCAGCTTGCCGGTCTTGGCCTCCTCGGTGCGGGCCACCACCAGTACCGCCTGCGCCTGGTCGATGCCGGAGATGTAGACCTTCTGGCCCTTGAGGATCCAGTCGCTGCCGTCGCGACGGGCGGTCGTGGTGATCTTGTGCGAGTTGGAGCCGGCGTCCGGTTCGGTGATGGCGAACGCCATCGTCAGTGTGCCGTCGGCGATACCCGGGATCCAGCGTTTCTTCTGCTCCTCGGTGCCGAACTTGCTGATGATGGTGCCGTTGATGGCGGGCGAGACCACCATCAGCAGCAGCGCGCTACCGGCGGCCGCCATCTCCTCCATGACCAGCGACAGTTCGTACATTCCGGCACCGCCACCGCCGTACTCCTCGGGCAGGTTAACTCCCAGGAAGCCGAGTTTGCCTGCCTCCGACCATAATTCGTCGGTGTGTTCGTGGGCGCGGGCCTTGCGGAGGTAGTACTCGCTGCCATAGTTGGCCGCCCACGCCGCCACCGATTTGCGTAGGGCCTGACGCTCCTCGCTCTCGATGAAGCTGGTGTCGGTCATGCTGGATCTCCTTCTACTTCTGGCGCTTCCACTCTTGCCAGCACAGCGCCAACTTCGACTTGCTGACCGGTCTTGACGTTGAGTTCGGCAAGCACCCCGTCGACCGGGGCGGCGATGGTGTGTTCCATCTTCATTGCCTCGAGCCAGATCAGTGGCTGGCCGGCGGCGACTGTATCGCCGATCTCGGCGCCGAGTCGGATGACGCTGCCCGGCATCGGCGCCACCAGCGAGCCTTTTTCGACGGTCGAACCGGGCTCGGGAAAGCGTGGCAACGCGATCAAGTGCACCGGTCCGCGCGCGGAATCGACGTAGACGTCGGAATCAGGCGTGTCGTAGCGCCGTACCGAGAAGCTGTGGTCGACGCCGTCAGTCCGCAGCACGACCTCATTCGCCGTGGCCGACACCAGCTGTACGTCCTGGTCGTCCGGGAGCACCAAACCTATTCTGCTGAACCGGTATTGAATCCGGTGCTCGCCATCTTCGTCGTCGCGGTAGGCCTTGACCTGGAAACCCGACGACAAGTTGCGCCAGCCGCTGGGGATGGTTCCCAGCACCGGGGCGGCGGCGCGGTTGTGCGCGGCGTCGGCGAGTGCGGCCGCGATGGCGGACAGACGGACCACCGTGGTGTCGCCCAGGGGCGCCGCCAGCCGCGCCAGGTCATGGGTGTCGAAAAACGCTGTGTCGGTGGCGCCGTCCAGGAAAGCCGGGTGGCGCAGCACGTTCGCCAGCAGATCGCGGTTGGTGCGCACGCCGTGGACGCGGGCGCGGGCCAGCGCATCGGCGAGGACCAGCGATGCCTGACGGCGCGTCGGGGCGTAGCAGATGACCTTGGCCAGCATCGGGTCGTAGTGGATGGAGACCGTGAACCCATCGACGACGCCCGAATCCAGCCGGATTCCGGTCCGTTGCCCCAGCGAGCCGAACGCCGCCCGAACCGACGGGACCTCGAAGGCGCGCACCACGCCGGCCTGTGGCTGCCAGCCGCGGGCGGGATCTTCGGCGTAAAGCCGGGCCTCGATCGAATGTCCTTGAGCAACAGGGGGTTGCGCGTCAAGACGGTCGCCGTCGGCGACGGCGAGCTGCAGTTCGACCAGATCGAGTCCGGTGGTCTCCTCGGTGACCGGGTGTTCGACCTGCAGCCGGGTGTTCATCTCCAGGAAGTAGAACTCGCCGTCGTCGTCGGCCAGGAACTCCACCGTCCCGGCCCCGGTGTAGCCGATGGCTTCGGCGGCCAACCGGGCCGCATCGAACAGCTTCTCGCGCATGCCCGGTGTCCGCTCCACCAACGGCGACGGAGCCTCTTCGATGATCTTCTGGTGGCGGCGCTGAATCGAGCATTCGCGTTCGCCGACCGCCCACACCGTGCCGTGGGTATCCGCCATGACCTGAACCTCGATGTGATGTCCGGTGGGTAGATACCGCTCGCAGAACACGGTCGGGTCGCCAAAGGCGGACTGCGCTTCGCGGCGTGCCGCCGCGACTTCGTCGGTGACAGCGGATAATTCGCGGACGACTCGCATCCCGCGGCCACCGCCGCCGGCGGAGGCCTTGACCAACACCGGTAGCTGCGCCTCGGTCACGGTGTCGGGGTCGAGCTCGTCGAGTACCGGCACCCCGGCGGCGGCCATCAGCTTCTTGGACTCGATCTTGGAGCCCATCGCGCGCACCGCATCCACCGGCGGCCCGATCCACGTCAGGCCGGCGTCTTGCACGGCGGCCGCGAAGTCGGCGTTCTCCGAAAGGAATCCGTAGCCCGGGTGTATCGCATCGGCACCCGCGGCGCGGGCGGCGGCGATGATGGCCTCGGGGTTGAGGTAGTCGTTGGTCTTGCCCAGCCGCACCCGGGCGTCGGCCTCGGCGACGTGCGGCGCGCCGGCATCCGGATCGGTATAGACGGCGACGGTGCCCAGGCCGAGCCGGCGGCAGGTGGCGAACACCCGCCGGGCGATCTCACCGCGGTTGGCAACCAGTACTCGAGTAACCACGGGGCTCACATCCGGAAGACGCCGAAGTTCGACGTCCCCTTGATCGGGCCATTGGCGATGGCGGACAGACACATTCCCAGAACGGTCCGGGTATCTCGGGGGTCGATCACCCCGTCGTCGTAAAGCATGCCGGACAACACCAGCGGCAGCGACTCGGCTTCGATCTGGCCCTCGACCGCGGCCCGCATCGCCGCGTCGGCTTCCTCGTCGACCTGCTGGCCGCGTGCCTCGGCGGCCGCGCGGGCCACGATCGACAGCACCCCGGACAGCTGGGCCCCGCCCATCACCGCCGACTTGGAAGTCGGCCAGGCGAACAGGAATCGCGGATCGTAGGCGCGACCGCACATTCCGTAGTGGCCCGCGCCGTAGGAGGCACCGATCAGCAGCGAGATATGCGGCACCGTGGAATTGGACACCGCGTTGATCATCATCGCACCGTGCTTGATCATCCCGCCCTCTTCGTAGTCCTTGCCCACCATGTAGCCGGTGGTGTTGTGCAGGAACAACAGCGGCGTGTTCGATCGGTTGGCCAACTGGATGAACTGGGTGGCTTTCTGGGACTCTTCGCTGAACAACACCCCGCGCGCGTTGGCCAGGATGCCGATCGGATAGCCGTGTAACTGAGCCCAGCCCGTCACCAGCGAGGATCCGTACAGCGGCTTGAATTCGTCGAAGTCGGAGCCGTCGACGATGCGGGCGATCACCTCTCGGGGATCGAACGGGATACGCAGATCCGCGGGCACGATGCCGATGAGTTCCTCGGTGTCGAACAGCGGCTCGGTGACCGGTTTGGGTTTCGGTCCCTGCTTGATCCAGTTCAACCGGGCCACCACGCGGCGGCCGATCCGGATTGCATCGAGCTCGTCGACGGCGAAGTAGTCGGCCAAACCCGATACCCGGGCGTGCATTTCGGCGCCGCCGAGCGATTCGTCGTCGGACTCCTCGCCGGTGGCCATCTTCACCAGCGGGGGACCGGCGAGGAAGACCTTGGAACGTTCCTTGATCATCACCACGTGGTCGGACATGCCCGGGACGTAGGCGCCGCCCGCGGTGGAGTTGCCGAATACCAAGGCGATGGTGGGGATCCCGGCGGCCGAGAGCCGGGTCAGGTCGCGAAACATCCGCCCGCCGGGGATGAAGATCTCCTTTTGGGTGGGCAGGTCGGCACCGCCGGATTCCACCAGGGATATCACCGGAAGCCGGTTTTCAAAGGCGATCTGGTTGGCCCGCAGGATTTTTTTCAGGGTCCACGGGTTGCTGGTGCCGCCTTTGACCGTCGGGTCGTTGGCGACGATCATGCATTCGACGCCTTCGACCACGCCGATACCGGTGACCGTGCTGGCGCCGACCTTGAAGGCGCTGCCCCAGGCCGCCAGTGGGCTCAGCTCCAGGAACGGCGAATCCTGGTCGACCAGCAATTCGATGCGTTCGCGTGCCGTCAACTTGCCACGGTCATGATGACGCTCAACGTATTTGGCGCCGCCGCCGGCCAACGCGTTGGCCAGTTCGGTGTCGATCTCGTCGAGTTTGGCGATGGCCGCCGATGCCGCGTCGGCGTAGGCACCGGCCTCACGATCGAGTGTGGATTGCAGCACGGTCATGACGACCGCCGACGTTGTGGAGCCCAGCGATATGGAGCAAGTGGAGGCGGTGTACTCATGATTGGAATCCCAGCAGTTTGGCGGACAGTGCGGTCAGGATCTCGGTGGTGCCGCCGCCGATGCCCAGGATTCGCATGTCCCGGTATTGGCGTTCGACTTCGGATTCGGCCATGTAGCCCATGCCGCCGAACAGCTGAACGGCTTGATTGGCAACCCATTCGCCGGCCTCGACCGCGGTGTTCTTGGCGAAACACACCTGCGGGATCAGATTCGTCTCGCCGGCCAATTGCCGCTCGACCACGCTGCGCGAGTAGACCCGGGCAACGTCGATGCGGCGGGCCATCTCGGCCAACGTGTTCTGCACCGACTGCCGTGATATCAACGGGCGCCCGAATGTCTCGCGGTCGCGGCACCATTGCACCGTCAGGTCCAGACACCGCTGTGCGCTCGAATACGCTTGTGCGGCAAGGCCGATGCGCTCAGAGACGAAGGCCTGTGCGATCTGGGCGAATCCGCTGTTCTCGGCGCCGACCAGGTTGGCCACCGGGACGCGGACATCGGTGTAGGACAGCTCCGCGGTGTCCGAGGACCGCCAGCCCATCTTGTCCAGCTTGCGGGTCACCTCGAAACCGGGTGTGCCCTTCTCGACCACCAGCAGCGAAACCCCGCCCGCGCCAGGGCCTCCGGTGCGGACCGCGGTCACCACGTAGTCGGCGCGGACCCCGGAGGTGATGTAGGTCTTGGCGCCGTTGACGACATAGTGGTCACCGTCGAGCACCGCAGCGGTCCGCAGATGGCCGACGTCGGAACCGCCGCCGGGCTCGGTGATGGCCAGCGAACCGATCTTCTCGCCCGCCAGAGTCGGCCGGACAAACTCCTCGATCAGCCGTTCATCGCCCGATGCGATCATGTGCGGCACCGCGATTCCGCAGGTGAACAACGACGCGAACACGCCTCCCGGCGCTCCGGCGTGATGCATCTCCTCGCAGATGACCACCGCGTCGGCGCCGTCGCCGCCGCCACCGCCGACCGATTCGGGGAACCCCGCACCCAGCAGCCCGGCGGATCCGGCGCTGCGGTGCAGGTCGCGCGGCAAGTCTCCGGTGCGCTCCCACTCGTCGATGTTGGGCAGGATCTCGCGTTCTGCGAACGAGCGCACCGTCTTTCGCAGCTGCTCGCGCTCGGGTGTGGTCCAAAGATTCACAGCAGATCCTCCGGGATGTCGAGGTAGCGACCGCGGAGCCATTCGCCGAGCCCCTTGGCCTGCGGATCGAAGCGAGCCTGGTAAGCGACACCTTGGCCGAGGATGCCGTCGATGACGAAGTTGACCGCCCGCAGATTCGGCAGCAGGTGGCGGGTGATGGCGAAGTCCGCCGCCTCGGGTAGCAGCTCCTCGAGCAGCTCGACGGTCAGCGTGTGGGCCAGCCATCGCCATTGCGCGTCGGTGCGGACCCAGACCCCGACGTTGGCCGAGCCGCCCTTGTCGCCGCTGCGGGCCCCGGCGATGTGGCCCAGCGGCGCCCTGCGTACCGGGCCGGCCGGGAGCGGCTCGGGCAGCGGCGGGGGATCGACCGGCGCCAACTCCAAAGTCTCGGTGGCGCAAGGGATGAAGGTTCCGGTCCCGTCGGCATGTACGGCGACGTGCGGCACTTTCGTGGCGTCGACGTAGCCCGCGGTGAACACGCCGTAGACCTGGCCGTCGCCCGGCGGGGCGGTGACGTGGAATCCGGGATAGCTGGCCAGCGCCAATTCAACTGCCGCCGAAGAGAATTGACGTCCGACGTTGGCGGGGTCGGGATCGCGCACCACGCAGTGCAGCAGCGCGCTGGCGGCTTCTTCGGTGTCGGCGTCGGGGTGGTCGGTGCGGGCCAGCGACCACTGCAGTTCGGCGGGTTTGACGGTGAGCGCGGCGTCGAGCTGCCGGCGCACCAGTTCGGCCTTGGCCTCGATGTCCAGGCCGGTCAGCACGAAGGTCATCGAGTTGCGGAATCCGCCGATGCTGTTCAGCGACACCTTGTAGGTGGGCGGCGGGGCCTCGCCGCGCACGCCGCTTATGCGCACCCGGTCGGGCCCGTCGGGCGACAGCTCGACGCTGTCCATCCGGGCAGTGACGTCGGGGTTGGCGTACCGCGCGCCGCCGATCTCGTAAAGCAGTTGCGCGGTCACGGTGTCGACGCTGACCAGGCCGCCGGTGCCGGGGTGCTTGGTGATCACCGAGGATCCGTCGGCGTTGACTTCGGCTAGGGGGAAACCGGCGTGGCTGAGGTCGGCGATCTCGGTGAAGAACGAATAGTTGCCGCCGGTGGCCTGTACCCCGCATTCGATGACGTGGCCCGCGACGACGGCGCCGGCCAGCTGGTCGTAGTCGGTGCGGCCCCAACCGAAGTGCGCCGCCGCGGCACCGACGATCACCGAGGCGTCGGTGACCCGGCCGGTGACAACCACGTCGGCCCCGTCGGCCAGGCAATCGACGATTCCCCAGGCGCCCAGGTACGCGTTGGCGGTCAGCGGGCTGCCCAACCCGAATTCGGCGGCCCGCGCCAACAGGTCGTCGCCCTGCACGTGGGCGATCCGGGCGTCGATACCGAGGCGCTCGGCCAGCGCGCGTATCGCATCGGCCAGGCCGCTCGGGTTCAGGCCGCCGGCGTTGGCGACGATGCGCACCCCGCGGTCACGGGCCTCGCCCAGGCAATCCTCGAGCTGCGTCAGAAAGGTCTTGGCGTACCCACGCTCGGGGTGCTTCATCTTGTCCCGGCCCAGGATCAACATGGTGAGTTCGGCCAGGTAATCGCCGGTCAGGTAGTCGACCTCACCGCCGGTGAGCATCTCGCGCATGGCCGACAGCCGGTCGCCGTAAAACCCCGAGCAATTCGCGATCCGCACGGCGCCGGAATTGCCCGAAGCGCCAGCAGCACCGGAAGCAGAGGCCATGCCTGTCCTCCATTCAGGGATTCACCGGTTCGGACCAACCAACCAACCGGTAGGTTAGCGGGTGCCGTCGGTGTCACGTCAAGGATCCCACTTCGGACGGGGGCGGCTCGGGTCGCGCCTGGCGGGTTGGCGATCGGCGCGGGGCGGCCATTTTGGTGACAAGCGGACCAGCGACTATCCTGATATCGATCGTCGCCCGTTCGGCCCACCGGCCACGCCGCGCGACATGCCGAACTGCAAGTCCCACATCGAGGAGTTAGGGCCCGACCATGGCCGTACCCAAGCGCAGAATGTCGCGCGCGAACACCCGTAGCCGGCGCGCGCAGTGGAAGGCCGAGAAGACCGAACTCGTCGGTGTGACGGTCGCAGGTCAGCGGCACAAAGTGCCGCGCCGGCTGCTCAAGGCCGCCCGCCTCGGACTGATCGACCTGGACCGCCGCTAACCCACTTACCGGCGCGCCTCTCAGGTCAGTCTCAGACGGCGGGACGAGACTAGGGATCGTGCGAATACTGGTCGTCGACGACGATCGCGCGGTGCGCGAGTCGCTGCGTCGGTCCTTGTCCTTCAACGGTTACACCGTCGAGCTGGCCCATGACGGGGTCGAAGCCCTCGAAGCGATCGCCAGCGATCGTCCCGACGCGCTCGTCCTGGATGTGATGATGCCGCGCCTGGACGGGCTGGAGGTGTGCCGTCAGCTGCGCAGCACCGGTGACGACCTGCCGATCCTGGTGCTCACCGCGCGCGACTCGGTTTCTGAGCGGGTCGCCGGGTTGGACGCCGGCGCCGACGACTATCTGCCCAAGCCGTTCGCCCTGGAAGAACTGCTGGCCCGGATGCGCGCACTGCTGCGCCGCACCAAGCCGGAGGATGACGCCGAATCGGTGGCGATGAAGTTCTCCGACTTGACGCTGGACCCGGTGACCCGCGAGGTCACCCGCGGGCAGCGACGCATCAGCCTGACCCGCACCGAGTTCGCGTTGCTGGAAATGCTGATCGCCAATCCGCGTCGGGTGCTCACCCGCAGCCGTATCCTCGAGGAGGTCTGGGGATTCGACTTTCCCACCTCGGGCAACGCGCTGGAGGTCTACGTGGGTTATCTGCGGCGCAAAACCGAAGCCGATGGTGAGTCACGCCTGATCCACACCGTGCGCGGGGTGGGGTATGTCCTTCGGGAGACACCACCGTGACGCGGCGGGGCGATCGATGATCCGGTTCCACCGGCCCCAACGCCCACCGCTGCGGCCGCCGTTGCGCGCAGCGCCCTCCTTGTCGCTGCGGTGGCGGGTGATGCTGCTGGCGATGTCGATGGTCGCCATGGTCGTGGTGCTGATGGCCTTCGCCGTCTATGCCGTGATTTCGGCCGCGCTGTACAGCGACATCGACAACCAGCTGCAGAGCCGGGCGCAGCTGCTGATCGCCAGCGGCTCGCTGGCCGCCGACCCGGGCAAAGCCATCGAGGGCACCGCATATTCCGACGTCAACGCGATGCTGGTGAACCCGGGCCACGCGATCTACACCGCCCAGCAGCCGGGGCAGACCTTGCCGATGGGTCCGCCGGAGAAAGCGGTCATCCACGGTGATTTGTTCATGTCGCGACGTACCGCAGGCGAGCAACGAATCCTTGCCGTGCACCTGCAGAACGGCACCTCGTTGCTGATCTCCAAGAGCCTCAAGCCGACCGACGCGGTGATGAACAAACTGCGCTGGGTGCTGCTGCTCGTCGGCGGTATTGGTATGGCGGTCGCCGCGGTAGCGGGTGGCATGGTCACCAGGGCCGGGCTGCGCCCGGTCGGGCGGCTGACCGAAGCGGCCGAGCGGGTGGCGCGCACCGATGACCTGAGACCTATTCCGGTGTTCGGCAGTGACGAATTGGCCAGGCTCACTGAGTCGTTCAACCTGATGCTGCGGGCACTGGCCGAATCTCGGGAGCGGCAGGCGCGCCTGGTCACCGACGCCGGGCACGAACTGCGCACCCCGCTGACGTCGCTGCGGACCAACGTCGAGTTGCTGATGGCTTCGATGGAACCGGGTGCCCCGCCGCTGCCCGAGCAGGAGATGGTTGGTCTGCGCGCAGATGTGGTCGCGCAGATCGAGGAATTGTCAACGCTGGTAGGCGATTTGGTGGACCTCACTCGTGACGACGCCGGCCAGGTGGTGCACGAGCCTGTTGACATGTCCGATGTCGTCGAGCGCAGCCTGGAGCGAGTCAGGCGGCGGCGCAACGACATTCACTTCGACGTCGACGTCACGCCCTGGCAGATGTACGGGGACGCCGCCGGGCTGTCCCGCGCGGTCCTGAATCTGTTGGACAACGCCGCCAAGTGGAGCCCGCCCGGTGGCCACGTCGGTGTCACGATGCGCGAGCTCGACCCGTCGCACGCGGAGCTGGTGATCGCCGACCACGGCCCCGGCATCCCACCGCAGGAGCGCCCGCTGGTGTTCGAGCGGTTCTACCGCTCGACGACGGCACGGGCCATGCCAGGCTCTGGGCTCGGGCTGGCGATCGTGAAAAAGGTGGTGCTGAATCACGGGGGACTGCTGCGCGTCGAGGACACCGTTCCCGGCGGCCAGCCGCCGGGTACCTCCTTCTATGTGCTGCTGCCCGGCCGGCCCCTGCCCGCCCCGAGGTACTCCACGGCTGCCGGCGAGCCGGAAACCGACCAGGTAGACGCCACAACCGAGCCCACCCAAGCGGTGGCCGACGAGCAGGAGAACTCTCGGGAATCAGCGAACGTTATCTCAGTGGACTCTCAGTCCGCGCGGGCAAGGTAGGTCTGCGGCTACTGTTGAACTCAGCCGTCGACTTGCCGAAACACTGAGATAGAGGAAGAGCGACATAGCGACATGACGAATGACCCGAGGTATTCGCCACCGCCGCAGCAGCCGGGATACCCTCCCGCGCCGAATCAGCCTGCGCCCGTCCCGAGCCATGCGGGCTCACCGGGCTACGCCCAGGGACAGCAGCAGCCGTACAACCAGCAGTTCGACTGGCGTTACCGGTCGCAATCCTCACCGTCGCCGACGACGCAGTTCCGTCCGCCCTACGAGCCGTTCGGCACCACCGGGCCGGGCCGGATCCCCGGGGGAACCGGGGTAGGCCCGATACCGGGAGGGCCCGGCACGGGCCCCGTTCCCGGAATGATACCCGGAATGCCGCCCCCGCCGGAGCCCCAAAAGCGTTCTCGCACAGGGTTATTGGTTGTCGGTGCATTGGCCGTCGCGGTGGTGTCGGCCGGTATCGGTGGTGCCGCGGCGACGGCGGTCGAGCTGGGCACGCACACGACCGCGAACGGCGGCGGACGGGTCATCGGTGCGGCGCCGAGCGTCCCGGCCGCCAACATGCCACCCGGCAGCGTCGAAGGCGTCGCCTCCAAGGTGGTGCCCAGCGTCGTGATGCTGGAGACCAACGTCGGGCGACAGTCCGAAGAGGGCTCCGGCATCATCCTGTCCACCGACGGGCTCATCCTGACCAACAACCACGTGATCGCCGCCGCGGCGGGCGCGCCCAAGGCTGCCGGGGGGCCCCCTCCTGGCGGTCCGCCCGGAATTCCGCTGCCCCCTCCCGGCGGTCCGGGCGGCGGTGGCGCCGGCGCGGGAACGCCGAAGACGACGGTGACTTTCTCCGACGGTCGCACCGCACCGTTCACAGTGGTCGGCGCGGATCCCACCAGCGATATCGCGGTGATTCGAGTACAGGGCATTTCCGGGCTCACGCCCATCTCCCTGGGCTCGTCGTCCGACCTTCGGGTCGGCCAACCGGTCGTTGCGATCGGGTCGCCGTTGGGTCTGTCCGGCACCGTGACCACCGGCATCGTCAGCGCGCTGAACCGGCCGGTGTCCACCACCGGTGAGTCGGGCAACCAGAACACCGTGCTGGACGCGATCCAGACCGACGCCGCGATCAACCCCGGTAACTCCGGTGGCGCGTTGGTCAACATGAACGGCCAGCTGGTGGGCGTCAACTCGGCGATCGCCACCCTGGGCGCCGACTCGCCGGATGCCCAGAGCGGCTCGATCGGTCTGGGCTTCGCGATTCCGGTCGACCAGGCCAAGCGCATCGCCGATGAGCTGATTGCGACCGGCAAGGCGTCCCACGCCTCGCTCGGGGTGCAGGTGACCAACGACAAAGGCACCCCCGGTGCCAAGGTCGTCGACGTCGTCGCGGGCGGTGCGGCCGCGACCGCCGGCGTACCGAAGAACGTGGTCGTCACCAAGGTCGACGACCGGCCGATCAACAGTGCCGATGCGTTGGTCGCGGCCGTGCGGTCCAAAGCGCCCGGCGACAAGATCTCACTGACGTTCCAGGACGCCGCTGGTGGCGGCAACCGGACCGTGCCGGTCACGCTCGGGAAGGCGGATCAGTAGTGAGAGTGGACGAACCCTCGGCGACGGGGTTGTCTGAGCTCGGATATACGGTTGCACCCATGGAAACGGGTGCGGAATTGGTAGTTGGCCGGGCTTTGGTTGTGGTGGTCGACGATCGCACCGCACACGGCGACGAGGACCACAGCGGTCCGCTGGTCACCGAGCTGCTGACCGAGGCGGGATTCGTCGTCGACGGTGTGGTCGCGGTCGCCGCTGACGAGATCGAGATCCGCAACGCGCTCAACACCGCGGTGATCGGCGGGGTGGATCTGGTTGTCTCGGTCGGCGGTACGGGCGTCACCCCACGCGACGTCACCCCGGAGGCCACCCGCGAGATCCTGGATCGCGAAATCCTCGGCATCGCAGAGGCCATCCGCGGCTCGGGGCTGTCGGCGGGGATCATCGATGCCGGTTTGTCGCGGGGTCTGGCCGGAGTGTCCGGTAGCACGCTGGTGGTCAACCTGGCCGGCTCCCGCTACGCGGTGCGCGACGGGATGGCGACGCTCAATCCGCTGGCCGCCCAGATCATCGGGCAGTTATCGAGCCTGGAGATTTAACCTCGCGGTCCCCATCGCCAGGCGAAGGAATTCCCCTGCTTGCCCCGCTCCGGAGTCACCCAGGCGCCGTTTCCGGACCGGGAGCCACACCTAGTTAGGTCGAGGACGATTCGGCCTCGGCCCGGGGTCCGTATTCCGGTGGCGGCTTGGTGGTCACATTTCCGTGCCTGCCCGGCGACTCGCCATTGGTGGTTTGCGCGAGCAGGTCGCGGATCTCCTTGAGCAGGACGACCTGCGCGTCATCTGCCGGCTCGACCTGATTGCGTTTGCGCAACGTGGTGTATGGCAGCACGACCAGGAAGTAGACCACTGCGGCGATGATGACGAAGTTGATGGCGGCCGACAAAACATTGTTCAGATCGATGGTCTGACCGCCACCGATACTGATACGCAGGATGCCGAGATCGGACTTCTGGTTGACGCCGATGCGGTTGATCAACGGTTTGATGATGTTGTCGGTGAATTGGGTGACCAGCGCGGTGAACGCGGTACCGATGACCACCGCGGTAGACAGGTCGATGATGTTGCCCCGGGAGAGAAACTCCTTGAACCCTTTGAGCATTGGCGATGGCCTTTCTGGGACTGGACAGAGTTAGCCGTCGGCTGGGAGGCCAACGACGGCCAGGCACTCAGTGCAGGGTGAGCGTCACGTTCTGCCCCAGCGTCGACCCTGCCACCGTGTTCGCCACACGAGCCGGCAACGCCACCAACACTACGCGGTCGTTATCGGCGGCCTGAAGCTTTTCCTTGGCCGACACCAACACCACCACGGCGTCGGTGGCCACCACCTTGGGAGCGGTGTGGGAGAGGTCCGGCGAACCGGTGGCCGGCGCCGCCAGTACGTCGACCACGTCACCGACCCGGACGAGGTCGATCAGGGCGGGGTCCGCCAAATGCAGCGGCACGATGCGTGCGCCCGGTCCGGCCGTCGACTCTGCCAGCCGGCTGTCCAGCAGCCGGACATCGGTGAGCACCTCGCCGCGCCTGGCGGGGCCGGCCAGCGTGGAACCCACCACGGCCCCCAGCTCAACCCGTGCCCCTTCGGGAACCGTTGCGGCCAAACGCTTTTCGATCCGCACATCGGTAGCGGTCAGCGCGGCGCCGGGCCGCAGGTCATGGCCGGCCACCACCACCTGCGCGTACTCACCAGCGGAATTGGAACGAAGCGTCGCGATCCCGGCCAGTACGACCAGCCCGCCGGCGGCGACGCGGCGGGCCAGTACGGTACGAGTCCAGTCCGGGCGCAACCACAGCGACAGCCGGCTCAATAGGCTTGCATCAAGCGACGATTCGCGCACGCCGCAACGTTAAGCGCGGCCGGGTGCGCGCGCCGACGATCGGCACTGCCGGTGTGGATAACCCTCAGTTGGTCGCCGCGGCGGTGGACGTCGCGGAGCTGCTGCTCGACTTGTCGCTGGAGCTGGAGCTTGACTTCTCGCTCGAACCGGACTTTTCGCTGGAATCACTCGATCCGGAGTCGCTCGACGAGGAGCCGTTGGTCGAACTCGACGACTTCTTGCCGGACTCGCGGCTGTCGGTGCGGTAGAAGCCGCTGCCCTTGAACACCACGCCGACGGAGTTGAAGCGCTTACGCAACCGCCCGGAGCAGCGCTTGCACGTAGTCAGCGCGTCATCGGTGAAGGCCTGCACGATGTCGAAGCGATCGTCGCACTCGGTGCACTGATAGCTGTAAGTCGGCACGAAAACCTCCGGATGATTGCAAACTGGTTAGCACTCTAGCGTCTCAAGTGCTAGAACCGCCACGTGACATGTCTCATTCCCGATATGTCACCGCGGGGCGAGATCGATCAATCCCTGCCGGGGCGTGAGCGCGTGGGTCATGGGAACGTCGTGCGGATCGGCCGGCACTTCGTCGAGCACTTCCGCGTCGCGGACGACCGCGATCAGCCGCGCCCGGGGGTCACGGCCGCCCAGCGAGCGATCGTAGAAGCCCCGGCCCCGGCCCAGCCGCACGCCGCGGCGATCCACGGCCAGCGCGGGCACCAGCACCACGCCGGCTTGCGCCAGCGCCGACGGCGGCAGCCACGGTTGCGGCGGTTCGAGCAACCCCCACCGCCCGGTGGTCAGCGTGCCGGGCCGGTATTCGCCCCAGGACAGCGGCAGCGGCGTGTTGTCGGCGGTGGTGCGCGCAACCGGCAGCAGCACTCGTCCGGTGCGCCGTAGCAACATGTTGAGCATCTCGATCGACCCGGGCTCGGTGCCCACCGGCACGTAGGCGCACACCGTGCTGCCGCTGGTCACAATGCTTTCCAGAGCTTCCAGCTGCTCGCACACCTGCTGCGCCTCGGTGGCGCGAACGTCGTCGGCAACGTGGCGCCGGGCGGCAAGCAGCTGCTCACGCAACGCGGCTTTGCTGGTGGTCGCCATTTGTTAACCATGACAGCCAGGTCTTTCCCCGCGCCACATCGACTCGGCAAAGCGGGTGCGGGTTATCGTGTGAACGATGTCATGCCCAAACGTGGCGGTGCCACGCACTGCGGTCGTGCCCGCCGCCGGTCTTGGTACCCGCTTCTTGCCGGCGACCAAAACGGTCCCCAAGGAGCTATTGCCGGTGGTCGATACCCCCGGCATAGAGCTGGTTGCGGCCGAGGCGGCCGAGGCCGGTGCCGAGCGCCTGGTGATCATCACCTCGGAGGGCAAGGACGGCGTCGTCGCGCATTTTGTCGAAGACCTGGTGCTGGAAAGCACTTTGGAGGAGCGCGGCAAGACCGCGATGCTCGACAAGGTCCGGCGCGCTCCGCAGCTGATCAAGGTCGAGTCCGTCGTGCAGAGCGAGCCGCTGGGGCTGGGCCACGCGATCGGGTGCGTGGAGCCGCGGCTGGCCGACGACGAGGACGCCGTCGCGGTGCTGCTCCCCGACGACTTGGTGCTGCCCACCGGCGTGCTGGGGACGATGTCGAAAGTGCGGGCGCACTACGGCGGCACGGTGTTGTGCGCCATCGAGGTGACGCCCGAAGACGTCAGCGCCTACGGCGTTTTCGACGTCGAGCCGATCGCCGACGACGACAATCCGGACGTGCTCAGGGTCAACGGCATGGTCGAGAAGCCGAAGGCCGAGGAGGCGCCGTCGCTGTTCGCCGCGGCCGGCCGCTACGTGCTCGACCGCGCCATCTTCGACGCGTTGCGGCGCATCGAGCGGGGGGCCGGCGGCGAAGTACAGCTCACCGACGGGATCGCGTTGCTGATCGCCGAGGGCCACCCGGTGCATGTGGTCGTGCATCGCGGATCTCGACACGACTTGGGAAATCCTGGCGGCTACCTCAAGGCTGCGGTTGACTTTGCATTGGATCGTGACGACTACGGCCCGGATTTGCGGCAATGGTTGGTGGCGCGATTAGGCCTGGCCGAGCAGTAGCCGGGCGGTACCCCGGCTGGCGGACGACGGCGGGCCGGCGGAACGCGTAGCGGTCCCGGGCGGGGATGCCCCGTCTGCGCAGTGAGCGAGCCGCCCTACGTGCGGCTCGACGGCAGAGAGGCGCGCTGTGCGTTCGGTGGAAGAGCAGCAGGCCCGGATCACGGCGGCCGCGGTGGCCCCGCGGCCGATACGTGTGGCGATCGCCGAGGCGCAGGGATTGATGTGTGCCGAGGAAGTGGTGACCGAGCGCCCGATGCCCGGCTTCGATCAGGCCGCGATCGACGGCTATGCGGTACGCAGCGTTGACGTCCTCGGTGTCGGCGAGGTGGGCAGCGACAGCCTGCCGGAGCCGTTCGACGACTCGGGCGAGGGCGACAGGCGCGACGGCCTGGTGCTGCCGGTGATGGGCACCGTCGAAGCCGGTTCGCGCACGCCCAGCCGATTGCAGCCCCGTCAGGCCGTCCGCGTGCAGACCGGAGCCCCACTGCCCACGCTGGCCGACGCGGTCTTGCCGTTGCGGTGGACCGACGGCGGGACGCAGCGGGTGCGGATTTTGCGGGGCGCCCCGTCGGGCGCCTACGTGCGCCGCGCCGGCGACGACGTGCAGCCCGGTGACGTTGCGGTGCGCTCCGGCACGGTGATCGGTGCGGCTCAGGTCGGGCTGCTGGCCGCGGTCGGCCGGGAACGGGTGCTGGTCCACCCGCGCCCTCGAGTGACGATCATGGCGCTGGGCGGCGAACTGGTCGATATCTCGCGCACCCCCGGCAACGGGCAGGTTTACGACGTCAACTCCTATGCATTGGCGGCCGCGGCCCGAGATGCGGGTGCGGAGGTCAACCGCATCGGGATCGTCAGTGGTGGACCCCGGGAGCTCCGCGAGATCGTCGAGGGCCAGATCAACCGGGCCGAGGTCATCGTCATCGCCGGTGCCGTCGGGGGCGCGGCGGCCGAGGCGGTGCGGCAGGTGCTGGCCGAACTCGGGGAGATAGAGGTGGTCCGGGTTGCCATGCATCCGGGATCCATCCAGGGCTTCGGGCAGCTGGGCCGGGAGGGCGTGCCGACGTTCCTGTTGCCGGCCAATCCGGTGAGCGCGCTGGTGGTGTTCGAGGTGATGGTCCGCCCACTGATTCGGTTGTCGCTGGGTAAGCGTCAGCCGATGCGCCGCGTCGTGCAGGCGCGCACCCTGTCGCCCATCACGTCGGTGGCCGGGCGGAAAGGCTTTCTACGTGGCCAACTGATGCGCGATCAGGAGAGCGGGGAGTATCTGGTGCAGGCGCTCGGCGGCGCGCCGGGCGCGTCGTCGCACTTGCTGGCGACCCTGGCCGAAGCGAACTGTCTGGTCGTGGTGCCCAGCGGTGCCGAGCAGATCCGCACCGGCGAGATCGTCGACGTCGCCTTCCTGGCTCAACGCGGCTGAGCGAAACGACTGCACCCACGGTGAACCTTTTGCGCTCCACTTCCCGCCATCCAGGTTGGCCCATGAGCGTTGGGCCGCTGCGTGTTCCGGCCGGCGTCGTCCGGTTGCGGGCGGTGCGGTTACGCGATGGCGCACAGTGGAGCCGGATCCGGCTGACCGATCGTGCGCATCTGGAACCGTGGGAGCCCAGCTCCGAGGGCGACTGGACGGCCCGCCATGCGGTGGCCGCGTGGCCGGCGCTGTGTTCCGGCCTGCGCGCCGAGGCACGACAGGGACGGATGCTGCCCTACGTCATCGAACTCGACGGACGGTTTTGCGGACAGCTGACCATCGGCAACGTCACCCACGGCGCGCTGCGGTCGGCGTGGATCGGCTATTGGGTGCCGCGGTCGGCCACCGGCGGCGGGGTGGCCACCGCCGCGTTGGCGCTGGGGCTGGATCACTGCTTCGGCCCGGTCATGCTGCATCGGGTCGAGGCCACCGTGCGCCCGGAAAACGCCGCGAGCCGCGCGGTGCTGGCAAAGGTGGGGTTCCGCCAGGAGGGGCTGCTGCAGCGCTACCTGGAGGTGGACAAGGCGTGGCGCGACCACCTGCTGATGGCCATCACCGTCGAAGAGGTCAGCGGGTCGGTGGCATCGACGCTGGTCCGCGCGGGTAACGCCAGCTGGGCGTAGCCACTCGGTCGCCGGCTTGATCACCCGCTAGCCCGAAGCGACGGGCGGGACCCAATCTGTTGTCAATTTGGGACTAGCGCGACACGAGTGACTTGTGGTGCTTGTGAGAGGCAAATTACAGGTGTGTAATTGTCCTGGTCTTTCCGACCCGGCCGCGTTGGCCACCAGAGGGCTTCGCGGGGGACGAGAACGAAGAGAGCAGGTCAACATGCCAAGCATCCCGCAGTCATTGTTGTGGATATCGCTCGTGGTGCTCTGGCTGTTCGTCTTGGTGCCAATGCTGGTCAGCAAACGCGACGCGGTGCGGCGCACCAGCGACGTGGCCTTGGCGACCCGAGTGCTCAACGGCGCGGCCAACTCCCGGCTGATCAAGCGCAGCGGTCCGGCCGCCGGGCATCGCAGCGACCCCAACTGGACGCCACCGGAAGACTCGGCCGAGACCGACCTCGATGAGGAACGCGCCGAGAACGAAGACCGCGACCACGAAGCCGATGACGATGCGGACACCGACGAGCTGAGCCGACGGCGCCCGGTGGTGATGAGAATGGCCGTCGCCGAGCCCTCCGAACCCGACTACCTCGACGTCGATGTCGTCGAGGACTCGCACGTACTTCCGGCGGGGGCCAGCGATGTTGCGGCCGAGCCGGAGACGGCCGACGTCGAGCCCGTCGAAGAAGGCGAGGGCGACACCGAAGCCGTCGCCAAAGGGGCCGACGAGGATCAAGACAGCTACGAGTACGTCGAGGACTCGTCGGGTGTGGAGCCCGCGGCTGACGAGGCCGACGAGGAGGCGCCGGCGCCGGTGCCGCGCAACGCCTCGCGGCGGCGCCGGTTCGACAACAAGACCGCCGCCGCGGTCAGCGCCCGCAAGTACGCCTTCCGCAAGAAGGTGTTGACGTTGATGGCGGTCGTGTTGATCGGCTCGGCGACCGCGGCGTTCAAAATCTCGCCGAGCGCCTGGTGGGTGTGCGGCACCGCGACCGCGATCACGCTGCTGTACTTGGGGTATCTGCGGCGCCAGACACGCATCGAGGAGAAGGTGCGCCGCCGCCGGATGAAGCGGATGGCGCGGGCGCGACTCGGCGTGGAAAACGCCTACGACCGCGACTACGACGTGGTGCCGTCGCGGCTGCGGCGCCCGGGCGCGGTGGTGTTGGAGATCGACGACGAGGACCCGGTCTTCGAGCACCTGGATTACGCGATGGCAATGCGGACCTTCGGTTGGCCCAGAGACTTGCCGCGCGCCGTCGGCGAATAGTGCTCGCGGTTCGGCGGATGGTGCCGCGGCTGGTAGCCTGCTAGCGGTCAGGGGCTATGGCGCAGTTGGTAGCGCGACTCGTTCGCATCGAGTAGGTCAGGGGTTCGATTCCCCTTAGCTCCACAACGATTGAGCAGGTCAAATGCTATTTTCGAAGTTACGTCCGGAACCACCTTCGAAAACCTGCCCGCCGCAGAGCGTTTCAAGACGCTGCTGGAGGATCACGGGCCCGATGTCGATGACGCCGACCGGGTCTATCACCGAGCAATGGCCGCCGGCGCGACAAGCATCGAGCCACCACTCGACACTCCATATGGCGACCGGCGAGCCATGGTGCGCGACCCGCACGGCAACGTCTTTCAAATCGCCCATCGCCAAGTCGACTGATAGTCCCCGCGGACGCCGCCTGTGCTGACCACGCTGTCGTGGCGCGTCATCATTTGTTGACACTCCCAGAACGAGAAGTGATCCGCGATTGCAAGGTTCCGGCTTCTCAGGAGTAGGGCCTCACTGTCTGGCCGACGTGCGCGATTGCGCGATTCGATGGTTCACGCCATCGAGAACAGCTCTTGCATCACGATCACGCTGGCGACGCGTTGCAGACCGCCTTCGACCGCGATGCGTTGATCGTCGGGGACTTCGAGTAGCTGATCGAGTGCCGTCGAGACTTTCTTCATGTCGTAGATCGGCTGGTCCTTGGCGGCTTGCGACGCGAACGTATCCCGGTAGAACGCGAGCATCGGGTCATTCGGGCTCCGTGTAGGTGGCGTCGTGAAGGGATGCTTCTGGCGGTCATAGACCTCGGGGATCAACACATCCTTCGCCGCTTCGCGCAGAACATGCTTTTCCCGAATTCCTTTCACCTTCATGCCCACCGGCATACGCGCCGCGGCTTCGGCGACATGATGGTCCAGGAACGGTACGCGCCCTTCGATGGAGTGCGCCATCTCCATGCGATCGGCCAGATAGTTCAGGATGAAATTCGGCAATACCGTCTTGGCATTGACGTAGAGCATCTGATTTAGGCGGTCGCGGCCAGTGACTCGTTGCGCTAGCGGCAACCGGTCCAGCGCGGCCACCAGCGGCTGAAACTCTTGAACGGACGCCGGGAGGTCATCGCGGAACAACGGCGCCACGCTATTGATCTGTGCTGCACCCACATTGAGCGTCGCCGGAAGCCAGCCAAGCCTGCGCTCCACCGCCTGCATCTCGGGACTGCTGAGTTGCTCGGGCATCATCAACGCACGAGTCGCCGTATTGGCGCCGAGCATCTCATCGAGCAGCGCCGACTTCTCGGCATCACTCAACGTCGCGTCGTCATTGAGCGCATCGACCCGGAAGAACGGATAGCCACCCAGCATTTCGTCGGCGCCTTCGCCGGTGAACACCACCTTGATGCCCGCGGCTCGCACGGCACGGCTGAGCAAATACTTGGCGACGCCGTGGCCGTTGAACATCTGTGTTTCGGAATGCCAGATCGCATCCGCGAACGAGTCGGCGATCTCGCGCCCGGTGATCGGAATCGGATGATACGTCGCGCCAACATGTTTGGCCTGAGCCTCGGCGACGCTGGCTTCATCGTAGAGCGGGTTTTCGAAGGTGAGGGTGAACGCGCGGATCGGCCGATCCATCTCCTGTTGCGCGAGTCCGAGGACGGCGCACGAGTCGATGCCACCACTGAGATACGACGCGACCTCGACATCAGCGACCAGTCGCTCCCGCACGGCATCGCACAGAGCCTCGCGGAATTCGTCGACGACCTCGGCGTCGCTTCGTGTGTCTGCCTGCATCTGCTCCGCGGTCGGAATCTCCCAATCCCAATAGCGGTAGATGCGCACCTCGCCATCGCGGGCGATCGCATAGCAGCCCGGCGGCACAGTGCTGATGCCTGCGAACTCGGTCTGCTCGTGAGATCTACCCATGCCTCCGATGGCGCCCTCGAGGTCCCACGCGGCCGGCACGCCCAGCGCCAGCAGTGCTTTGATCTCTGACGCGAAGAACACCTCGCCGTTGACCACCGCGTAGTAGAGGGGCTTTACCCCGAAGCGATCGCGGATCGCGAACATTGCTCGTTGGCGTTCGTCGGCGATGACCAGCGCGAACTCACCGCGCAACTGCGCCGTGGCCTGCATGCCGCGTTCGTGATAGAGGTGCAGCGCAATTTCGCTGTCGCTCTCGGTGGAGAAGTGGTAGCCCTTCGCCCGCAGACGCTTGCGGATCTCGCGGTAGCCGTAGAACTCGCCGTTCACCACGATGTGTACGGCGCCGTCCGGGCTGGTCAGGGGTTGACTGCCGTTCCTTAAACCGATGATCGACAACCGCGTGTGTCCGAGCGTCCATTGCCCATCACGCGACGTCCAGATGCCGGTGCCGTCTGGCCCCCGATGCTCCAAGAGTTTGAGCGCAGTATCGCAGCGGTCACTGGACATGCCCTGACGTGTCATCGCGGCGAAAATTCCGCACATCGTTGCGCCCTCCGGCGTCGTCGTCGCGCGCCGACCCCGAGCATCGGCACGAAGAACGCCGCCCACCCGGCAGCGCTGCCCGTCGACACTAACTCCAGCCCTTGCTGACCATTCCCCGTCGGTCGAGTGATCTCGGCGCAGGTCGAAGTTTGAGTGCCGGTCGTCAGAGCCTCTCGGGGTAGGTGGCAGGAAAACGTCCATCCTCCACGCCATAGCGGGCCGACAGATCGCCTTCCCGCACTGTTACGTCACGCAGCGCGCCGCCGCATATCGCCTGTATACGCAAGCCTTTGGCATGCTTCTCGCAGGCCGTGTTGGGTGGGCAGGGAGCAGCGGTAATCGACGAACTCGTGGATGCTCTCAAGTTCAGCCCTGCGCTTACCGGGCCAGGCGCTTGCTTGAACGGCACGATCGCTGACGAGGCGGTGGAGGCCGGCGCGTAACGAGCAAATTTTCACAATTCCGATTGTTAGTAGCGCGCAGAAGTGCCTACTATGCCACTGACGGGTCGGGACACGTCACAAAACTTGAGCGTTGAAGTTTGGGAGCCATGTTGTTCGCTACAAGTTTCGTTGGCGCCGCCATCTCATGACTGTCGCATCACTGAGCCAGAATCTTCGCGAGTTCGCCCTGGAATTGCGCCGGTTGGCGTACACCATGCCTGGCGGGTATGAGGACCCGCTTATCCGCCTAAGTGAGCGGATGTTCCGTTACGCCAGCGAACAGGCTGCTGACAACCAGCGATAGTCCGAGTGACTGCAGTGTGCGCACAGCGCATGATCAAGGTGTTCGTCCAAGAACTCGGCGTCGCGCCGGCCTGACGTTATGCGGCGTTCGGGGTAACCCCAGGCCAGCGCGGGTACTGATCCTCTGAACCCCAGACCGAGAGGATCCCATGCACCGCGACCGCGATTACACCGACGAGTTGCTGCAAGAACTGTTGTTGACCTTTGGCCCGTGCGGTCAGGAGGATGCGGTACGCGCCGTCATCGCCCGTGAACTGGAACCCGTCGTCGACGACATGTGGACCGACGACGCCGGCAACCTGATCGGGTATATCGCCGCCACGCCGTCTGCAGGCGATACCGGAGCACCCAACCACCGCCACCGCACCGAGGCCATCCCCGGTACCGCAACCCGCGTCATGGCGCACATGGACGAACTGTCCATGATCGTCAAGCGTGTAGAACCCGATGGCACACTGCATTTGAGCCAGCTGGGCACCATGTACCCGGGAAACTTCGGACTGGGCCCGGTCGCGGTCCTCGGCGACAACGAAACCCTCACGGCGGTGCTGGCTCTCGGCTCCGAGCACACCACCCAGGAAAGCCAGCGGATCTGGGAGACCAAGCCGGATCAGGGCGACCGGGCGCTGGACTGGGATCACGTCTACGTTTTCACCGGCCGCAGCACCGACGAGCTGTCCGCCGCGGGCGTGCACGCAGGCACCCGGGTTTGCATGGACCGCAGCAAGAGATCGGTGGTCGAGATCGGTGACTACGTCGGCGCCTACTTCCTCGACGACCGTGCCGCGGTGACCGCCCTGCTGCACGCCGCGCGCCAACTGCGCGAGCGCCAGCAACGCCCCGCCGACGACGTCTACCTGGTGTTCACCACCAACGAGGAAATCGGTGGCGTCGGCGGCACCTACGCCAGCGCCACCCTGCCCGGTGACCTCACCCTCGCGCTGGAAGTCGGCCCCACCGAACACGAGTACAACACCACCGTCACCGGTGGGCCGATCATCGGCTACAGCGACGCGCTATGCGTTTACGACAAGAGCGTCGCCGACCGGCTGCTGAAGATCGCCACCGACCGAGAGCTGTCACCCCAGGCGGCCGCATTGGGAGCCTTCGAATCCGACGCGTCGCACGCCAAGGCCAGCGGGTTGACCGCGCGCGCCGGCCTGCTGTGCCTGCCCACGCTGAGCACCCACGGCTACGAGGTCATGGCGCGGCACGCGATCGACGACATGGCCGCCATCGTGGTCGATTTTGTGCTGGAGCCGAGTCAGAAAATCGCGTAAGGCTTGGGCTCGACGGCGTCCGAACGCACCGCCCAATTCAGGCGGTGGCCCCGCTCATCCTTGCCGGAGCCACAGCCCTGCTCATAACCTGGCAAACATCCGACCGCAACCGGGGGTGTTGGGCCTGGCGCGGGAGACGACGGCAAGCAGGCGGGCAGGTCATGGCATCACAGCGACGCGCGGAGCGGTCTCGCGACGCTGCGGGCGGCGGTCTGTAGCGGTGGCCGGACTGACCGGCGCCCGGGCCGACGTCCTTGCGCAGATGGACATCTTCAAGGGATGTCCCGCCGAAGACCTGGAGCCGTTGGCTGCCCGGCTTCAGCCGCTGCGCGCGGCGCCCGGCCAGGTGCTGATGCGGCAAGGCGAGCAGGCCGTCTCGTTTCTGCTGATCTCCTCGGGGACCGCCGAGATCAAACACGTCGGCGACGACGGCGTGGTGATCATCGAGCACGCGTCCGCGGGCATGATCGTCGGTGAGATCGCGCTGTTGCGCGACATTCCCCGGACCGCGACGGTGACCGCAGCCGAACCGCTGACCGGCTGGATCGGCGACACCAGGGCCTTCGCCAGCATGGTGCACATCGCCGGCGTCATGCCGCGGCTGCTGCGCACCGTGCGCCAGCGACTGGCCGCCTTCATCACGCCTATCCCGATTCGAGTTCGAGACGGCACCCTGCTGTTGCTGCGCCCGGTGATGCCCGGCGACAGCGAGCGCACCGTGCATGGACACATCTACTTCTCCAGCGACACGCTGTATCGGCGTTTCATGACCCCGCGGCTTCCCTCCCCGGCGTTGATGCATTACCTGTCCGAGGTCGACTACGTCGATCACTTCGTGTGGGTGGTAACCGACGGCAGCGACCCGGTCGCCGACGCGCGCTTCGTGCGCGACGCCAATGACCCGACGGTCGCCGAGATCGCCTTCACCGTCGCCGACGCCTACCAGGGCCGTGGCATCGGCACCTTCTTGATCAGTGCACTGGCCGTCGCCGCCGAGCTCGACGGCATCGAAAAGTTCTCTGCGCGAATGCTTTCCGACAACGGCCCGATGCGCGCGATCATGGACCGCTACGGCGCGGTCTGGCAGCGTGAAGACATCGGCGTCATCACGACCGTGATCGACGTGCCGCGCCCGCATCACCTGCGGCCAGAGGAGGCTGAGCAGATCAAGCGGGTGGCCCGGCAGGTGATCGAGGCGGTCGGCTGAGTCGGGGCCGGCCTTTTCACCGGATGCCTGTGCGCCAGCCGCCGCCAGTCTGCGCACCATTAGGTGACCTCGGAATCCGCTGGCGCATGTGCTAGCACGTTTGGGAATTACCTGCTCCTTTCCGGCCGTGTGACGGATGCGGTTCCGAAGATATGGCCGCATGTTGTGTTATCAACTCCTCATGCGGCCGTTCTGGATTGGCCCGGTGCCGGCCGTGGCGTTCACGGTGGTGATCGCCGCATGCGGTCACTCACCCGCTCGCGCACCGTCGGCCACTTCCACGAAATCCGCGCCGCCGAGCGCCGTTATCGTCAATCCCGCCAACATCAAACGAGTCGTTCGCGACCTGCCGCCCGGCTACGAGGTGACCACCGCAACTCCCAGCGCGGCCTCACCTAGGGTGGTCTGGAGCCTGGGGGACGACCTGCAGGTCAAGCCGGCCAAATGCGGGGCGCTGGCCGACCCCGGCAACGGTCGAGACCAGTCGGCGCAGGGCGTGTCGGGATCGGGTAATGGCGGCATCGTCAACGCGGTGGTGGTGGCTTTGCCGGGGCCGGTGGAGTTCCCGGAGGACCTGGTCGTCGCGTGCGCCCAATGGTCGGAGACCGCCGGGCACACCGTGGTACGGGTCCACTTGACCGATGCCCCGCACGTCGATGGTGCCGAAACCGTGGGCATGGTGGCCGATGTCAAGTCATCGGTCGAGTCGGGCACTGAAATAGATTCGCGCGTCTACACATTCACCGCGTACCTGGGCAACTACTACGCCTTCACCACGCTGACCACCGATCCGGGTTCCGGGCTTCCGGTGCTGCCGCCGCAATTCGCCGCGGATCTGCTCGCCAAAACGGTGTCCACGTTGCGCAGCTGAGCTCCCCGGCTTGGGTAGATTGGCCACGATGTCCAAGAGGTTGCTCGCGGTCGCGGCTGTCTGCGTCGTGGCCGGCTGCTCATCGGCCAGTCACTCGGCGAACGTTGACATCAACAAGGTCGTCGACGTGAAGTCCAGCTTTGGACCGGAATACAAAGTCAGCGACATCAGCAAGCGGGGTATCGATCCCAAGCTGCTGGCCGGCCGGAAACTGCCCGACGGGTTGAAATTCGACCCCGCCAACTGCGCGAAAGTGGCGGCAGGTCCGGACATGCCGGCGGATTTGCAGGGCAACATGTCCGCAGTCACCGCCGAAGGCCGCGGCAACCGGTTCGTGGTGATCGCGCTGGAGACCTCAAAAGCGTTGCCCGTCAACGATCCTGGGAAGGACTGCAACAAGGTGACTTTCGCCGGCCCACAGCTGCGGGGCGGTGTCCAGGTGGTCGAGGTGCCGCAGATCGACAGCACCCGCACGCTGGGCGTGCATCGCGTCATGCAGGCGCTGACACCGGGAGGGCCACGCACCGGCGAGCTGTACGACTACTCCGCCTCATTCGGCGACTACCAGGTGATCGTCATCGCCAACCCGTTGGTCGTTCCCGATCAGCCCGTTGCGCCGGTTGACACCCAACGAGCGCGCGACCTGCTCGTCAAAGCGGTGACGGCGGTGCGTGCCTGACGTTTAGCGCACGCCGCGCGGCCGGAACTGAATGCTCACCCGCGGACCGACAGGCGCCGTGGTCTTGGGCACCGCATGCTCCCAGGTGCGCTGACATGACCCGCCCATCACCAGGAGATCCCCATGCGCCTGCGGTAGCCGTAGCGACGGGCCGCCGCCACGGCGCCGCATCGCAAAGGAGCGGGTGGCGCCCAGGCTGACGATCGCCACCATGGTGTCCTCAGAACTGCTGCGGCCGATGGTGTCGCCATGCCAGGCCACACTGTCCGAGCCGTCGCGATAACAACACAGCCCGACCGTGGTGAACGGCTCACCGAGCTCGCCGGCATAGATGTCGTTGAGCCGGCGCCGCAGCCGGGCCAGCTCCGGATGCGGCGGCTCATCGACCGTCAGGTCGTGAAAACTCACCAGCCTCGGTACGTCGACCACCCGGTCGTACATCTGCCGGCGCTCCTCGCGCCACGGCACGGTCGACAGCAAGGCCTCGAGCAGGTCATCGGCGTCGGTGAGCCAGCCGGCGCGGATTTCTATGAACGCGCCGTCGCTGAGTTGTCTGCGCTCGGTGTGCTGGAACAGGGAGCCTTGGACCGCGATCTCCACGGATGCGAGTTTATCGCACATTCGTTCGATGGCGGGGGGTGCGCGACGGGTGTGTGACGGGACCGGGCGGCGCCGGCGCCGCTACGGTTGAGCTGTGGGTGTTGTTGAGCTGGGCACCAATTCCGAGGTCGGCGCGCTGCGCGTGGTCATCCTGCACCGCCCCGGTGCCGAGCTGCTCCGGCTCAACCCGCGCAACGTCGACCAGCTGCTGTTCGACGGCCTGCCTTGGGTCGCCCGCGCGCAAGAAGAGCATGACCAGTTTTCGTCGCTGTTGCGGTCGCGCGGCATCGAGGTGCTACTGCTGTCGGATCTGCTCACCGAGGCGCTGACCCACAGTGGAGCCGCCCGGATGCAGGGCGTAGCGGCCGCCGTCGATGCGCGACGGCTGGGAGTGCCGTTGGCGCAAGAGCTTTCGGCCTATCTGCGCGGCCTCGAGCCGGCCCGGCTGGCCCAGGTGCTGATCGCCGGCATGACATTCAACGAGTTGCCCTCGGACACCCGGACCGACGTGTCGTTGGTGCTGCGCATGCACCATGGCGGCGATTTCGTCATCGACCCACTGCCCAACCTGGTGTTCACCCGCGACTCGTCGATCTGGATCGGCCGGCGGGTGGTGATCCCGACGCTGGCGCTGCGCGCCCGCGTCCGCGAGGCGTCGCTGACCGATCTCATCTACGCCCATCACCCGCGGTTCACCGGCGTGCGGCGTGCCTACGAATCGCGCACCGCCCCGGTCGAGGGCGGCGACGTGCTGTTGCTGGCGCCCGGCGTGGTCGCGGTCGGGGTCGGGGAGCGGACCACCCCCGCCGGTGCCGAAGCGTTGGCCCGCAGCCTGTTTGACGACGACCTGGCACACACCGTGCTCGCGGTGCCGATCGCCCAGCGGCGTGCCCAGATGCATCTGGACACGGTGTGCACCATGGTCGACATCGACACGGTGGTGATCTACGCCAACATCGTCGACTCGTTGTCCGCCTTCACCCTCGCACGCACGCCGGACGGAGTGGCCATCAGCGACGAGGCGCCCTTCCTGGAGGCCGCGGCCAAGGCGATGGAGATCGACCAGCTGCGGGTCATCGATACCGGGCTGGATCCCGTCGTCGCCGAACGCGAGCAGTGGGACGACGGCAACAACACGCTGGCGCTGGCGCCCGGCGTGGTGGTCGCCTATGAGCGCAACGTGCAGACCAACAGTCGCTTGCAGGAGGCCGGCATCGAGGTGCTGACCATCGCCGGATCGGAACTGGGCACCGGCCGCGGTGGCCCCCGGTGCATGTCCTGTCCGGTCGCCCGCGACCTGTTGTAGCGGACCGCTAACGCCAGCTGGGCAGCCAGATCTCCATGTTCCACGTCTGCTGCGAAATCGGCAGCCCGGTCAGCACTGGGAACAGCCACGCGAAATTGGTCACCACCAACGCCACGTAGGCGCACACGACGATCAGCCCCAGCGTCCGTCGCTCCGAATTGGGCTGGAGCCGCAGCCGGCGTACCGGCGCGCCCGGGGTGTAGAGAATGTCGCCGCAAATCAGCGCGATGGCCATCACCAGGAACGGCGCCATGGTGGCCGCATAGAAGAAGTACATCTGCCGATCGATGTCGGCGAACCATGGCAACCAGCCGGCGCAGTAGCCGACCAACACCGCGGCGTAGCGCCAGTCGCAGCGCACCAACATGCGCCACAACGCGAAAACCAGGACCGGCACCGCCAACCACCACATCGCCGGCGTGCCCACCAGCATTTCGGCCTTGACGCAGGATTGGGCTCCGCAACCGGGTACGTTCTGCTGGTCGATGGCATAGAGCACCGGCCGCAACGACATCGGCCAGCTCCACGGTTTGGATTCCCACGGGTGGTAGTTGCCCGCGGCGTTCGTCAAGCCCGCATGGAATTGGAACGCCTTGGCGGTGTAGTGCCACAGCGATCGGATGGCGTCGGGCAGCGGTAGCACCGAATGCGGACCGATCGTCTGGCCCACCTCGTGGCGGTCGATCGCGGTCTCGGAGGCAAACCACGGGGCGTAGCTGGCCAGATACACCAACACCGGGATAACGCCCAACGCGTACGCAGTGGGGATGAGGTCGCGCCGCAACGTCCCCAGCCAGGGCCGGATCACCTGGTACTGACGCCGCGCCGCCACGTCGAACGCCAGCGACATGGCGCCGAAGAACAGCACGAAGTACAGGCCGGACCACTTTGTGCCGCAGGCCAATCCGAGCAGGACCCCGGCGCCGAAGCGCCACCACCGGACCCCCAGCCGTGGACCCCACATCGTGTCGGCGTGGCGTCCCTCCATCAGCGCGATGTGCATCCGTTGCCGAACCTGGTCGCGGTCGACGATGAGCGCGCCGAACGCCGCGACCACAAAGAACGTGAGTATGCCGTCCAGCAACGCGGTACGCGCCGCGACAAAGCTGACGCCGTCGCAGATCACCAGTACGCCGGCGACCGCGCCGACCAACGTCGAGCGGCTGATCCGCCGGACGATCCGCATCACCAGCGCCACCATCACCACGCCGAGCAGCGCGCCGGTGAACCGCCAGCCGATGCCGTTGTAGCCGAAGATCGCCTCACCGAGCGCGATCAGTTGCTTGCCGACCGGCGGGTGGACAACCAGACCGAACCCCGGATTGTCTTCCACCCCGTGGTTGTGCAGCGCCTGCCAGGCCTGCGGCGCGTAATGCTTTTCATCGAAGACCGGCGTGCCGCCATCGGTGGGGGAGCCCAGGTTCAGGAAGCGGGTGACCGCGGCCACCAGCGTGATCACGCCGGTCACCACCCAGCCGCGGACCTGATCGGTCGGCCCGAAATCGGCCACCGGAACCAGCGGCCCGGGACTGACGATAGGCACCACGCGCTCCTTAACGGCACCCTCCATGTCCAAGGGGGATTCGCGGGGCGGGGCGGTCATCACGTCGATCGTAGGCTGTCGATCATGACCACCGGCCGCCTGTTGCTGGGCGCGACCCCACTGGGCCAGCCGTCGGACGCCTCCCCCCGCCTGCTCGACGCCCTGGCCCGAGCCGATGTGGTGGCCGCCGAAGACACCCGCCGGGTGCGCACCTTGGCCAAAGCCGTGGACGTGCGGATCAGCGGTCGGGTGGTCAGCATGTTCGACCAGGTCGAGTCCTCGCGGGTGGACTCCTTGATCGCGGCCATCCACGCGGGCGCGACGGTGCTGGTGGTCAGCGACGCCGGAATGCCGCTGATCAGCGACCCCGGTTACCGGCTGGTGACGGCCTGCGTGGCGGCCGGCCTGCCGGTGGCATGCCTGCCGGGGCCGTCGGCGGTGACGACCGCGCTGGCCGTGTCCGGGCTCCCGGCGGAGAAGTTCTGCTTCGAGGGATTCGCGCCACGCAAGAAGGCGGCGCGGCGGACCTGGCTGGATTCCCTGGCCGACGAGCGGCGCACCTGTGTGTTCTTCGAATCACCGCGCCGGCTGTCCGCCTGCCTGCAGGACGCCGTCGAGCGGCTCGGCGGCGCACGCCGCGCCGCTGTCTGCCGGGAACTGACCAAGGTGCACGAGGAAGTGGTGCGTGGCTCGCTCGACGAGCTGGCGGCCTGGGCACACGACGGGGTGCTCGGCGAGATCACCGTGGTGCTGGCCGGCGCCACCCCGCGCGCCGACCTGCCGTCGCTGGTCGCCGAGGTCGAGGAGCAGGTCGCCGGCGGCATCCGCATCAAGGACGCGTGCGGCGAGGTGGCCGCCGCCCACCCGGGAGTGCGGTCCCGCCAGCTCTACGACGCCGTGCTGCAATCCCGACGCGGTTGAGGCCGGTCGGTCAGCCCGCCGAGCTGGCGGCCGCGACGGACGGCAGCCCGACGATGGGCGACGCCTTGTGCAGGCATTCGGCCCACTCGGCGTCCGGGTCGGAATCGGCGGTGATCCCGCCGCCGACACCCAGCAGCGCGCCGCCGGCGGCATCGAATTCGACGGTGCGGATCGCGACGTTCAGCTCACACCCCGCCACAGGTGATGCCAATCCGATTGTGCCACAATAGATTCCGCGACGATACGGTTCCCATTGCGAGAGCAGTTGCCGGGCCCGGTGTTTGGGCGTCCCGGTGACCGAGGCCGGCGGGAAGGTGGCGTCCAGTAGCGCCGCCGTCGGTAGGTCGGGCCGAACCTGCGCCGACACCGTGGACACCAGGTGCCATACGCCCGGCGCCCGCCGCACGACCAGCAGTTCGGGCACGGTCACCGTGCCGACGATCGCCACCCGGCCGAGGTCGTTGCGCACCAGGTCGACGATCATGATGTTCTCGGCCACCTCTTTCGGCGACGCGCGCAGCGCCGACGGCCAGGCATCCAACGGCAAGGTGCCCTTGATCGGGCTGGACGTGACGATCGTGCCGCACCGCCGCAGGAAAAGCTCCGGCGACAGCGACGCCACCGCACCCCAGCTGCCGGCCAGATAGCCGGCCCGGGCCGGGGAGGTGCGGGCCACGCCGTCGATGAAGAAGTCCAGCGGAGCGCCGGTGATCGTCCCGGCGAACTGCGTGCATACGCAGGCCTGGTAGACCTCGCCGGCGCGGATCGCTTCCAGGCAGGACAGCACCCCGTCGCGATGCGCCGCCCGGTCGGCGACGCCCCAGTCGATCCGGCATTCGTGCGGCGCGGCCGCGGGTGTGGCCAGCGCGACGGCCAGCCAATCCGGCATCGGCGCGCCGGACAGACTCTCGTACCACCAGTGGCCGTCGCGGTCGCGGCGCAGCACGCAGTCGGTCCAGCCGCCGGCGGCCTCGGGGATTCGATTGGGCTGGGCGTCGGCGCCGGGGTCGGGATACGACAGGTAGCCGATCCAGCCGCCTCCCACCGCGTGCGGTTCCAGTGTCCGCGACGGCTGAACCGCGAAGACGTCGTCGACATGCGCCGGGCGCACCGACACGCTCGGCGCGATCACCGCCAGCGCGCCGAACCATTCGCCGGTCAGCGCGGCCGGCGGCGGCAGCCCGAGCCGGCTGGTGGCATCACCCACCGCGCGCAGCACCCCAGGTGCGGCGCCAAGGTCGCCGAGCCGCTCGATTCGCACAGCCCTAGCTTGACAGAGCGGCGGGGATTCGCACTTTCAGTGCTCGCGCGCTCAGCTGCGGCTGATGTCGCGGGCGGTGGCCAGCGCCGCCAGTTTCTGCGGATTGCGCATCACATAGAAGTTGGTGATCTTGTCCTCGACGATCTCCAGCGTGATCACGCCTTCGAGCTGTTCGCCGAGGTAGAGCAACACCGCCGGGGCGCTGTTGCAGGTCACCATGTCCACCCGCACCGCGCCCATGGTTGCCGCCCGGCGCATCAGCCCGGCGATCGCGCGGGCCACCTTCTCGGCGCCGACCACCGGCCGGCGGGCGGCGCTCACCACGCCGCCGCTGTCGGCGGTCCAGGTGGCGTCCGGGGCGAGCATCGTCATCAGCGCTTCCACGTCGCCGCCGGCGGCCGTGGCCAGAAACTGCGCGGTGATTTCGGCATTGCGTTGCGGGTCCACGGTGTCGAATCGCTTGCGCCGCGACCGCACGTGTTCGCGTGCCCGGTGCGCCACCTGCCGCACGGTGGGCGCCGGCCTGCCCACCGCCTCGGCGATCTCGCCGTAGTCGAAACCGAACACCTCGCGCAGCACGAACACCGCCCGCTCGTCGGGACTCAACGTCTCCAGCAACACCAGCATCGCCATCGAAATCGACTCCGCCAGAACGACATCGGCCGAGGGATCCTGCTCCTCGAGCAGCAGCGGCTCGGGCAACCACGGGCCGACGTAATCCTCGCGCCGGCGAGCACCGGCCCGCAGCGAGTTCAGCGCCTGACGGGTGACCAGCTGGGCCAGGTACGACTTGGTGTCGCGTACCGTCGCCAAGTCGACCGCCGCCCAGCGCAGATAGCTGTCCTGCAAGACATCGTCGGCCTCGGTCGCCGAGCCCAGCATCTCGTAGGCGATGGTGAACAGCAGTGGCCGCAGCAAAGTGAACCGTTCGGCGTGCTCGCTGCCGGTCGGTGCTTGCGTCATCGCGCGGCGACCTCCTCGTCGACGACTGCCCACTCGGGCCGCTTGCCGCCCTTGATCCAGAGGTACGAACCGGGCTTGGCGGCCTCTCGCCGAATGGACCACAGCGTGCCCTTGCAGATCGCCTCCTTGATCGAAGCCGCCGCGCGGCCACCGAGGAACATGTTCACCGGGGTGTCGTCGCTGCGGGAGAACTGCACGGTGGCGTGCGAGCGGCCCAGGCTGATGCACTGCCCGACGAACGCCTGGCTCAGCGGCGCTGGCGCCTCGCCACCGATGCGGCTCAGCACGGTGTTGGCGGCCTGGGCGCCCATCGGGCCGGCGGCCTGGCAGCTCATCCGCAACGGTTGACCGGACGGCGCGGCGGCGTCACCCGCGGCGACGATCCGCTCGTCGTCGATGCTGGTCAGTGTCTCGTCGGTGAGCAGCCGGCCCATCGGGTCGGTGTGCAGCCCGCTGCGGGTGGCCAGATCCGGCACGGTGAATCCGGCCGTCCAGATGGTCGCCCCGCTGGGCAGCACAACGCCATCGGTGAGCACCACCCCATCCCAGCGGACCTCGGCCACGGCCACCGACTCCAGCACGTTGACGCCCAGGTGCCGAAGCTGCTTGGCCACCGAGCGCCGGCCCCGCTTGCTCAGCGACGGACCGAGGACGGGGCCGCAGACCAGGGTCACCGGGCGCCCGCGCTCGGCCAGCTCGGAGGCGGTTTCGATGCCGGTCAACCCGCCACCGACCACGGTGATGGGTGCGGGCAGCGGCAGGTCGGTGAGCGCATAGTGCAGCCGCTGCGCGCTCTCCAGGTCGGCGACCGAGTGCGCGAATTCCGCAACGCCTGGCACCGTCGATGCGGCCGCTCCGGTGCTGCCCACGGCGTAGATCAGGTAGTCGTAGGTCAGCTCGGCGCCCGAGGTCAGCTCGATCCGCCGGTCGGCGGTGTCGATGACCTCGACGCTGTCGACGATCAGCCGGATCCCCTCGCCGAGCAGCGTCGCGTAGTCGGCGGTGGCGGTGCCGGTGTCGGCAACCAACTGGTGCAACCGAATTCGCTCGACGAAGACCGGCCGGGGGTTCACCACGGTGATGTCGACGTCCGGGCGCTGGCGCAGATGGTTGGCCGCCAGGGTTCCGGCGTATCCGGCGCCGACAACGACGACGTGGGTTCTTTCGGGGGCCACCTGGGTCATGGCTGTCTCCTATTCGTGAGGACCTGTGCCCTTGAGACACCGCAGACCCGCCGAGCGTGACAGGCGCGCCCGCAATTGTGACCCGCCTCACTGCGCAGTTGGCCGTGGCCGCCTGTCCGCGTGCGACTGAACATCCTCGGGAAAGAAGGTGAAGCTGTTCACGTAGACCCCTCGAGGGGCCCAGTCGTTTTCCTTGTTGCCGAGGTTGGCCGGGTCTTGGTGCCGGGCCGGGTCGAACTCCTCTATCGGCCGCCAAGCATCACCGCGATCGAAGTAACCCGCGTAACCCAGACCGTTCAAAAACCGAGTGACCTCGGCGACGGCGTTCGGGCGATGGCGTTCCTCGGCTTCCAGGAGGACCGCTGGTCGATTTCTTAAGAGTGTGTCTGCGGCGCCTTGCAAAACGGCCAGTTCATGGCCCTCGACGTCGATCTTGATCATGCCGACGTTGTGCAGATGCAAGTCGTCGAGTCGGGTGACTGGTACGTCGATGCTCTGCACTTCACTGCCATCCACGTCGCTGAGGGCATTGTTGCTGTCGATGGTGCTGCGACCTGGCTCGGACCCAACCACACGCATGGAAGTCATGCCACCTGTGTCCGACAGCGCCACCGCTTCCACCCGGACCGCAGCGCCGACGGCATCGAACATCGTGGTCAAGTCGCGGGCCTGGCCTGGCCGGGGCTCGAACGCGATCACCGACAGCGAAGACGCCAGCATTGCGATCGTGAATTCCCCGACGTCTGCTCCGATGTCCAGCGAAACCCGGTTCGGGTCGCATAACGAGGCCGCAAGCCGCACGTCCGGCCGGGATTCGCCGAGTCGTCGCAGCATGCGGTACTTCCGCCACCAGAACAAGCGTGGGGCGAATTTCTTTGCCGCTGGCGCGAACCAATGCTTGACCGAACGTGTGACGGGCATTTTCTCGTCTCTCGTGCGATTTGCTGAGTCATTACCCTAATAGATGCTCGCCGTCGTCGGCCGCGCTGCTCAGCGGCCGGTCAGCAAGCGCCGGGCTATGGCGTGCCGCGCATGTTACGCTGCGCTACGCCAAATCGTGGCCTGCCCCAGGGCCGGATATCCGCACCAGTCAACCCGCGAAATATGGGGCCACTGCAGTGCGCATCGGTGGGTATTGGGAGAAGCAACGTTGACGACGACCATCTGTTTGATCGGGCCGGCCGCGGCGCAGTCGCCGAGCGGCGGGGGCCCGTCGTCGTCGGGCGCGATCTGACGGCCCGATGGTGTGCTCTGTGGACAGACGCGTGCTGGCCGTTGTCCTGTGCGCAGCGGCGGTGCTCAGCGGATGTGGCGGTAACAGCGACCCCGGCCCGCTGTCGGCGATGGTCAGTCCGGCCATACCGCTGACCGCCCAAGAGATACCCAACCCGCTGCGCGGCCAGTACGAGGAAATGCTGAATCCGCTTTTCCCGCAAGGCAATCCGGCGCAACAGCGATACTCTGCCTGGCCGGCCTCATACGATGCCAGCCTGCGCGTCTCGTGGCGGCAGCTGCAGCCGGTCGATCCGCGCACGTTGCCCCCCGACGCACCCGATGACCGCAAGTTCGATTTCAGCGCGATCGACGACGCGCTGGCCAAGCTCGCGACCCGGAACATGCGCCTGACGCTCGGCGTCTACGTCTACAAGTCCCGCAACGACCCCACTCCGGACAACACCAACATGGCGATTCCGGACTGGCTGCGCCCGTCCGCGGCCAGCTATCCCGCGCCGCCCAACGGTTCGGCCCCCGCCGTCACCCACGTGGTGCCCAATTTCAACGACCCCGACTATCTCAACGGCATCAGCCAACTGTTGGCCGCGCTGGGCCGTCGCTATGACGGCGACGAGCGGTTGAGCGTGTTCGAGTTCTCCGGCTACGGAGACTTCGGCCAGAATCAGCTCGCGTATCTGCGTGATTCGCTGAGCGCGCCGGGTCCCACACCGGATGACAGCGAGGCAAAGCTGGGCTATTACAGCCAGTTCCGCGACCAGAGCATCACCAAAGCCTCCATTGCGCAGCTGGTCTCGGCCAACGTCAATGCGTTTCCGCACACCCAATTAGTGGTAGCTCCGCAGAACCCGGAGATCGTGCGCGAACTGTTCGCCGACGACGTCACCAACAAATTGGCCGCGCCGGTCGGTATCCGCGCGGACTGCCTCGGGGTGCAGGCTCCGTTGCCTGAGTGGGCCGAAGCCAACGACTCGCACTACGTCCGGTCCAACGACGCCGTCGTCAGCGCGATCAAGCAGCGGCTGACGACGGCGTTGGTGATCAGCCAGTGGTGTCGACTGCCCAGCGGAGCCGATCCGCGCTCGTACTACGAGAAGGGGCTGCATGACGTCATCCGGTACCACGTGTCGATGACGTCGAGCGCCGATTTCCCGGACCGTGACGCAACAGCGGCGATGGATCCCAAGCTGTTTCTGCTGTGGGGTAAGGCGAATACCGCCGCGGGCTATCGATATTCGGTCGAGGCGAAGCCGGGATCGCAATCGATCCAGGGCAAGGTGGCGACGATCTCGGTGGTGTGGACCAACTACGGTTCGGCGGCGGCCACCGAACGTTGGGTTCCCGACTACAAGTTGGTGGATTTCTCGGGGGCGGTGGTTCGCAGCCTGCCCGCGACCGTCAACCTCAAGAAGCTGGTGCACGACGAATCGAGCCAGTCACGTGAGGAGCCGGTTCCAGAGTTGGCCACCGAGTCGGTGCACGTCGACGTCACGGGCCTGGCGCCCGGACATTACACGCTGCGTGCCTCGGTCGAATGGCAACAGCACATTCCGGGCGCCTCACATGTCGTGAACTACGCGCCGATGGCCCTGGCCCGGGACGGCCGGGACAGCTCGGGGCTGTATCCGATTGCCACACTTGACATCCCGAGCGACTCGGCGTCAGCAAACGGTCAGTGACCCGCGGCGGCGCTGTTGCCGCAGCAGTTGCCCGCGGCTTTTCGCAACTTCCTGATGGATGGCACTGTGCGTGATACCGTTTTTCCACGGATTTCGGCCCAGTCGCCGCGTGGATCGAAATTCGTCAGCAAACAGCCCAGCGAACTACCGGACCCCCTCGATGGGTGCCCCATTCCGGAGGACCCGTGCCGCGCAGCCTGGATTTAGTGGTCACCTCCGTCGCCACCCAGTTGATGGAGGCCACGGCATCCACGGCGATCCAGGTCAGTGAAAAAGTTCTCGCCCAACTCGTCGAGCAGTTCGATGTGGACGTCAGCTTCTTGCGCCACCACGCTCAGGACGCGCCGGCGTCGGTGCCGGTAGCCGAGTGGCCTCGCCGCGCTGACGCTGCCGAGCCGGATCCGATAGCCCATCTCGAATTGGACGGCGCCGAATCGGTGCTCGCCCAGTGCGAGCGCGACAGGAAGCCGGTGGTGATCGCGCCCGATCAGCGCCGCGGTTGGTTTGGCCGCTCGCTGAACCAGCGCAAGACACCGGCGTTGCCCTCGCTGGCCGTTGCGCCGCTGGTGTCCGGCGATGCGACCACCGGTGTGCTCGGCTTCGTGAAGTTCGGCGCCCGCAAGTGGAAGCAAGCAGAGATCAACACGCTCGAGGCGGTCGCCGCCCTGTTCGCCCAGCTGCAAGCCCGCATCGCCGCCGAAGAACGACTGCGCTATCTCGCCGAACACGACGATCTGACCGGCGTCTACAACCGTCGGGCACTGGTCGCGTATCTGACCAAACGGCTCGCGGCCGGCAACCCCGGGCCCGTCCCGGTCTTCTACCTCGACCTCGACCGGCTCAAGGCGATCAACGATTACCTCGGCCACTCCGCGGGCGACTGGTTCATCAGAATGTTCGCGCAACGCATCGAGGAGTGCGCCGGAACTCAGAGCATGATCGCCCGGTTGGGTGGCGACGAGTTCGTGGTCATCCCGGACCAGCCGATGTCGCCGGAGGATGCCGAGGCATTCGCGCGGCGCCTGTCGACGATGCTGTGCGACCGCCTGACCATCGGCGGGCACGTGATCAGCCGCACCGTCAGCATCGGGCTGGCGGTGGGCGCGCCCGGGACCGACAACTGCGCCGATCTGCTCCGGCGAGCCGATGAGGCCGTGCTGACGGCCAAGCGGGCCGGCGGCAACCAGACAGCGGTATCCACCGACGACATGTCGCTGAAAAGGGCCTTCCGCAACGACATCGAACTGCATCTGCAAGGCGACATCGAAAGCGAAGGTCTGATTTTGGACTACCTGCCCGAGGTCGACTTGTGGACCGGCGTCATCGTAGGTGCCGAGGCGCTGGTGCGCTGGCGGCACCCGGTCTGGGGTCTGCTGTTGCCCGACGCGTTCATCGGGGTAGCCGAATCGACCAATCTCGCTGCGCAGTTGGGCCGGTGGGTGATGCGCGGCGCCTGCGCCGATTTCAGCCGGTGGCGGGCCAACGGAGTCGGGGCAGGCGCCATGCTGCGGATCAACGTGTCGCCCATCCAGCTGATAGGCCGCGGTTTCGTGGAAAGTGTTGCCGATACCATCGGCGAGTTCGGGATCGACGCCGGATCGGTGTGCCTGGAGATCACCGAGCGCGCGGTGGTGCACGACATCGACACCACTCGAAAGACCTTGGCGGATCTCAAAGAAGTGGGGGTGCAGATCGCCATCGACGACTTCGGCACCGGGTATGCCGTGCTGTCCCACCTGAAGTCCCTGCCGGTCGACATGCTCAAGATCGATGCCGGATTCGTGCGGGAGGTGGCGACCGACGCCGGCGATCTGGCCATCGTCCGGGCGATCATCGGGCTGGCCGAGGCGTTTGACCTGGAAGTCGTTGCCGAAGGCGTCGAGACACCCGCTGCCGCATTGACTTTGATGCAGCACGGCTGCCACCGGGCGCAGGGCTTCCTACTGTCGCGTCCCGTCGCCGGCGATGCGATGGAAGCGTTGCTGTCGGCCCGATGGATGCCGATGCCATTCCTTTCCGATCCGGAGTCATCGTCGCTGGGTTCCCTCTAGCATCGCAACGGTGGTCCGAACAATAAGGCACACCACGGCGATCCTCGCCCTGTGCTCGGCGCTGGTGCTGAGCGGATGCGGTGGTCACCGCGCCGATCCCGGTCCTTTGTCCGTGGTCAACAGCCCGCCCTTACCCCTGAGCGTTCAAGAGGTGCCCAATCCGCTGCGCGGCCAGTATGAAGACCTCTTGATGCCGCTTTTCCCCCAAGCCAATTCCGTGCAGCGGCGCTTCCCGGCGTGGCCGTCGTCGTATGACGCCAGTGTGCGTATCTCGTGGCGACAGTTGCAGCCCACCGATCCGGGCACGCTGCCCCCCGACGCGCCCGATGATCGCAAGTTCGACTTCAGCGTGATCGACGACGCGCTGACAAAGTTGGCCAGCCGAAACATGCGGCTGACCCTTCGCGTGGTCGCCTACAATTCCTGCTGCGACACGGCCTATGCCAACAACACCAACATCGGCATGCCCGACTGGGTGCGTGCGCTTCCCGACGCCACCGTCAGCCTCACCGGGCCGCAACGGTATTGGTGGACAGCCGGGGTGACGCAGGTGGTACCGAACTGGAACAACCCCGGTTACCTCAACGCCTTCGGCCAGCTGCTGGCCGCGCTGGGCCGTCGTTACGACGGTGACGAGCGGCTCAGTGTATTCGAGTTCTCCGGCTACGGGGATTTCAGCGAGAACCACATCGCGTACCTACGGGACACGCTGGGCGCACCGGGTCCCACTGCGGAAGACAGTGTCGCGAAGCTGGGGTATTACAGCCAGTTCCGCGATCAGAGCATCACCAAAGCCTCCATTGCGCAGCTGGTCTCGGCGAATGTAAATGCCTTTCCCCACACACAATTGGTGACAACTGCGCTGAACCCGGAAATCGTTCGCCAACTGCTGGCCGACGATGTCACCAAGAAACTGTCTGCGCCGGTGGGGATCCGCTCGGATTGCCTCGGCGTGTACGCGCCGTTACCCACCTGGGCCGAGGCGGACGGCTCATACTATGTGCGGTCGAAAGATCCTGTTGTCGGACAACTCAAAGACCGGCTGGCCTCGGCATTGGTGATCACCGAGTGGTGCCAGTTGCCCGACGGAACCGATCCGCGGTCCTACTATGACAAGGGTCTGCGTGACGTCGTCAAATACCACGTGTCGATGACGTCGAGTTACAACTTCCCGGCGGTAGATTCGACGACTCCGATGGACCCGGCGCTGTACCTGGTATGGGCGCAAGCCAATGTCTCGGCCGGCTACCGGTATTCGGCCGAGGCGCGGGCCGGGTCGCGATCGGCACGCGACGGGGTGCCCACCGTATCGGTGGTGTGGACCAACTACGGTTCGGCCGCCTCGACCGAGACATGGGTCCCCAGCTACCGATTAACGGATTTCTCGGGACAGGTAGTCCGCACCTTGCCCGCGCACGTGCCGTTGAAGACGCTGGCCCAGGGGCAATCCGGGGACAAGTCTGATACCGAACCGGTCCCGGCGTCCTACACCGATTCGGTGGCCATCGACTTGGCCGGATTGGCGCCGGGCCATTACACGCTGAGCGCTGCAGTGGATTGGCAGCAACACAAGCCCAATGCCTCGCACGTGGTGAACTATCCACCCATGCAGTTGGCGCGCGGCGGACGCGACGGCAATGGGTGGTATCCGCTCGCGACGCTGGACATATCACGCGGTGTGTTGACCTCTGCGCCTCGACAATGAATGCCGGTCGGCAGGCACACTTGCGATTTTGCCGCTGCCGCATGGCGATTGCTGCATAATGTGCACTGGACTTTGCGCGGCGGTGCGAAGTAAATCAATTCGACGCTATTCGTGTGGCGCCGGCCAGAAAGGTTAGTGGATGGATTTCCGCACCTTTGTCAAGATTCTTCTCGCACATTGGAAACTCGCCGCTGCCGCGTTGCTGACCTGTACCGTCGGCGCCGCGTTCGTCACGGCGTTGCAGACCAAGCACTACCAGTCCTCGACCACGGTCCTCGTCTCGTTTCCCGGTGCTACCGACCTGAATGAGTTGTACAGCGGCACGACGGCCGCACAGGAACGGCTGTCATCGTATGCCCAGATCGCCGCCGGACACCTGGTGGCTGAGCGCGCGGTCCGTCAGCTTCAACTACCGATCAGCGCCGATGACGTGGTGAGCCAAACCCAAGTCAAGTACACCTCGAAATCGATGTTGTTCACCATCAGCGTCAAAGACACCGATCCGGCGCGAGCTGCCGCGCTGGCGGGCGCGATGGCCAATCAATTCGGTGCGATCGTGCCGACGCTCGGGATAAATCCGGGTCCACACAGTGTGGGCGCGCCGGTAACCGCCGGAGCGCGACCCGACGCGGACGAGACGACCCCAACCTCGGGCCAACCGTTGGACGCACCTGGATCGGTGCAGCCCACGGCGAAACCACTACCGGTGGCCCGGGCGACGGTGGTCGAGCCGGCCCGGGTACCCAGTAGTCCGGTTTCGCCCCTGCCGATGCGCAACATGGTGATCGGATTTATCGCCGGTGTTCTGCTTGCCATCGGGGTGGCGCTGGCCCGCGAGGCCGGCGATCGCACCATCCGCACCCGCGAGAAGCTGGAAGGACTCACGGGTTTGCCCACTTTGGCGGAGCTGCCCGGAAAGCGCGGCACGGCTCCGCGATTCGGCACCGACACCGCATTCGACGATGCCGTGCGGGCGATGCGCGCCCGGCTGCTCAGGGTGACGAGGCCCGATGTCCGTCGCGTGCTGGTGGCGGGGCCGTTCGGCGCGGAAGGGACCACAACGACCGCGCTCAATCTGGCGCTCGCGCTCGCCGAAATCGGCGAGGACGTCCTACTCGTCGAGGGCGATACCCGCCGGCGCGTCATCGCCGGGTTGCTGAGAGTCGAAGCGGGGGAGGGGCTGGCCAATGCGCTGGCCAACCCCGACACCGCCGCGGAAGTCGTCAAACCGTCATCGGTTCCGAAGCTGTTCACCCTCGCCTCGAGGTCAGCCCGCCGTGAAACGCCGCCGTGCAGCGCGTTCCTGCCGGAAACGATCGACCGAGTGCTGCAGGACTTGTCGTCCCGTTTCGATCGAATCGTGGTCGACGGGCCGCCCGTGCTGGCGACAGCTGACACCGCTCTGCTGGCCGGCGCCGTGCAAGCCACCGTGTTGGTGGTGCGGGCTCGTCGGACCACCGCCGACGAGCTCAAGGACGCGCTGGCCGCGCTGCGCTCGGCCGGCGCGGAGGTTGTCGGCACCGTACTGACCGACGCCCGACCGGCTCTGCACGTAAGGGCCGCCGCACGAACCTACCGGTCGAAGGTCAGCGGACCGGCGTGATCCCCTATTTGCCCGCTCGCCATCGCCTCGCCGTGGATGGCGCCCTGCTGGCGGTATTCCTGTTCGGCTGCTTTGCTTTCGGAGTGCTCTCGGTCCGCCGAACCACCGAGGGAGCGTTGCTGATCGCAGCGTTGTTCTGCGTGGTCGTGTATTGGGTGAAACCCGAAGGGATGGTAGGGGTCACGCTGTTCGGCGCTTTCGCCGCACTACCGGAAGGCCTGCACGTCGGCAAAGTCATCGGGCCGGTCACCATCTACGCCTACCACGTGGCCGCGGTGCTCGCGATCTGCTATCTGATCCCGACCGTGAGAGCGCGGCCCGCCGATTTCCTGTGGCCGGGAATCCTGGTGCTGACGGTGGTGTCGGCCACCGTAACTGGATTCGCAACTGGACAGTCGGCCCTGGTGGTGATGCGCGAATCCACCAGCATGCTCGAAATGGTTCTCGGCTTCGTGTTGGCGTTGTTTGTCGTCTACGGTGGTCACGTCAAATGGTCAATCCGGGTGATGGTCGCCGTCATCTGGTTTTCGGCCGGGATGGCAATAGTGAGTTCGCTATACGCGGTCCGGCTGGCCGGGCGGGCGGAAAGCCTCGAATGGACCACGGGCGCCGGCCAGGCCCTCCGCATCATCCTGTCCACCCAGACACCGGCCACCGCCGTCCTGTCCGCGTTGGTCGCCGCCCCGATCGTCGGTCGCGTCAAGCCCGCAATGTATGTCGCCCTGGGCCCGCCCGCGGTGATCATTTCGCTGTTGTCCTTCTCCCGTAACACGTTGATTTCCATGGGAGTTGCGGCCGGAGTCGCTTTCCTTGCGAGCTTCAGCTGGGCGGCGCTGCGACGGATGATCGCCACCGCTTTCGTCGGTGCCGCCATCGTCGCGGTGGCGGTGCCCGGCTCGCTGTTTTTACTACAGCAGTCGAAAACCGGGGCATGGCTCAGCGACCAGTTCGTCGCGTTCAGTCAGCGGGTGCTCGGCGGGGTGTCGTCAAGCGCGCTCGCCGTTGACGATTCGGCGCTGGAACGACTTCGGGAGATCAACCTGCTCAAGGAAACCATCGCCCGTGCCCCGGTATTCGGTCATGGCCTGGGCTACCCCTATCAACCGCCGAACGGAGACGACGAGTTCCATCAGATCCTGTATCCCGCCTACTCCCATAACTTTTATTTGTGGTGGTTGGCTAAGGCCGGTGTGGTCGGCATGGCAGCGTTCGCACTGTTCGCGCTCACGCCGGTGCTCCTTGCGATGCGTTGCGCGTCGGCGCAGGCGAAAATCAGTGCGGCGGTCGCCGCGGGCCTGCTGGCGATCTCCGCCGTTTGGCCATTGCCGGAGATGCCGATGGACGCCTTGGGATTGGGTATCGCCCTGGGAGCGGCGATGGGGTTCGCCGGCTTGCAGCGCCGCGACCGCGGTGCGAGCCAAATAGTCACCGGCCAAGCGCCGGCGCTGACCGTAACGGCCAGGCCGCAATGAACGCGGTCACCCACGTAGGACCCGACATGTACAGCATCGGCGGGACGCAGTCCGTCATTCGGGTCATACATGACAACAAGATTGGCGCCGACGACATGCGCGTCCTTTCCACGTGGAACGGGCGGCACCACGCCAAGAACCTGTTGCTCACCGCGCACGCCGGGATGGCGCTGGCTCTCGCCTCTCGCACGACCGTCGCGCACTTTCACATCTCGAATGGCGGAGCGTGGCTGCGCGAAGGGCCGTTGATCCGATTGGCCCGGGCCCGCGGCTTGCGGGTGATCGTCACGCTGCATGGTGCCGACTTTCCCGCATTCGCGCGGTCGAACCCGCGCTATGTGGGCGCCACGTTGAAGCATGCGGACCACGCGATCTTGTTGTCGGAGGAGGCGCGTGCCGCCGCCGCCGAGGTGGCGCCCATGGTGCCAACCTCCATCGTGGCCAACCCGGTCGTGATTGATCGAGATGCGCCCGGGGCCGGCTCGAC
>NZ_LZKU01000012.1 GCF_001672975.1 Mycobacterium sp. 1465703.0
ACGCCCAGGTACGGCACCAGCTGGAACGCTTCCGGGGCCGTGAGGTCAACACGACAGGCGACGGCTTCCTCGCCCGGTTCGACGGACCCGCCCGCGCGATCCGGTGTGCCATGGCGATCCGCGACGTGCTGCGCAGCCTTGGCCTCGAGGTAAGGGCGGGCGTACACACCGGCGAGGTCGAGCTGCGCGACGACGACATCAGCGGCATCGCCGTCCATATCGCCGCGCGGGTGGCAGCAGCGGCCGAGCCGGGCGAGGAAGCCGTCGCCTGTCGTGTTGACCTCACGGCCCCGGAAGCGTTCCAGCTGGTGCCGTACCTGGGCGTCGTGCCGGCCGAGCAACTCCTTCCACCGCTGGTCGCCAAGCTCGACCGCGCGCTTCGTCGAGTCGACGATGTCGGTGAACAGCACCGTCGCCAGGACGCGGTCGGCCGCGGGCAGCGGCCGGACGCCGGTGAGGAACTCCTCGATCTCATCGAGCACGGCATCGGCGTCGCCGGTGAAGAACAAGTGGTCGACGCCGTCGACCTCGACGAACTTGGCCCCGGGGATGCACTCGGCGAGGTAGCGGCCCATCTCGAGCTTCACCATCCGATCATCGCGGCGGTGGAGCACCAGCGTCGGCACCTGGATCGCGGGCAGCACGTCGCGGATGTCCAGCTGCGGATAGAGCGCAAAGATATTGCGCACCATGCCCGGGCTGGCGGCCACCCGCTGCAGCCGCGCCCACCACCGCCGGAAATCGACATCGTCGCGCCGGCTCGGAGCCCATGCACCCAGTCCGACGCCCTCACCCCAGCCGCTGGTGCTCACCCCGACCAATGCTGAGAGCTGCTCCTCGGTGACCCCGAGCGGGTAGTCAGTTGCTCGAAGCAGGCGGGAGAACGTGCCGTAGAGGACGAGCGCATTCACGCGGCCGGGATGGCCGGCCGCCGTCAGCATCGCCATCGTGCCACCCTCCGAAACGCCCACCAGGTCGGCTCGATGGCATCCGGCCGCGTCCATGACGGCGCGCAGGTCATCGACGGACTCTTCCAGCGTCGGCGCGTGCATCACCGGATCCGAGAGGCCGGTGCCCCGCTTGTCAAAGGTGACGACGCGACGAAACGACGCGAGCCGCGAGTAGAAGTGAACGACCGACGGCTCCTGCCACATGATGTCGAGGTGCGAGATGAAGCCGGGCGCGACAACGAGGTCGGGCCCCTCTCCAGTCACCGAGAACGCGATGTTGAGGCCACCGCTCTTGGCGTAGTGAATGTCCGGCGGGACGTTCATGGTCGAACCATACGCCCGGGTCCGCCATATTAAGGCGCGCTTGACGATCGGCAACCGGCGGTGGCTATCGCTCGAAGCAGGCTGCAGATAAACCGGGAAGCACCCCCGAAAACCGTTACGGTTCCTTCATGCGTCGTGTGGACTACGTCATTCAATATGTCGAGTCGCTCAGCCGAGCGGTGGCGTTTTACCGCGACGTGATCGGGCTCCGAGTGCGAATCGAGGGCGACGGCTATGTCGAGTTCGAAATGGAGAACACCAAGTTCTCGCTTTTCGAACGCTCGAAACTGCCGGAGCTCATCGGTCGCGAAGGCGGCAACCCGCCCTGCGGTGAGATCGGCTTCCTGATCGATGACGTAGATGCGGAAGCGGAACGGTTACGCGGGCTCGGTGTTCAGATCCTCAGCGGACCGGTGGATCGACCATGGCGGGAAAGGACGCTGCATATCGCCGACCCGGACGGCAACATCATCGAGTTCGCGCAGAAGCTGCGATGATTCCGCCGTGTTGAGCTCGAAACCCGTTGCAATTGAAGCGAATTCCGGACTCTCGTGAAAGGGTGGGCGCGTTGATCCTCGCCGTCGACCTCGGCAAGACGTCCTGCCGCGCTGCGGCAGGAAGCCGCAGGGCCGAGGGTGCGGGCGCGCCAGGGCTCGCGACGCCTGGCGGCGCGCGGGCCGCGGAGGCGGCGATCCTGGCCGTGTCCAACGATTTAACGCGAGATCTCGGCCCGGTCGACGAGGTGATCGTGGGTGCCGCCGGGGCGCTGGCGGCGCCGGACGCGGCGCGCGCGCTGGCCCAGGCGCTGCTGGCATCGCTGCGGACGGAGCGAGCGGCGGTGACCAGCGACGCCGTAACCGCGCAGGCTGGCGCACTGGGCGGACATCCGGGCGTCGTGCTGATCGTGGGCACCGGCGTCGCCGCGCTCGGCATCGACGCGAACGGTGCACTTCGCACCGCCGACGGCTGGGGTCCCTGGCTGGGTGACGAGGGCGGCGGCGCGTGGATCGGCGCCGCAGGGTTGCGCGCGGCGCTGCGCGCCCACGACGGCCGCGGGCCGTCCACCGCGCTGCTCGACGCCGCCCGCACCCGCTTCGGCACGCCGCAGACCTGGCCCGCGCAACTCACCGGCGCCGCCGCGCTCGCGTCCTTCGCACCCGACGTCCTCGCCGCGCAGGGTGACGCCGCGGCGCGGGTGATCATCAGCGCCGCCGCCGAAGCGCTCGCCGCGACCGCCCGCGCGGCCGGGGATGGCCCGGTGGCGATGGTCGGCGGACTGGCGGGAGTCCAGGCGCTGCGCGCGCAGCTCGACCTCATCCCCGCCGCCGGCGACGCGCTGGACGGCGCGCTGCGGCTACAAGCGATCCACGAGCCCTATGTGATTCGCGTGCAGGCGGACCCGAAAGCTGTTGTCCCGCATGGGCTCGACGCGCTCGCCACCGAGGCCGCCCGGCCAGACCTTTACGACCTTGACGCCCGTCCCATCGCCGAGGTCGTCGCGCTGCTCGTTGCCGCCGAGGCCGAAGCACACGGCGCGGTGGCCGCGGCGATCCCGCGGATTGCGGAAGCCGCCGAGGCGATCGCTGCGCGGCTCGACCGCGGCGGTCGCCTGATCTACGCCGGTGCCGGTACACCCGGTCGGCTCGGGGTGCTCGACGCGGCCGAGTGCGGACCGACTTTCGGCACCGACCTGGTGCGCGGCGTAATCGCCGGCGGACCGGGGGCGTTGACCGAGGCCATCGAGGGCGCCGAAGACGCCTTTGTCCCAACCGATCTCGCCGACCTGACCGCCGCCGACGCGCTCGTCGGGATCACCGCATCGGGCCGCACGCCATACGCGCTCGGCGCGCTCGAGTACGCGCGCCGGGCGGGTGCCCTGACCGTTGCAGTCGTCAACAACCCGGGCAGCGAGGCGTCAGCCGACGTGGTGATCGAGCTGCTGACCGGGCCCGAGGTGCTGGCCGGCTCCACCCGGCTGACCGCGGGTACGGCGCAAAAAGTGGTGCTCAACGCGGTATCGACGAGCGTGATGATCGCCCTCGGTAAGGCATATGGACCGCGGATGGTCGACGTGCGCGCCACCAACGCGAAGGTGCGCCGCCGGGTGGTGCGGATCGTCCGCGACGCGGCCGGCGTCGACGAGGAGACCGCGACCGCCGCGCTCGCCGCCGCGGGCGGTCACGCCAAGACCGCGATCGTGGCGCTGCTCGCGGGCGTCGATGCGACAGAGGCCGCGGCCCGGCTCGACCGGGCCCGCGGACACGTGCGGCACGCCCTGGGCGGAACCTGAATGAAGACGTCCTGCGGGCCGGTGCCACGCCCGTATCGTGAGGACCGTGTGTGAACCAGCGTGCGGCCCGCCAGCTGCGGTCAGCCGCCGTCAGCTGCTGGTGCTGGGCAGCGCCGGTGTGGCGTCCCTGGTCGGCGGCTGCTCCAGCGCGACGCGAATGGACTCTGCCTCGGCATCTGAGACCCGCCCGAAGCCACCCACGGTTGCGGCCCCTCCCGCGACGACGACAATCAGCGCAAGCCTGACCGCTGCGACTTCGGCACCGTTGCTATGCCGCGACGCCTGGGGTGCTCGACCGGCCCGCTCCGGAGGGAAGCGGCACACCATCACGCGGATGACTCTGCACCACGAGGCCGTGGTCCTCGGCGAAAACCGTAATGCGCCAAGCCATCTCCGACAGGACCAGCGATACCACCAGGACCAGCACGGATGGATCGACATCGCCTATCACGTCGGCGTCGACCGCAATGGCAATATCTACGAACTGCGCAGCACTGAGATCGCGGGCGACACCGCGACGGACTACGACACGACGGGCCATTTCCTGGTGCTTTGCGAAGGAGACTTCGATCAAGAGGCTGTGCCAGAGGCCCAGCTTCAGGCAGCAGCTCGCGCGTTCGCCTGGGCGGCTCAGACTTTTCACGTTTCGACCGACACCCTGGCGGGCCATCGGGACCTGGCCCAAACCTCTTGCCCGGGTGGAAACCTGTACGCCCACCTCTCCTCGGGTGACCTCAAGCGCCGCATTGACGACCTTCTCGTCGCGGGCGGAGTGGACCTCCAGCGATTCTGCGGTCCCGACGCGGCGGCAAGAGTCGCGTCAATCGAAGCCGGCAACTGACCGGCGAATGTTTGTAGTCGTGTAACAGCGGGCATCTCGTGAGCAGGCGTACACAGGGCTCGATCAGATCGCGTGACCGCACCGCTGTCTACGGCCGGTATCTGTATCTACTTGTAAGGGGTCAGCATGTCGGTCACAGATCTCAGCGGTTTCGCCAGTGCCTGTCAGGAGGCCGTGAGGGCGGTCCTTCATGCCATCACCACTCACGGCGAGGAACGCCGTGGACATCTCTCGGACGCCAAGTCGGCAGTAGACATCGCATTGCGCGATGCCCATAGCGGTGAGGAATGGTACTTAGCCGAGCACCTGCGCCAGGGAATCAAGGACGTGGAGACCCGCCTGCGCGACGTTTCCTAATCGCTGGCCCTTCCGGTAGCGGATCGGCCGTCACCCCGCAGCCATAGGTCGCGGCCGTCCCGCTGAGCGTTCAAATCCCTTGAGCTGCTTGATTATACGGCGTGCGGATGCCGGTCCGTCTGGGCCCCCAGCGCGACGAGCGCCCTGACCTTTCGTCCAGCGACACCGACGCCGACTACCGGTTCACCGTGAATCAGTGATCAGCGGGAAAACCCACTCAGTGGGCACAGGTTTCGCCGCGTGTCCCGTGGCTTCCTAACGTCATAGGCGTGTACAGGCACCACGCGCCGCTTATCAGGATCGCCAAATCCGATCACTTCGGCATCCACCGTCATCGAAGCCGTGCCAATCAAGCGGGAGTGACTACGGATGCCTGACCGGAAAGTGGTGATTATCGGTGCCGGCCCAGCGGGTATTTCTGCCGCGGTGAGCTTGAAAGACAAGGGAATTCGGCCATTGCTCGTCGATCGAGCCGATGCGGTGGCGGCGTCGTGGCGCGGTCGGTATGACCGACTCAGACTCAACACCGGTCGCCAATTTTCCCACCTGCCCGGGCGGCCGTACCCGAAAGGCACTCCGGTCTATCCGACTCGTGATCAAGTCGTCGCCCACCTGGACCGGCATGCGCACGAGGATGGCATCGAACTACACCTCAACACCACGGTGGAGCGCATTGACCGAGATTCCCCGGGATGGCGGCTGACAACGTCCACCGGCGACATCGACGCCCGATACGTCGTGGTCGCAACGGGTTACGAGCACACACCCTTCATCCCAAACTGGCCCGGCGTCTTCAGCGGTGAGCTCCTACATTCACACCGTTATCGAGACGCGGCGCCTTACGCTCACAAGCGCGTGCTCGTTGTCGGCTCGGGATCGTCGGGCATGGAAATCGCACACGACCTGACCACAGGCGCAGCGGCCAAAGTGTGGCTTTCGCTGCGAACTCCACCAAACATCATGCCGCGCAAAGGACCCGCAGGACTGCCCAACGACGTGGTATCCATTCCCTTGTTCCACCTGCCCTCGCGGATAGCCGACCGGATCTCTGTCGCCGCCCGCCACCGCGCGTTCGGCGATCTCGAAGAATTCGGTCTGCCCGTTCCTGATGAGGGCCCCTTCGCGAAGGCCCACCGGCTGCATGCCGCACCAACAATCGTTGACCCCGAGGTTGTCGAGGCAGTGCGCGACGGATCTGTCGAGGTGGTCGCAGCGGTAAGCGAGCTCGAGGGCGCCAAGGTGACGCTGGCGGACGGTGTACGGATCCAGCCCGACGTGATGATCTGTGCGACTGGGTATCGGCCGGGCCTGCATCCGTTAGTCGGACACTTGGAGGTGCTCACACCTGATGGCGTACCGGTCATGCTGGCGCCGTCACCTGCCGCCGATGGCCTCTACTTCCACGGTCTGCTGAGCCGCCCCGCGCTTATTGGCTACCTAGCTAAACAATCACGAAAGCTGGCCAAGCGCATCTCGCAAGACTGCCCGCGGGCTGAGATGCCCTGTCGCGACTGCGAAAACACGGACACCAGCGAAACGGCATACACCCGGGACTAGATAACTGCATAACGGCACCTAATCGATGCACATAGGAGAAGAAACGTGTCATCCGAAATCATGGACTGGGACAGTGCTTACCGCGAGCAGGGGGAATTCGAGGGTCCGCCCCCGTGGAACATCGGTGAGCCGCAACCGGAGTTGGCGGCCCTGATCGCGGCCGGCAAGTTTCGCGGCGACGTGCTCGACGCCGGATGCGGGTTCGCCGAATTGCCGCTGGCCCTGGCGGCGCAGGGCTTCACTGTGGTCGGCATCGACCTCACGCCCACCGCCGTCGCGGCGGCGACCAAGGCGGCCGCCGAACGCGGCCTGACCACCGCCACCTTCGCGCGGGCCGACATCACCGACTTCTCCAGTTACCCACCCGGTTCAGAACAGCGCTTCGCCACAGTGGTCGACAGCGCGCTGTTCCATTCGCTGCCTGTCGAGGGGCGCGACGACTACCTCAGCTCGATCCACCGCGCGGCGGCTCCTGGGGCCGGTTATTTCGTGTTGGTGTTCGCCAAGGGCGCCTTTCCCGCCGAGTGGGAAACCACACCGAACGAGGTCGACGAGGACGAGTTGCGCGCCGCGGTGAGCAAGTACTGGGAGATCGACGAGATCCGGCCCGCCTACATCCACGGGAACTTTCCCCCGGCCGCGGACGGGACGTCCGAATTTCCGTCGCACGACCGCGACGACAAGGGCCGGGTGAAGTTGCCGGCCTACTTGCTGACGGCGCACAAGGCCGGCTGACACTCTCGACCCTCGCGCTCGGTGTCGGGCGACGGATTAGGCGATGCCGATCGACCCCATCTGCGTCCGGGATAGCTTCGCTGGCATCATCGGTGAACAGAGTTGTCTGTTCTCGATATTCGGCATAGTTTGCAGTGTTCGCGCGTTGAACTGCACGACGTCGTGCTGTGGTGTCAACAGCAGCGAGCATAAAGGGACGATGGTGGGCCAGTCTGAGTTGGATCGCATGACCGATCGCATGGCCAGCGGTAGGAGTGCGGGCCAGACGGGTGGCTCGCTTAACAACGACGGTCGCGGGGTCATCGAGAGCGCATTTGAGCTGCTAGATCTCCTGGCTGCGTTGGAACCGGTGCGGCTGCTGGATTTGGCGAACGCGAGCGGGATACCGCGGGAGACGGTGCGTCGGCTGCTCATGCAACTGATCGCAGTCGGGGCGGTCAGTCGCGAAGGTACCCGGTATCGGCTCGGCGCGAGCCTGCTGGGGCTGGGTTCACGGGTGAGCCCGGAGCGTCGATTGCGGGTGGCCGCCCGGCGGCCGATCGCCGAACTCGCTACCGCCACCGGTGCCGCGGTTCAGTTGTCTGCAGTGATCGGTGGTAATGCGGTTTACCTGGATGCGGTGGAGGGTCGGAGTCCGGTGCAATTTTTGGTTGAACCGGGAGCTCAAGTGCCGCCCCAATGTGTGTCCTGGGGGGCCTATAAGGCATTGGGCGGCGGGGCACCGATAGTGGACGCCGGTGGGGTGGTGGAGGGCGTGAGCTGTGTCGCGGTAGCGATTCCGCTGGGTGGCAATGCAGCGGCAGCGGTGTCAGTGCTTGTCGCGAGGCCGCACCCTCCGTTTGGGCTGCTGGCTGCCACCAGGGCCACCGGCGCCCGCATCGCCAGCCTGCTTCGTGCACCGTGAATTGGTGATCAGCGAGTAAAGCCCGCTCAGTGGGCGCAGGTTCGCCCTCTGTCCCGTGGCTTCCTAACGTCATGCGCGTGGGGGCGCCAATTCGGCGAAGAAGGGCGCGGAAGTACTGCTGGAAGATCATGATGTGACGGCTTACGTCGTCGTAGGCACTGGATCGGCCGACGATACTCATGCATCGGGCCTCATCGCCGGCAGAGTCGAGCTGCGGCGGCTCAACCCACTCACAGATAGGAGTGCACCGTGACTGTCGTGGCATAGTTTGCAGTGTTCGCGCGTTGAACTGCACGACGTCGTGCTGTGGTGTCAACAGCAGCGAGCATAAAGGGACGATGGTGGGCCAGTCTGAGTTGGATCGCATGAGCGATCGCATGGCCAGCGGTAGGAGTGCGGGCCAGACGGGTGGCTCGCTTAACAACGACGGTCGCGGGGTCATCGAGAGCGCATTTGAGCTGCTAGATCTCCTGGCTGCGTTGGATCCGGTGCGGCTGCTGGATTTGGCGAACGCGAGCGGGATACCGCGGGAGACGGTGCGTCGGCTGCTCATGCAACTGATCGCAGTCGGGGCGGTCAGTCGCGAAGGTACCCGGTATCGGCTCGGCGCGAGCCTGCTGGGGCTGGGCGCCCGGGTGAGCCCGGAGCGTCGATTGCGGGTGGCCGTCCGGCGGCCGATCGCCGAACTTGCAACCGCCACCGGTGCCGCAGTGCAGTTGTCCGCAATGATCGGCGGCGAGGCGGTGTACCTCGACGCAGTGGACGCTCGGGTGCCACTGGGAGTGGTCGCCCAGCCTGGCGCCCGGGTACCGCCGAGAACCGCGGCCGCGCGAGCCCACACCGAATTGGGCAGCTCCGCACCGATAGTGGACGCCGGCGAGGTGATTGTGGATCTGAGTTGTGTCGCGGTAGCGATTCCGCTGGGCAACGGCGCGGTGGCGGCCGTGTCGGCGCTTATCGCCGGGCCGAGACCGCCGCTCGGATTGCTGGCTGCCACCAGAGCAACCAGCGCCCGCATCGCCGGCCTGCTTCGTGCACCGTGAATTGGTGATCAGCGAGAAAAGCTCACTGAGTGGGCGCAGGCTCGCAGTCGGTCCTGTCACTTCTTAACGTCACCAAGTGTGACGGGTACAAGTACCGCCAAGAACGGCGCAGAAGTATTGCTGGCGCAGTTGGAATCTCAGGGTGTGGACTGCATTTTCGCGTCTCCCATCGCCGTGATGGCGCCGCTATGGGAGGCCATTGTCCGGCGCGGCATTGGAATGACGCTGCGGTACTTCCGTTGCCGTCATGAGCTGTTGGCGGTGGGTTTGGCATCGGGGTACTACAAGGCCACCGGCCGTGCCCAGATTGTCTTCTTGCCGACCTCGCTGGGAGTTCAAAACGCATCGATGGCCCTGAGCACCGCGCTGCAGGAGCGCACACCGATGACGGTGCTGTCGCCCGACACGCTCAGTTATGGTGATGACCCGAACGGCGACCCGGGCGCTGAATGGCCCTCGCTGCTGACCGACCATGCCGGCCCGGCGCGCAATGCCGAGGTCGTCGTGAAGTGGACGAAGCGAGCGCGCACGCCCTCCGATCTGGTGCATGAACTCCGGCGCGCCCGCTTCATCGCCGAGTCCGTTCCGCTGGGCCCAACATTGCTGGAAATACCGTTTCAGTTGTTGATGGACGAGGGTCACCCTGAAATCCCCGCGTGGGCTTCCCCGGAACCCATTGTCGCGGCGCCTAAACAGATTGACCAGGTGGCCCGGATTTTGGCCAGCGCCGCCAATCCGATCATCGTCACCGAGCACGGCGGGCGAACCGGCAACGAACGCGACGCCCTGGTAAGCATTGCCGAGGCTTTGTCGGCGCCGGTCTTCGAATTCTGGAATCCCGCCTATCACAACTTCCCGCGGTCGCATCCGCTGTACGGGGCGGGGCCGGTGGAAGCGGTGCTGGGCGAAGCCGACGCCGTTCTCTTGGCCGGCTGCAATGGACCGTGGCACCCGCCAAATGCGGCGTTACGCCCGGGATGCGCCGTCATTCACCTCGAGCAAGACCCGCTGCGTCCGCGGGCCGCCTACTGGGGCTACCCCACTACCGAGGCGGTCGCGGGAGATCTCTCGCTCAATCTGGTTGCGCTCGCTGCCAATCTTCGAACGCGGTCGACTGCACGGCCTGAAGATGACGAGCGGTGGACGCGTTATACGCACGGCGTTCGCGCCAAGGGAATCGAAGAGGCTCGTCAGTTGTCATCGCAGGCAACTGATTTCGTATCGGCAGCCGACTTGTTTGACGCGTTGCACGACGCACTGCCCGAGGATGCGATCTGTGTCGATGAGATCACCTCCCAAGTGCCCCAGATGATTCAATTTCTCTACGCCCGCAAGCCTTTCGAGCAGTATCGCGGTTGGGCGGGGGCACTGGGCACCGGCCTGGGCACCGCGCTCGGCGTCAAACTCGCGTGCCCGGATCAGCCAGTCGTGTGCATCCTCGGTGACGGGGCGTGGCACTACAATCCCGTTCCGGCCGCCCTGGGATTCGCACAGGAATACGGCGCCTCGCTGCTCATCGTGCTGTGCAACAACCGGCAGTACGCATCCCAGACCAGAAATATTCTCAAGTACTACCCCGATAGCGCCGCCGTCCACGAACAAGACTTTGTCGGCAACGTTATTCAACCCACGCCCGACTATGTGAAACAGGCCGAAGCCTACGGCGGCACAGGTGAACGCGTGCAGAAATCCGACGAGCTGAGCGCGGCACTGCAGCGCGCGCTCGAAGCCGTCGCGTCAGGGCGGACGTTCTTGTTGGACGTCGTCGTCAACCCATAGGAGACAAATTGACTGCAACCGATGTGATAGCCGCGGCAGCCAACGACCTGGCGTGCCGGATCAACGCGACCCAGGTGCGTGTACCCGACGGTGCGCCGTTGATCTGGAATTCGGCGGTGCAACATCGTCCGTCATTGATCGTGCGGGCTGAGTCACCGCGTGACGTACAGGAAGCCATCCGGGTGGCGCGTGACCGCGGGATGCGGCTCTCGGTGCTCGGCGGCGGCAACGACTGGACTGGTCGCGCTGTGTGCGACGGCGGTCTGGTGATCGACATGTCCGGAATGCGAAGTGTCACAGTCGACTCCAGGGAGCGGGCCGCCACGGTGGGTGGGGGCGTCTTAGCGGCTGAATTGGTCGACGCTGCCGCGCCGTACGGGCTGGTCGCCGCCACCGGCAATGTCGGTTGCGTTGGAATGACCGGCCTGACGCTGGGCGGGGGCTACGGACCGCTCAACGGACGGTTCGGCCTTGCCTTGGACAATCTGCTCGGCGCCGAGGTCGTGCTCGCGGATGGACGAATCGTCACCGCCGACGCGACTCATGAGCCCGAGCTGTTCTGGGCGCTGCGCGGTGGTGGTGGCAACTTCGGCGTGGTCACCTCGATGCGGGTGCGGTTGCATCCTCTCGACCGGTTGATCGGCGGGATGATCGTGTTTCCGTGGTCGCAGGCCGCGACGGTGTGGCGCGGGCTTGATGAGGTGTTGTCGACAGCACCGGACGAGCTGACCGTGCAAAGCGGAGTCATGTCCGGCCCGGACGGCAATCCGGCGGTTTATCTTGCGCCGGCCTTCAGTGGCGATCTTCGTTGCGGCCAAGCCGCCGTCGATGAGCTCGCAACGCTCGGAACACCGCTCACCACACAAGTCGCGCCCATGACCTACGGCGAGGTGCTGGGCCTGTTCGACGCGTGGGGGGTCCGTGGACCGTCCTGGGCAATTCGCACGCGCACGGTCGCGAGGTACGCGCCTGGGGTCATCGAGGCGCTCGTCGAAGCCGGGCGGACGCTGACCTCGCCGCGCAGCGGCATCCCCATCCACAACTTTCACGGCGCATCGACGCGCGTCGCGCCAGGCGAGACCGCGTTCGCGAATCGCGACCCACACTTCGTCGTCGAGATCGTCGCCGGGTGGGAAGGCGGGGACAGCGCCCGTCATCGCGCCTGGGCCAACGCGGTCTCGGCCGCCCTGGCGCCGCACGCACTTCCCGGCGGCTACCAAAATCTCCTCGGGCCCGACGACCACGCCCAGATCGCAAATGCCTACGGCGAGAACGATATCCGACTCGACGCCGCCAAAAACCACTACGACCCGGATGGTGTTTTCAACGCCATTCCGCTTCCCAGCGTCAGTCAGGAGAGATCGAAATGTCGTACATCATCGATAGTCACCACATCACCATGTCGGTGAACGGAGCCCAGGAGGACGTTGACTTCCACGTCAAGGTGCTCGGGCTGCGGCTGATCAAACGGACGGTGCTGTTCGACGGGACGATCCCGATCTACCACCTGTACTACAGCAACGCTGACGGCGACCCGAGCGCGGTGCTCACCACGTTCCCGTTTGCCCAGGCCGGGATCTACGGCCGACGTGGCACCAACCAGGCACGTGAGGTATTGCTCGCCGTTCCTGCGGGTTCACTGAACTACTGGTCCTACCGGTTGCACGAACGGGCCACGGATGTCCGGGACGCGACCGTGTTCGCTCGACGCCGCGTGCTGTTCCGGCATCCGTGCGGCATCGAGTACCAGCTGGTCGAGGTCAACGATGACCCTCGTCGTGGTTACGGCGGCAGCGGCGTGCCCGAGGATTACGCCATCCACGGCATTTATGGCGTCGGCGTACACCTGACGGGGCCGGACACCGCCGTCGAGTTCGCCGCCAATCACCTCGGTGCTCGCGAAGGCTTGACCGAAGGTGACCGGTTTGCGTTGGAAGCCGGCAAGGCCGGCCTCGGCGGCGCGGTCGAGCTGGTTGTCAATCGCACAGATGAGCCGGGAACGTGGACGTACGGCGCCGGAACGATCCACCACTTCGCCTGGAACGCAGACACTCTCGAGAACCAGAACAACCTGAAATTCGAGATAGAGGGTGCGGGCTATACAGATATGTCCGAAGTCCGAGACCGCAAGTACTTCAAGTCGGTCTACGTCAGGTCGCCCGGCGGTGCCCTCTTCGAACTGGCTGTGACACACAACGAGGGCGGCTGGGACTGCGACGAGTCGCCGCATGAGCTGGGCAAGCGATTCCAGCTGCCGGAGCAGTTCGAGGCACGGCGCGAGGAGATCCTCGGCCGCCTCGAGCCGATCGGACTCTGAGGTACGGCGCCGGGGTGAGTCCACTTATCTTGTCGCAAAGTCAATTTCGCATCGCCAATCGCCACCGTTCCCCATTGCACTAATCCGAGGAGTCGCGATATGAACACAGCCGCAGTGGATGATGCCGCCAGAGTACTGGCTGACCCGTCGGCGTACGCCGACGACGAGCGGCTGCATACCGCGCTACGGCAGCTGCTGGCAGTCGATCCCGTTGCGTGGGTGGACTATCCACCGTATCGGCCGTTCTGGCCGATCACCAAGCACACGGACATCTTGGCGATCGAGCGTGACAACGACCTATTCATCAGCGCGCCCCGGCTGACGAGCACGTCGCCCAGATGGACCCGCTGCCGTGCCCGATCACCATCGCCTGGGCCGGAAAGGACAGGATTCTCCCAGTCGAGCTCTGCCGGGCCATCGCCCGCGACCGGCTACCCGGCGCGACCTTCACCGTGCTGCCACGCCTTCCGCACAATCCGACGATTGACGATCCCGAGCTGGTTGCACACACCATCCTGGCCGTTACGGATGCCGGAACGCAGCAGCATTAGCCGCAGAACCGCCGCCTCGGTTGGCGTAACAACATGCGCCGCAAGCCGATACAGCGCCCGTCACGCGGCAAAGCCGCCGTCGACATTCCAACTGATTCCGGTGATGAAACCGGCTTCCGGACCTGCCAAGTAAGCCACGGCGCTAGCGATGTCCTCCGGGCGCCCGTAGTGACCCACCGCAGTGCGTTCCCGCATGGCATCGGCGAATTCACCACTGTCCGGATTCGCATCCGTTGTTGTCGGCCCTGGCTGGATGACATTGACAGTTATCCCCCGCGGCCCGAGTTCGCGGGCCAGCCCACGGGTCAATCCGGCGACGGCGGCCTTGGTCATCGCGTACACGGCGCTGCCGGGCCGCGGTGTGTGGTCGGCAAAAATGCTGCCCGTGGTGATAATTCGGCCGCCGGTTCCGAGATGGGGTATCGCATGCCGGGTCGCGACAAACACGGCCCGAACATTGACCGCCAGCATCCGATCGAACTCCTCCAGCGGAAAGGACTCGACGTTGCCTGAGTGGGTCAGTCCGGCGTTGTTCACCAGGATGTCCAGGCCGCCGAGCTGCGACACCGTTTCATCGACCGCTGCCGAGACCTGCTGTGCGTCAGCGCTATCGGCATGGATCGGCACCGCCGTGCCGCCCTGTCCAGATATTTCCGACTGCAGCTCCTCGGCGGGGACCCGCGAAGCAGCATAGGTAAACGCCACGTGGGCCCCGTCGGCGGCCAGCCGCCGCACGATTGCTGCACCGATCCCCCGCGAACCGCCCGTTACCAAGGCACGTCGTTCAGACAGGACGTTCATATCGCCGCTCCCTTAATGCACCCGCTCACGCCGATAACCGCTCATCGCCCGGCCGGTCCGCCGGGCTGGAAGGTGTGTTGTGCCCAGTCGGCGAACGATGTCCACGCGATGTCGGGGTTCGCTCGATGCAGTGCTTGGATGTCGACGCGGTAGCCAGGGCCGTTGAGGAATTGCCACATCGCGTACATGTCCGGACTGCGAATCGACTCGAGTGGGGTTTGTTCAAGCCGCACCCGCCGGCCCACCGCCGAACTGAGTGCCGCGGCCATTTGCTCTGGCGTGACGGCGTCGCTGGCCAACTCGACCCGTTGCCCGATGTAAGGCGCAGGCGAGCACAGCACCTTCGCGACGAATGCACCGAGGTCGGGTCGCGCCAGCTGCTGCAGCGGCCGGTCCGGCGGTAGTGGCAGATCAAGGATTCCGGCGTGAATACGGTCGCTGCCGCCGAGCGCGTTGTCGAAGAAATAAGTGGGAGCGACGATGGTGTAGGGCAAACCGCTCGCCGCCAGCTCGTCTTCGATGATGGCCTTGCTGTCGAAATGCGGTACACCGCTGTGCTGATTGGCCCCTGCGACCGAGCTGAACACCAGGTGCGGAAGTTGCGCGTCGGCGGCGGCTGCCAAAATGGCGCGCCCCTGGGCGATCTCGGCGTCCACTCCGGTCTCGAATGGAGTTGTCAGCGCAAAGGCTGCGTCGACACCGCGCATGGCCGTGCTCAGTGCGGTGCGGTCGTCTAGCGAGCCGGTAAGAACCTCGACGCCGCGCTCAGCGAGGCGCGAAGCCTTCGGGTCGCCGGGGCGGCGCACCAGCACCCGCACGCGCGCTTCCCGCGCGAGCAGAGCGTCCGCAACCGCGCCGCCCTGTCCACCGGTGGCGCCCAACACCAAAATCGGTAATCCGGCCATGTCTCATTTCGATTGCGCCGCGCTAGTCGCGGCCGCAACCGCGTACGTAGTGTATTCGCTCTTATGGTCGGGCGATCCGCTTGTCGAGACTCCGCAGCTTGTCGACGTCGGGCCGTTGGTCGTTCATCCCTGGTGCCGCTGCAACTCGAACAATGGGATGACGCGATCGGTCCTGGATTGGTACTCGCCGAAGACCGGCGCCGTGGCGACGACCTGAGCCCACACAGGTTCGCGCTCGGCGTCGGGCAACTCGCGCGCGGTCGCGTCGAAAGACTCCGTGCCGACCTCGACATGCACCGAAGGATTTGCCCTTAGATTCCGCACCCATGACGGGTGCGATAGGGCGCCCCAAGACGATCCGATGATGATCAGCTTGCCGTCGAACCGGAAGTATGCCAGCGGGGTAACGCGAGGCTGTCCGGTCTTTGCCCCGGTCGTCGTCAACAGTAAAAGGTTCGCCCCTTTGTACTTGCCGCCGACCTTGCCGCCGTTGGTGCGAAAGTCCTCGATGAGCCCGCTGTTGAAGGATTTGATGTTTTCTACGTCGGGCATTTGTTCGGCCATGCCTCGTCAACCTTTTCTCGCTCCAAAATCAGGCGCGTTGCAACCCGTCAGTGTGCATTGCCCGGAGCCGCCGGGCTGGTGGGACTCGTCGGGGTCGCGGGACTCGTTGAGGTCGCAGGAGCCGCCGGGCTGGTGGGACTCGTCGGGGTCGCAGGACTCGTCGGGGTCGCAGGACTCGTTGAGGTCGCGGGACTCGTGGGCCGCACGGGGCTCGTAGGACTTGTCGGGCTCGTGGGGCTTGTCGGAGTTGGCGGAGTCGTCGGCGTAGCACTCGCAAGGCCTGGGCCTTCGCCACACCAGTCCGCTACATCTTTCGGGTACTGCTCAAGCGGTGGAGGACAACGCTGCCCCGGCGGGAAATTGGCGCCGGCGTTGAGCAGATCGCAGGGCACGTAGACCTGCTTGCCCGTTTGAGTGTTGGTCAGGCACTTCGTCGGCGGCGCGCCCTGGGCCTGGACGGGAATGATGGCAGCCACCACCACCGCGCCTAGCACCCAAGCAAGACGGCGATAGGTCATGACAGCTCCTCGTGATGCTTCGTCGGGCGTGCACAACGTGACATACCCGTCGTATGACGATTAAAGCCGCTTACCCCAGGCGCGATGCAACCCACAGGTCGCTTGACGTAGTTGCGTCGCTACCAAATTTCTCGCCTGACCAGCACGTTCTCAGTGGAGTTGCCGGGAATCGAACCCATCGCAGAAAACGGCATGAGCTGGGCAAACGCTGAATTTGACGACGCGGCCGAGTTCGACCTGCCGGTGGAGGGCAAGCTCGTCGGGTACCGGAGCGTAGTTGCCGGTGCGGAAAAACGGAAGACGCTCTCTGCGGTTCCGACGGACCCGAGACACCGCGCCGGTGCGGGCCGGCCTGCCGGCACGGCGTACAGCCGCCGGTGTCTGCCTCAACGCGTCACGGCTGGCATCGACTCAGCGTCGTGAGAACGTGATGCGGTCTAGTTCGCGCTGGCTGCCTTGCACATAGAACTTGGCAAACCACGGCTCCTCCGCGCCTGAGATTGCGGTCGGTTTCTGTAGTTGCAGTGTCTGCCTTTTCGCCGCGGCCACTCCCGATTTCTGCTGTTCTGCCTCCTTCATCCGGTCTCGGAAGTTGAGGTGGTCAAACAGGGTCAGCGCGTCGATCGCATACGCGGTGGCCACCCGCTGATCCTCAATGGACAACAGGTGATCGCCGTTCTTTTCCTCGCCCGACGGCGCGAAATTGCTGGAACCGGTGTAGACCTTGGCCCCAGGCTGATCGAAGTCGACCACCACAAACTTGTTGTGGATGTTGATGCCTGCCCCACCGGACCACTCCGATTTGAACGGCTCGGGAGCGTGTTTGGAGAGGTAAGCGAAGTCGACCAGGCCAATGTCGCCATCGGGCTTATGGATTTCCATGCCCTTGTCTTTGTTGACGATGCCGTAGCTGAACACGGGGCGTTTCATCAGGTTGTCCAATGCTTCTCGCACCGGGCCCGAGGTGATCTGGTTCATGAACGCGAACGAGTAGAACACGCTCGACGTGGCTTGCTCGATCGCGGCGCCAACCGGCGCCAGGGACAGGTTCGACGACTGGTGCGGGGACACACACAACTTGACGGTCGGCTGCCCTGGTTTCTTGACGGTCTGCCACACAGCGGCCAAGCGCTGCTCGGAGAAGCCATCCATATCGTTGAATGCTTCGTCGAAAAAGTCAGCGAAAAATGCCGCCACATCAGGGTCGGTGAACACATACATGTTGTTGGCCTGGATATAGAGACCGCGGAAGGAAAAATTCGTCGACCCGCCCAGCACCCGCAGCGGTGTTCCGTCGCTCTTGCGTCGCGCGATGAGGACCTTGTTGTGTTGCAGATTCGAGAAGTGGCCGCGGTGCATGTTGTCGTGGCCGGCAGTGGCTTGCAGCCGGGCCGCCGCCGTGCTTTCATCGCTGTGCGCATCGCCGTGGTCTGCTGAGTCGTCGATAATGATGCGCAACCGGTCGCCCAGCGCCTCGAGCTTGGTGAGGATATCCGGCTCGTCGAAGTCGTAGGCCATCGCGTCGACGCGGACCGTCTGATCGTTAATTGCCCAGTCGAGGAAGTCGAACAATAGGCGATACCCCTCGAACCCCAACCACGCGTAAATATCGAATTTCTTGGTGATCTCCGCCTTCTGGCCGGCGAAGCCCAGACCCTGGTCAGGCGCAGTTGGAATGATGTCGTTGCCGAAGCCATAACGCGCCTTCTTGTCCTCAAATGCCTGCGAGGATGCGAAGTTTCGGGTGAAACCCACATCTAGGAATCCCGGAATCGTCACGGGGCCAAGCTCGATGGGCAATTCGATCGACAGCCCTTTCGTCAACGTGCCGTCGGAGGGCATATGCATTTTGGTGACCCGGTAGGTATAGATGTCCGTGCTACCTGCCTCGGCTTCCCACGGGAAGTGCACCCAGCGAAACGTCTGCAGCGGGGCCTCCAAGGTAGAAAAATTGCGGAAGCCGTCGACGGCCTCGGGCGCGCCGAACGAGAGTCGGTTGCGCAGGGCTTGGAAGTCGGTGCCGCCCGGTTCCCGGAACTCGACAGCGAATCCCGCGAAGTCGTCTTCAGGCTCATCGACATCGAAACCAATCAGGCACGCAGACTCGCCGCGCCACAGTTTGACCCGAAATCCGCCGACTTCATTGAACACCGAGCACTCGCTCATCGTTGTTACCTTCCCTTCAAAGATTTGGTGGATACTTCGGAAGTGCCGGATATTCACCAATTGGCCTGCGGCGGACTATGTTTCACTCAACCTGCATTTCAGGTGATGACAATATTGACCGTCTGCAGGGAGGTTCGATTCTGAAACCCTTGACCCAGTGATCAGCGCGTCCATGCCATCTCCTTTAGTGGTGTTGACTTGAACCGCGGCGCGCCGCGGTGCGCCGCCGCCCGAGGTGAACACCAGGCGGATTAGCTGCGTCTCGTCACAGTAAGCGCAACGGTGGCATTCCGCACGAGTAGTTGGCTACGCGCTTTGCGGATCGGTTAAGCAGTGGCACAACATCTTTCATGATGAACAAGAACCGAGGAAGCGTTCGCTTCAGCCCGGCCAGCACTCTTGGGCGGTCACGTTTGCGAGCCGCAAGGCTATTGCTAATTATCTGGTCTCGACAGCATCAGCTGGTCTCGAGAGCGCCAGAATGGTCCCATCCGGGGCACCTAGACAACCCGAGCGGCCATCCACGGCACTTTCATCCTTGCCACGATCAACTTAGCTTGACCACGGCCGCGGCCGGTACGACGTTTCCCGTAGCTGGATCCACACAGCCCGCGCCCTTTACGGTGCCGCCGGCGTGCGCGCAGCAGTAGTCATTACCCTGACCAAGGTTTTTGATGCAGAAGGTGTAGAACTCATGGTTGAAGTCGGCGCGCGCAACGGCAGGTTGCAGAAACGGGCCGGCCACCAGCGTCAGTGCTGCACTGAAAATGGCGGCACACACGAGCCGACCCAGACCTCCGTGACAGGGAGGGCGCTTCCTCGGGCGAGTAATCATGAGGCGATTCCTTCCGGCTAGTCGTGCATTTCACTGGGTGGGCGATGTCGTTATCAGCGTCTTGCCCGTTATGACGAGGCCCCGGTCGGCACAGGGACCGCGATATGGGTCGTGTCTGGCCCCTGTTCTGGCGCGGTCGCGGGTACGTCGCCGTTTGCCCCCTGCGCTGACCCATTGGGCGTGGCGACCGGGTCACCGAAAGGGACCTTCATGGCACTCGCCGCAATACTGCGACCAACCTCCGTGTAGGCGGCGAACTGCCCTTCGGAAAACCATTGGTCAGATGTGTTGTCGTGAGGGAACTCTGCGCCGGCCCTCTCTGCGGCGTAGGTCAAAACCCAATCGGGCAACTCCTGCCACAACACGGCTTTGGCGATGATCAGCCATCCGGTCCTGGCTTCTCCTATCTTGATCCCAGCTGCATCGGGATACTTGATTCTTCCTCGGGCCACAGCGCATTTGGTGATGCGGCCGTTGAGGCTGCAGAACGCATGACTATCGCCGAAGTGCTCGCCCGATCCCGGTGCAAGATTCTCGACACCGAAAGGTCCTCCGTTCTCCATGGTGATCTCGACGCCGAGTTCAAATCTGGCGAGCCTGATTGCGTCGGCGAGACCGGACAGCAGCGGAGGAGCGTCGCCGCTGCTGTCGACGCAGTAGATCAGTCGACACCGCCGACGCAGGGCTTCGACGAGACCAAGGTTTTCGTAGTGCCCACCGTCGGTGACTTGAACGAGCCGGGCGTCGAACTTGTTGATACCCAATAGTTCGCGGTAGAAGTACCCAGCCCCCCGCATCGAAGGCAGCGCCTTGGGGAAGGAAGGATCGGCAGCTTTGCGCTGGGCATTCCTCACAAACAGGGGGTTGGGAAGCCACGTTCCAAGGCGCGCACCCGACAGCGCTAGCAGCGATTGAACACCTTTGCTCTGTCTACCCATCGCCGAGGCGAACGCCACCCCGCTCACCGCCATCGCCGCTTCCACGGTCAGGTCGCGTTCGATGCGCGGAGGCGACGCTTTTCGCAGTTCCGCAGTCTTGAGCCAGCCAAGTGCCGGTCCCCCAACGTAATCGGCGGTCATGACGAACGACACTGCATTGAGCCCAGGCGCTGGACGGATGTCGCCATCGGAGATCGCGGCGGCCGCAGCGAAGACGAATTTCGGTCCGCTGGTTTGTGCCTTGCCATACTCGTCAAGCCAAGTCGGCTCTCCGCGTTTGTATTCCACGGCCTTCCCACCGAGGCGGCGGACAGCGAACGTGTGTGCCAGTCGTTGCCGATAGAACGGATGCAGGCTTAGCGAGGTCACGTCGAAGCTGCTCAGCAGCAGCACTAGCAGCCCAATCCCGCCCAGGTATAGCCACTGAACGTCAGAAGTCAATGGCTGGCGGCTGCGCTCCGGATGAACGATCTCTTGATCGATCTCCATGTTGAAAACATAGCCCGCGACGATCCCGAGCAGCAGCAGCCATGCGACCAGCAACACGCTCAGGGTGAATACTACTAACGCAATGCGTACCACTCCCGACGGCACGAACCTGAGCCACTTAGAGGGATTTAGCAGACTGTCCTTCTTCGAGGTCATCGAAACCAGCGTCGTCCAGTACTGCAGGATCACCACCGCCGCGAGACCGCCAATTGCTCCCAAAGGCCCCTTCTCCGGCCGTTGCAGACAGAGCCACATCAGTGCGGGACCGGCAACGCTAAGGCCGAAAACCAGCAAAGCCAACAACGCGGCCCTTCGACCCAGCCAGCCGAAAGCGGCTTGTCCCGCAGTACTCCACTTTGATGCGGAGGCCCATTCGCAGACCAGATCACCAATGACGCAGATAACCACTGCCGCAACGGGAATGGCGATGGCCGCAAAAGCCGCTGCCGGTCGAGCCTGAAGCGAATCAAGATCGAGTTGCTGGTGCATATCGGCGTTATGCGGCGGCACCCCACCTCTAAGGGGTACCACGGCTTTGAATGGAAAATATTTGACGAAGATGCCCAGCAGCCATCCGAGCACGATCGCCGACGAAGCCACGATGAGCAGCGACGCCAACAGGTTTTTGAGGACCTCGGCGAGTGCCCGTAGGAACGCGAGCGGTGAATCAGCGATGTAATCGCAGCGGCGGCGCAGAGAGTCGAATTCGACTGAGCCCGGGCTGAAGCGCTCGGCCAGTGGCGCGATCGCACCCTCCACCCTGCCGTCGACTGCGTCGCTTTGAACACTGAGCACTCGCGCGCCAGCGCTGAACCCGCCACCGGACACCGAGATTACATAGTCGAAATCGTCCAACGCCGGCGCAGACGGCCACGCGTCTGCGATGTCATCTCGCGGACCAGCGAGCGTCTGCATTGCGCCCATCGCCACACACGCAGAGCGGATTCCGCCGCCTGATAGGCACAAAGCCGTCGGCGTTGGCACCGGACTGCCATCGCGTCTGAGGGCCAGGTTTTCCGCATCGGGTACGTAATAGGCCTGACGCCAGGCCGCCTCGGTGTCGCCCGGCTCCGGCTCCATCGCCGGCGGCGACAACGTGTCGTCCCACCAGTTTCTGCCGTGGTGCCGTCGCCGGTACCTTCGCATGCGCAAATGCGACAGGATCACCCGGATTATTGAAAAAACAGCGGCCGGTATCGCTGTCACCGCCAAGACGAGTGCGCACCATTTGACGGTTGCCATGGCAGCGGGCGCGTAAATCCAGAACGCGTCCGGCACCCGGCTGAGCAACCCGTCGGGAGGCTTGTGCAGGATGCAGAAAATCAATGTGTCCTCGAGCAAGTGTGCGAACGCGGCGACCAGCACTGCGGCGAGGATGTAGTGGCTTAGCTTCTTGCCGGACTTGGAGAACGCCAGGGCCGTGAAGACCAAGGCACAGGTAATCAGCATCAAGAAGTACCCCAGGATCACCCATTGGTCGAAGCTCAGCGCCTCGCTCAACGCCTTCGTCAGAAATGAAGGTATCCCCTCCCGCAGGAATTGAGGATTCTTGCTGAAGCTCGTCGTGAAGAGGTATTCCGGATCGGCCCTTCCCCAATGCTCGGTGAACAGGTATGCGCCCGCGCCGATCGGGATGCCGATGGATGCCACCTTGCCGCAGTTACTTGCAATGGCGGACCACCAACGAAATCGGGTCGGCACGACGCTGCCTGAAGCCTGGATTGCGGTCATCATGACCTCACATGACTGTTAGGGATCCGCGGGGCCTTTTGCTTTCGGGCATCCATGGCCAACCCCTTCGCATTGCGAATGACTTTGTTATACCGTGCTGCTAAGCTTTCACCGCAGACAAAGAGGCAAGTAGCGTAGTGGGCTACTCGAATTTTTCTGGTCGCGCACAGCCCCCGTTGAAGCCACTGCTCGTGATTTGGCGCCGAGTTGCGACCTCAGTACGTCCGCGGACCGTTGTTAACTTCACCGGCATTACGCACGTGGAGCTCCGATCCAAGACGACCGGCTTACCGATCTTGATCAAGGGTCAGTCAGGGCACTCACAACGTCGTCTTGATCGGCGCGGGCGTGGAAGCGATCTCGGCGAGCACCCTGATGTTGCGGACAACGTCGCGGCTCTCCGTTTTGACGATCTCGCGAATCGTTGCGTCGATCAAACCGATAATGCCGGGCGGACGGTAGATCAGATCGGCCTGGGCTGCCACTTGCCGATCGCGCGCCAAGATAGTGAAAGGCCGAATGACTCCAGGCACCACTGCAAGAAGGACCGCGAACCGCCACGCGCTGTCACGCATCGCAGCGACGGCTTGGTCGATCAGGAAGATCTCGTTTTCGGCAAGGACCTGGTAGAGCTCGGCCAGTTCTGGCGACAGTTGATTGATGTCGTCGACCAGACCGTTCACCTGGCTTGCCAAGACGGCGTTGATGGTGTTGAAGTCGTGGTGCAACGCCGGCAATTTCGTTGCGGGAGCAATGTTCTGGGCCGTGATCCCAAGGTCCAGAGCGATATGCGCGTTCATTCCGGCCAGCATGTGCTGCAAGATGATCAGGTCAGCACGGTCGACGGCATCGAAAGTCTTTTGCCATGACCGAGTCGGGCGCGGGAACTGGCTCGGGTGGAAGAACCCGTTCAGGGCATCGAGGTAACGGGACGCAAATGCGGCGTCGAACCGCTCCATCCGCGGCCCGTCATCAAACGCTCCTTGCTTTATTGCGGTGTCGACGGCGACCGTGATCCGTTTGTACAGCGCCGCAAAGTAACCCAACCGACTTGGCACCTTGATGGACCAGTCAATTACCGATTCCAGTGCATCCACGACCTCCTTGAGGCTTGCGCAAGTCGGTATCGGGGGCGGTGGTGGCGGCTTGGTCGACATGCTTGAAGTATGGCGTAGGTGACGGGCCTCGGCGAGGGGCAGCGTCGGCTTGCCAGAACCTCGACTAGGTTGTTTAGAACGGGTAAATACGTAATTTCAACGCGCGCATAGTCGTCCGATCACGTCACGGCCTTAGAAGCGGCGCTTGCGGGACAGGTCCCCTCTCTCACATCGAAGGGTTGCGTCGCCAGTCCGTACTGAACGCAACCGAACCGCTTACCGAATTGGAGTACCCCGCTACTCATGTGCTCAGCGCCTTCCTCCTACATCATTTCTTGGAGTTGATGGCCACACCGAAGGAGCTGATCATGCATGGGCTTGGGACACTGCGCGGGAACCGGGACTGAGGTGGAATGACATGCTTACCCAACTTGCAGATTCCGCTCACCCCTTTCCGGGCCAGTCGGACGTTCAGGAGACCAGCTTCGCGCTGGATGCGATTTCGCGGTTCGTGTGCAACACCATCGACGAGGCAATCGAAGCGCAGCAGCTAGGTGGTTTTGGTTTCGACGTGGTCGTGATCGGTTCTGGGATGTATGGCGGGTTCACCGCTGCAAAGATCTACGAGAAGGGCAAGCGGCAGTCTCCCGGAGGTCGGCCACGGGTCCTCGTGCTCGAATCGGGCCCGTTCCTCATCTCCCAACATTTCCAGAACCTCACCCGGATGGGCGCATTCTTCCAGTTGGTCAACAGACCGGTGGTCGACGATAACCAATCGTTCTTGACGCAGATCGACTACGCCGGCGGACCGCTCCAGGGAATGTCGCCGCATCACCGGTGTGTGGGCGGCAAGTCGCTGTTCTGGGGAGGCTGGGCGCCACCCCTGTCAAACACCGATGGACAGGATGACCTGTCACATTGGCCGGAAGAGGTACGAGACTTTCTGCTATCCGCCGACGGATACGAAATGATCGCTCGCCAAATCGGCACCCAGGAGACGGGAGACTATGTCAACGGCGAATTGATGGACCAGCTGCGGGCGATCGCCGAGCAGGTTGTCGCCAGCGGCAGTGTTGACCACCTGACCCGCGTGGTCGACGCCCCGATCGCTGTCCAGGCCCAGGGGCCGGTGTCCGGACTCTTCGCGATGGACAAGTTCAGCAGTCTGCCGCTGCTTCTCGACTCTATCCGCGATGACGCCGAAAGCTCGGGTGGATTCAACGGCAACCGCCACCTGTTTCTGGTTCCCAACACCCAGGTTTTGCGCATCGAGACAACTGAAGGGCGCGCTACGAGTCTGCTGCTGGCGGTCCGTGAACCGTCGCGGGACCCAAATGCCCCCGGCATGATTCAACGTATCGTGCGGTTCGGGTTGTCAGGCGGCGCTGTGGTGTGCTTGGCCGGCAACACCATCAATTCGACCCGGTTGGCGCTCAACTCTTTCCGCAAACCTCCCGAAATCGGTCGAGACCTGACGGGCAAGAACTTGATGGCCCACGTGCGTGGGAATTACTCGTGGCGAATCCGGAAAAGCGCGCTGCAGCTTCCTGCCGACTCGGACTTGGCCACGAGCACGTTGCATGTCGAAGGCCGAGTGCCGGTTGGCGCGCCGGCGAATCGGCTGGGGCGCTTCCACTTCCAGTTCTACGCGGTGCGCAGCGACAACGATAATTACGAGGAGTACCTGTATCGCCTACTGCCGAACATCGAAGATCTCGATGATGTGCGGCGTGCAGTCGACAGCACAAACATGGACGACTGGATCGTGGTGGGGATCAGGACGTGTGGTGAAACGTTCGGTGACCGGGACGCCGATCCTGGCGCGCGCGAGTCGAGCGTGATCTCAGTGAACCCGTTCGGTGGGCCCGGTGATGACGTCTACTTTGACGACGACGGTCGCGAGATCCGGGTTCCAAAGGTCTTCGTGGCGCTCATTCAACGCAGCCCGGATGCCACCGTGCGCACTGCGCAAAAGAACGCGGCGTTCGCGTTCGTGGCCGCATTGGTCAAGAAGCCGCCAGAGGCGGCACTCTCGACTTCCAACCACGATCTGCAATTCATCGGTGGCAACGAGGACGGGATAGGAACGACCTATCACGAGAGCGGCACGCTGTGGCTCGGTGATGATCCTGACAGCTCCGTCACCGATGTCCACGGACATCTGCATCACGTGACCAACGCGTTCTGCGTCGATCAATCGCTGTTCCCGACCGTTGGTTCAGCCAACCCGGTTCCCACCGGCCTGGCGTTGAGCAACATGGTCGCCGGCCATATCGTCGCCAGATTCAAGTCGTCTCCACTCGTTGCCGTAGAGGACGGCTTCACGGCCTTATTCGATGGAACGCTCGATCATTGGGATCAGTTCGGTAGCGGCGTGATTCAGGCACTACCCGGTCTGAACATCATCGAATGCGGCTCGATCGGTACCGACAGTGTGCTTGGCTTCATCCGTACGCGCGCGCAGTTCAAAAACTTTGTCCTGCGGCTCGACTGGAAGGCGTTCGATATCAGAGCTAATTCCGGAGTGTTCCTGCGCATGCCGGAGGTCGAGAACGGTGACCTCAACCAGGTCTACCGCAACAGCATCGAGATCCAGATCGACGAAACCGGAAAGGATTTCGTGGCGACACGTAATCCACAGGCAATTTACGGCAGCAGCCTTCACAAAACCGGCGCCGTCTACGGTCGCGCACCCGCGACCCGTTGGGCCGCAAAGGCGCCGAGCCCCCGTTTCCAGGAAGGCTATTGGAACGCGTTCGAGATCACGGTCAGTGAAGACCGCGTCAGTGTGTCGTTGAACGGCGAGCCCGTCGTGCGCGACGCGCAACTGCCGCAAGAACTTGTCAGCCAAGGTTTCATCGGTCTGCAGTGCCACACCGATGTCGTTCAGTTCCGTAACATTCGAATCCGCGAAATCTGAAGGTGGACAATGGCGCTTGACCTGAAGAGCAACGACGGTCCGCTCAGTCTGACCGACGATGCCTTGCAAGATGTATTCGAAGATCTCCAAGGGAACGTCCTCAACGGCCACGGGCGCGATCAGGCCGTCCTGTTATTCCTGCAGTTCTCCTCGACCCGCATCGATGAGGCCAAGGAGCAGCTCGCGGTACTTGGGGCACACTGGGTCACATCCGCCAAGGCGCAGCTGGCCGCCGCCGAGCAATTCAAAGCCACCGGTGATGATGGCGGCCTGTTCGTGCACGTGGCGCTCTCCGCTGCCGGCTACAGGGCACTCGGTGTGGCCGCCGATCGGATTCCCTCCGGCGCAGCGCTGCGAAATCGTCCCGCGCAGTTGACGATCAACGATCGGCAGGTGACATTTTATGAACGCGACGTGTTCGCACAAGGGATGAAGGCCCGTCGCGCGGCGCTACAGGATCCCGCCGAAGCGCAGTGGGAGGAGGGCCTTCGGGCGGACATTCACGCTCTGGTGATAATCGCTGACGACAGCAACACCGATCTGATAAACGGTGAAGCGCAGCTGCGCACCATGTTCGAGGCCAACGCGACCAACCCGATCGCTCGGGTGGTGTCCACGCAGCGGGGGTTCGGGCTGAGGAGACGCTTCTTCGATCGCGAGGGGGAACCGAAGTTCGGCGAGAACGTAGAGCATTTTGGCTACGTGGACGGGCGCAGCCAACCGGCGCTACTGGATGCCCAACTCGACGCCGATGTGCAGCGCGACGGACGTACGGTATGGGATCCGGTCGCGCCGCCTCGTCTGGTCCTGCTCGATGATCCCGGTGGCACACCCGGTGTGAGCTTCGGCAGCTTTCTGGTCTTCCGCAAGCTCGAGCAAAATGTCAAGGGCTTCAAGCAAGCTCAGCATGCGCTGGCGGAGGAATTGAAACTACCCACCAAGCTGGTGGGCGCCATGGCGGTCGGCCGTTTCGAGGACGGCACACCCGTCGTGTTGCAGCCCGGGGAGGGCGGGGAGCCACCGGCGGCCAACGACTTCAACTACTCCAGCGATGCGGCCGGCGTACGTTGCCCTCTGCAGGCCCACATCCGCAAGACCAACCCGCGTCTGGAGTCGGTCGACCCAGAAGGCAATTTCGCCAAAGACCGCGATGAGGAGCTGGGGCATCGGATCGCGCGCCGAGGCATTCCCTACGGCGGCGGACTGAGTGACTTTACGGAACTAACTAGTCTGCCGGAGCGCGGGGTCGGATTGCTGTTCATGTGCTATCAGAGCGACATCTGGGAGCAGTTCGAGTTCATGCAGCGATTTTGGTGTGACAACGACAAATTTCTGCAACCCGGTCTCAAGGGCAACGCAGAAGGTTGCCCAGACTATGTGCTCAACACCGGAATGGACGCGATCATCGGTCAGCAGGAAGCCCAGATTCCTGACCCGATAACGGGTTTCGCAGCGCCCCCGACGAAATGGCCTTGCGAGTGGGGCCAGCGCACCGCCTCGACGAGCCATTCGATCGCCCGATTCGTGACAATGCGGGGAGGCGAGTACTTCTTCTCGCCGTCTTTGACGTTCTTGCGCAGCCTATCCAGTGGTGAGATCAGCGCTGCGGCCGAACTGATGCCTACCGATTTGTCGAGCGAGAAGCCTACGGGTGCGCCAAAACGCCTTCCAACCTGAGCGAGAGTTGCAGCTCATCGACGACCTCTTCTTCGGAGCGACCAACCTATTCGAGTCAAGTCGAGAGCAGCTCACTGGCCTGGCCGAATTCGTGCCCGCGAGATCGGGGTCGGCTCGAAGGAGCTCCGCTCAAGGCTGCCGCTTCTCGGCGGGCGTAGACCACTCATACAGGGCAACTTAATCCGACCGGCGCGGTCGGCGAATGCACCGGAAGTTGGTGAGGGAAGGGCTATCTCGCCAAGGCGCCATCGCCACCTCGCGCGGTCGGTCCGGAGAGGCCCCGCATCGTGCCAGCTCAGCGAGCGGCGGCCGGCCACGTATGCGCCAAAGCGCTGCCGCCGTTCCGCTATGCAAATGTCTGCGGAGCAATAGAATCCACCCGATCGGAAGATGAACCCCGCCGCCAACAGGTGGGTGGCGGCGTTAGGCTCGCGGGAAGGCCAGAACACCTATGGCTGCACTTCGCCTGGCACGGGCGGGATATCAGGCCGCCCATCATCAACTGCGCATCGAAAACCTGGTGCTTGCAGTCGGGTTAGAACTCGTCGCCGTTTTTTGGTATACCGCTTACTGACGACATTTCGTCACGAGCGACGAATGAACGGTTCAGCGACCCGCCAGTAGAACGTCGGCAGGATGTGCCGAGCAATGAATGTAAATCTTTGGGGTGGTCATCATCGTGCTTTAAACGAGTCGGTACGAGCCGCGGCGGGCACTTTGTAACAGGCCTGTGAGTGACCGCCAACTAGACGCAGACCGGACAACTGGAGACCATGGTGAGGAGCACCGTCAAAACAGGCGCCACTCCTCGGGCTCGTCGGCGAGTTCGTCCGTTGGTCGGCTTGCGAGCCCGAGGAGATCGCCGCTGTGACGACGTTCCTTGCCTCGGACGCGTCGAGTTACGTCAACGGTGCCGAGTTCTTTGCCGGGCGGGTACGCGCAGGTGTGAGTGCTCTCGTAAGCACCGCACTCCACGCGCCAAGTCGCACAGCAACGGCGCAGGGGCCGCTCGAACACCGACGCAACAGAGTACGTCGATGACGACGACCAAGACTGCCTCAATCGGCCCACTCCCCTACCTCTTCTCTCCAATTGGCCCGTTTCACATCCTGGCTTGAATCTGCGCGTGGCACCTGGTCTGTCCGCCGCGGGCCAGTGGCGCGTTCGGCCATTATTTGCCTGCCGCAGTGTAAGTTTCGATCAATCGGGTCTGGCGTGAGTCAGGGCTAGCCCGTCGTCTGGCGCGACAAGCCAGCACATCCAGGCGGAGGCTCATTGTGCCTCACGCCGTCACGGATGCCGTTGGCGCCGGTGCCGGCAGGCTGTGGTGCATCGCAACGCTGGCGTCGTCCAGCGGCACCCCTGATGGGTCGCGCAGCACCAGTGTCGCAGCACCCGCGAGCAGGAAGCAGACTCCGGCGAGCAGGGTGGTCATGCGGAGCCCCATTCCGCTGAGTACCAATGGGGTAACGAGAGCGCCGATGAAACCGCCCACCTTGCCCAGACACGACGACAGCCCGTGCCCGGTACTGCGCACTGTAGTGGGATAGCACTCCGCGCTGAGCAGTATCAACGCATAGTTCGGCCCGAAGGTGGTGCCGAACAACGACAGTCCGAACACCGCCGCGAACAGCGTGACGGTTTGTGTCAGCCCCGGAATAACGGTGATGAGCAACATCGATGCCGCGCACAACACCAGCCCCGAGATTTGCAGAGTGGTGCGGCGCATCCGGTCCACCACAGCCAATCCCACGAGCGCTCCGCTCAGACCGAAGCAGATCATCAGCACGGCATTGATTGCCACATTGGTGATGGTCTCGGTGGACGGTGAGATGCTCTTGATCAAAAGCGGTTGGCTCACCGCGTTGCCGTAGGTGGCGATGTTGAAGAAGAACCAGCTTCCACCGGTGCCGATTAGCGTGACCAGAAAGGTGCGGTTGGTCAGCACTTCGGAGAGCCGCACCCTTACCCGTGCCTTGCCAGCGGCCGCGATCAGCTGAGATGTCGCGGAGAACGCTGAGAGGTCGCTTTCTGCGCGTTCGCGGTCCTGGGCGACCCGCAGCGTCCAGCGTGGCGACTCCGGCATATGTCTGCGATTCCATAGCACCAGCAATGCCGGCAGCGCACCGAGGCCCAGGATGAGCCGCCAGGCCAGATCATGCGGGGTCTGCACGGCCAGGACGAGCAGCGCTGCCAGATACGCGGCGACCTGACCTAGCGCAAAAAACAGGAACGCGAACCCGACCAGCCGGCCCCGGTTAGCGCGGTTGGCGTACTCCGTGGTGATCACACTGGACGCCGGGTAGTCGCCGCCGATACCAATGCCCAAGATGAATCGCGCGATCAGCAACCAGGTGAAGTTCGGCGCGAACGCGGACAGCAGCGCACCGACCACCATGATGGCGGCCTCAAGGCCATACACCGTGCGTCGGCCCAACAGGTCGCCAAGCCTGCCGAACACAAATGCTCCGATGGCTACGGCCAGCAGTGCCGAGCTGGTTAGCAGCGCCACCTGTCCGGAGTTCAGCCCAAACTCCGGCTTGACCAGCAGGATGACAGTGCCGATGACGTTGAGGTCGTAGGCGTCGGTGAAAAAGCCGGCCCCCGCGGTCGCGGCGGCCTTGAAGTGAAACAAGCTCAGTGGGGCATTGTCGAGGGCTTCTTCGATCGGATCGGCTGATGTCCGCACGGCTGGCGCGTTGGCATTCAGGGTCCGCGTCATCTAGTACTCCCTGATGGTGGCGAGACGTCTAACACCTCCTCAGTTTCGGGATTTATGCGACGGCGAAATCGAATGCCGTTGACGCGCGACTTAACAACGGCGGAATGTGCCTGCCCGTCTTGCGGATGAGTGAAGTACGTCTTAGGCGCAGGTCACAGCGATATTTTTCGGCAAACACGTAGCCGGATGCACCACTTCGCGTAACCACATCTTTTCCCGATAGCCATCCGCGGTGCGTACACCGGGTGGCCGATGCCCGGGTTCCGCCGGGTCGGCTGAGGGATGGGGAGCGGTCGGGACATGAGGCGTGTGCTTTTTCTCGGGGATGTCGTCGGTCCCGCGGCAATCGACTACGTCTGTGAGCGGATGCCTGGACTGCGTGAGCAGTACAGCGTCGACCTGGCCGTGGTGAACGCGGAGAACGCGGAGCGTAGCGGGCCGCACATCCGGACCGGCTTTGGGCTCAGCATCGAAGCGGCAGAACTCCTGCTGGAGTCAGGTGTCGATGTCATCACCGGTGGCAACCATTCGTGGGACGGAGAGAGGGCCGAGGTGGAGAAGGTGCTCGCGCACCCTAAGGTGCTGCGTCCGTTCAACATGCCCGATGGCCTGCCGGGCCGCGGAGTGCTCCAATTAAGCCTCTCCGGGATGGATTTCACTGTGGTCAACCTGATGAGCAGAACCGCTGTGGTCGAGTCGGAACCGTTGTTCGGACGGTGGCTGACCGAACGGCAACACGTCGCGTCGCTGTGGCCGGCCTGGCAGTCGATCGACCGTAGTGGTGCCGTGATCGTAGATTTCCACGGATTGAGCATCAATGAAAAGCAATCGTTCGCCCACGCTGTCGACGGCACCGCCGCCGCGGTGCTGGGCACCCACACCCACGAGGCGACGCTGCCGCTGCATCTGCTGCCCGGGGGCACTGCGCTGGTCACCGATGTCGGAATGACCGGCGCCACAGGCGGTGTCATCGGTATCGATCCGGCGCACTGGGTCGCCGACATCCGCGGCGAAGACTATGGCACGTTGCCCCCGTACCGGCTGGCCTGCGGGCCGATGACCATGGGCGCGGTGCTGCTGACCATCGATGGCACCCGATGTACGGCGCTGGAACGGGTGCATTGATCTCGGCCGAACGCATTTCTTCAGCCGAAGGTCTCAATGCAGGGCTGGCCCGGCCAGGTATGGACGTGCCCAGTCCACCTGAAGAATCAGCACTTGCACTTCCTGCCGGCCGCTACTCTTCGCGTCTTCTTCGCCTGCAGCCCAACTCTTTCCGTGTTCGACCGTACGATGCGGACTTGCAGCGATCCACCAGGATTCGGATACGTGTGCGCCCACCGCGAGTAGATCTGCCGGGCGGACCCAACACAATCTTGCGCGCTTGAGTCAGACGTCAAGGTGCCACGTCCGCTTCGGGTCATGTTGTGCGATCTAAGAAGTCGCGACTTCGGAGAATCAGATTGATAGCCGACGGGTAGCCCGTATCGGCCTCGCGACATCCCGACAGTGTCCTTGAGCTGCCTCATCGCAAATTTGATCGGCTGGTAGGGAGACAGCCATTCAGCCGGTACAGCGCCCGTACGTAGGTGCTGCCGTCCCTACGGTTGCCACGACGAAGCGACGGCATAACGCGAGCTTCACCGATACATGTTGATGAGATGTTGATGAAAAGAGAAACTGGCCAGAGCTTTGTTGCTCTGACCAGCCGGTTCTCAGTGGAGCTGCCGGGAATCGAACCCGGGTCCTACGGCATTCCCTCAAGACTTCTCCGTGCGCAGTTCGCTATGCCTCTACTTGGATCTCCTGGTCACGCGAACAAGCCAGGATGACGATCCCAGTCGCTGTTTATGTCCCGATGAGTCCCGCGACCGGACTCGTCGGTGGATCCCTCTAGCTGACGCCAGGGTCCGGGTCGAGGGCTTTCCCGGTCTGACGGACTAGCTGTCGCTTAGGCAGCGAGAGCGTAGTCGCGCTGATGTGAATCGGCGCTTATCTGTTTGCAACGACGCTTACGGTGGTCAGTTGCCTGCACCGGCACGCTTCCCTTGATTCGATGCGCGAAGTCGAAACCTTTCAGCCCCTCGCACCCCGCCGACTTTCGGCAGGAATATCAATGGTACCTGCCTATCAACCAGCGGCAACGCGGTTATCTTCCGCGCTGGAACTGCGATCAGATCACAAAATTGAGATGCTCGACGACCTGGGCGGCCACGCCCTTGTCACCACCGAGTTCGACATCCTGAGGGCGGGCCGGGCACATCGGGCGGCCACCGGCGAGCCGGGTGAACTGCAGGCCGTCCAGCCGGATGGTCGCGGTCGGTTCTTGCCCGGCGAAGTCGTCGACCACCGCGGCCCGGCCGTCGACGCTGACCCGGATGGTGCGGGCCAGCGGTCCGGTGAGGTCGAACTGAACGCGTGAACCGTCCGGCGCCTTGGCCAGCTTGCCCACCACGTAGCCCATCGTGGCGGCGATCTCGTCGAGGGCAAGCGACGCCGCCGGGCCGGCGAGCTCGGCATCGGACGGCGGACGTTTCAACGCCACCCGGATGTCTTCCTCGTGCATCCAGCAGTCGAACACCCGGATGCGCATAAACCGGCCGTAGGAATCCGGGCCGGTGGGCGTCATCGTCACCGAATCCCACTCCTCGGCCGGCATGTTCGTCAGCGCCTGGCGCCGATCGTTGGTGATCACCCTGAAGCTTTCCAGCACGTCGGCATCGGCGTGCGCGCTCAGATGACGCACCCAGCACTCGTTCATCACCCCGACGTCATTGCGCACATGCTCCAGCGCCGACACATCGATATCGGGCTGCGGAGCGGCGATGCCCGCAAGGAACGACTCGGTGCCGATCATATGCGCCACCAAGGCTTTGACATCCCAACCGGGCAGCGGGCTCACCGCCCGCCATTGGGCCTCGGATAATCCGGCCAACAGGGCATCGATGTCATCCCACACCGCGAAAAGCGCGGAAAGCACGGCTGACTTGTCGAGTTTGGTGACGGGACGAGCGGCCATGGTCAGGATCGTAGGCCGATCATTCCCATCGACAGAAGGGCGGGTTAGGCCGAGGCGATCATCGCCACGGATCCCATGGCGAGCACCATGCCGATCCCTTGCAAGCGGGTCACCCGCTCACGCAGCACGACCATCGCGAGCACCACCGTCGCTGCCGGATACAGCGAAATAAGGATGCTGGCCAACGACAGCAGCCAGGTGTGCAGCGCGGCGAGCATGGTGATGTTGGCGAAGATGTCCAGGACGGCCACGGCCACGGCCAGTTTGAGCGGCCGTCCGCGCGGCATCGCCAGGTTCTGGCTGGTTTTGGCCATGGCGAACACCACCAGGCTGGCAGCCACCCGAGCGAAAACCAGCGGCCACAGCTTGCATACGTGCGGCGCCTGATGCAGGAATACTATGTTCAAGCCCATCGCCGATCCGGCAACTACTGTGAGCCAGGCCACTTTTGGGGTGAACCGATACGGCGTTCCCTCGACCGGGGCCTCGCGGCTGACAAGCATCACCGCACCCAGCGCCAGGACGACGCCCACCAGAGCCGCCTGCCCGGGTCGCTCCCCCAACGCCATACCGACGGCGACGGGTACCGCGGCGTTGAGCACGGCCGCCAGTGGTGAGACCACCGAAATCGGCCCGGAGCCAAGCGCCGCAAAGAAAGCCCACATGCCGAACGCCATGCCGATGCCGTACAGGCAACCCCAAATCACGGCGCCGACATGGATGGGCCCGCCCACGAAGATGGCCATTACGCCCAGTAACAGCGTTTCGATCGGGTAGGCGACGAGCATTACGCGCAGCGCGGCTACCCGCCGCGCTGCCACGCCGCCCACAAAGTCGCTGACGCCGTACGTAACGGCCGACAGCTGGGCGTAAGCCGCCCCGATCAGGTCATACCCTTAGCTCGACGCCCCATTTCGCGGACCACCTCACGCTGTGCATCGCGTTGCGCCATGTCCTGGCGCTTGTCATAAGTCCTTTTGCCGCGCGCGAGAGCAAGCTCGACTTTGACCTTGCCCGCGGAGAAATACAAAGACAGCGGCATCAAGGCGAGGTTACCATCTCGTATCTTGCCTACCAGCCTGTCAATTTGTTGCCTATGTAACAACAACTTTCGGTTGCGTCGCGGCTCGTGATTGGTCCAGCTACCGTGCTGATACTCGGCAATGTACAAGTTACGCAACCACACTTCGCCGTCATCGATTGTTGCGAACGCGTCAGCTAAAGATGCTTGCCCCTCGCGCAAGCTCTTGACCTCGGTACCCTGCAACGCCACTCCGGCCTCGAACGATTCGATGATCGAATAGTTATGCCGCGCTTTGCGATTGGTGGCTATGACCTGTTTGCTGCCATCTTTGCCGCCCGCCGCCTTGGACCGGCCGGGACCCTTGGCCATAGCTACCGCCGTATATAGAGGCGCAAGGTCGCATACCCCGTCACCGCCGCCATCGACACGCCGAGCAGGAACAGCCACGGCGCGATGTAGAGGATGTCGGCGTAGTCGACCTTGGCAATTAGATGGGCTTGATAGAACTGGCTTAACGCGTTGTCCAGGAACAACGCTCGCACCAGCATCAGTCCGAAGACGGCAATGGCCACACCGATGGCTGCGGCCAACATCGCTTCCACCAGGAAGGGCAGCTGGGTGTACCAGCGGCTGGCACCCACCAGCCGCATGATGCCGATCTCGGTGCGCCGGGTGTAGGCCGCGACCTGCACCATGTTGGCGATCAACAGGATCGCCCCGACGGCCTGCACCAGAGCCACGGCGAACGCGGCATCGCGCAAGCCGTCCAACACCGCGAACAGCCGGTCGATGAGATCTTTCTCGTTGAGGATGCTGCGCACCCCGGGCTGGCCCTGCATCGCGGCATCGAACTCCGCGTGCTGTTCGGGATTGTTCAGCTTGACGATGAAGGAGGCGGGAAACGAGTCCTTACCGGCCACGTCCTTGAACTCCGGAAACTTCTTGATGGCGTCGTTGTAGGCGTCCTGCCGGTTGACGAAGCGCACCGATTTGACGTCCTGCCGTGCATCGATCTTTTCGCGCAGCCCCTTGCAGGGGGCCGACGCGCACGTCGCATCGTTGGCCGATATGTCGTCGGTCAGGAACACCTGCGTCTCGACGCGGTCGAGGTAGATCTCGCGCGAGTTGTCGGCCAGCCGGACCACCAGCAGACCGCCGCCGAACAGGCCGATGGAGATCGCGGTCGTCAGGATCATCGCGGCCGTCATGGTGACGTTGCGGCGAAGCCCGGTCAGAACCTCGTTGAGTAGGAAGCCGAAGCGCACTTAGCGGTCCATCCCGTAGATGCCGCGCTGCTCGTCGCGAACCAGCCTGCCCAACGACAGCTCGACCACGCGCTGGCGCATCGAGTCGACGATGTGGTGATCGTGCGTGGCCATCAGCACGGTCGTCCCGGTGCGGTTGATCCGCTCCAACAAATCCATGATGTCCTTACTGGTGTCTGGGTCGAGGTTTCCCGTCGGCTCGTCCGCGAGCAGGACCAGTGGCCGGTTCACGAACGCGCGGGCGATCGCCACCCGCTGCTGCTCGCCACCCGACAATTCGTGGGGCAACCGGTTGGCTTTGCCGGACAGGCCGACGGTTTCCAGCACCTCGGGCACCACCCTGTTGATCGCGTCGGTTCGTTTGCCGATCACTTCCAGCGCGAACGCAACGTTCTCGTACACCGTCTTTTGCTGCAACAGGCGGAAGTCCTGGAAAACACAGCCGATGACCTGGCGCAGCTTCGGCACGTGACGCCCGCGCAGCTTGTTGACGTGGAACTTCGACACTCGCACGTCGCCACTGGTCGGGTTTTCCGCGCCGAGCAGCAGCCGCATGAATGTCGACTTGCCCGACCCCGACGGGCCGATCAGGAAAACGAATTCACCCTTGTCGATCTTGACGTTGACGTCCTCCAGCGCCGGGCGGGCCGACGCTTTGTACTTCTTGCTGACATGGTCCAGGGTGATCATCACGGCACGCCAGTGTAGCGGTGAATTTCGCTGGCAAGCGAAGTCAGCTGGCCGGTTGCGGCGAAGTCGGCACCGGACCGGGCCCCGGCAGCGGTTGCTGCGGGGGCGGCGGCGTCGGGCTTGAGCTGGGCGGGCAGAACGGCGCCGGCAGGATGCACGGCAGCTTCGGCAGCTCGAACGGCGGCGTCGTCGTTGTGGTCGTCGTCACTGGTGGTGGCGGCGGCGGGGCACGTAACCCACCTCGAGGATGAGCTCCTCGCGCAGCAGCCGGGCCAGCCCCGTGGCCGGTTGCC
>NZ_LZKU01000013.1 GCF_001672975.1 Mycobacterium sp. 1465703.0
ACCGGCGAAGCCATCTTCACCGCTCTGCACGCGATCAGTGCCACCGCGGTCGCCGGGGGCGACAATCCGCCGCCGGCCCGCATCGTGCTGCTCTCCGACGGCGGCGAGAACAAGCCCTCCAATCCCGGCGATCCGCATGATGGCGTCTACACCGCGGCCCGGGCCGCCAAAGCCGAGGGCGTGCAGATCTCGACGATCTCGTTCGGCACCCCGTACGGCACCGTCGACTACGAGGGCGCCACCATCCCCGTTCCGGTGGATGACCAGACCCTGCAGAAGATCTGCGAGATCACCGAGGGCCAGTCGTTTCACGCCGACAGCCTGGACTCGCTGAAGAACGTGTACTCGACGCTGCAGCGCCAGATCGGCTACGAGACCGTCAAGGGCGACGCGAGCATGGCCTGGATGTTGCTCGGCGCCTTCGTCATGGCCGGCGCCATCTTGGCCGGCCTGCTGCTCAACCGCAGGCTGCCCGCCTGAGTCGTCAGCTGGGCAGCCGCCGGTTGATCAGCAGGGCCAGCGCCGTCGCGATCAGTGCGGTCAGGACGCCCAGGCGCAGCCAGCCGGAGCTGCCCGGTCCGGGCACCGTGCGGTAGCCGATCTCGTTCTCGATGGCGTTGTAGCTCTTCTCCAGCTCGCCGAGGTTGGTGGCGGTGTAGGACTGCCCGCCGGACAGCTTGGCGACCGTCTTCATCTGGTCGGTCGAGACCGGGACCGCGATCCGGTGCCCGTCCATCTCGATTTCACCGCCCTTG
>NZ_LZKU01000014.1 GCF_001672975.1 Mycobacterium sp. 1465703.0
GGCGCATGACATGGCTTTGGTTGTAGGTGCGTGCCGCAGGCAGAGTGGTCATGATCGTTTCCCGGTTGTCAGTCGAGCGTCGCGAGGTATCGCATCGCGTTGATGCCCGGAAGGAAGAAGTACGCCCCGCCGGTCAACGTCGTGAAAGCAGGAAGCCCCTTGAGAACTCGCCGGATTGGCCGTTTGGGTATCTTGAACTCCATTGTGCCGTCCTGTGTTCCACAGATGGGATCGTGCTCGTTGACGAGTTCGTGGAACGTGCGGTCGTTGATCCAGACGTTCTGGGCGAATTCAAACTGCCGGATCAGGCTGGCGCAGATGATGAATGCCGCGATGCCGCGGTCCATCCCGTCGTCGGGCGCACCTTCGGGAAGCGCCGGCCCATAGGTGGCGCCGCGGCGAATCATCCGCCGCCGGTTCATGTTGGGCGCGGTGTCCCGCGGGTTGAGCCGCCGGGCGTGCGCACCTAACGGACAGGCATATCCGAGCGGGTCCATCTCCTTGTAGTTGAAGTCGTTGTTGCGCATAGGGTCCGCGCCCAGCGCCGGGTCATCTCTGTCCGGCGCGAGCACCAGCGGGGCGCCGCTGCGCCAGCGGCCCATGAATTTCGCCGCCAACAACTCCTCGTCGTCCGGTGTGCGGGCCTGCGCGCGGATGTAGTCGCGGAACAACGCCACGTGTTCCTGCAGCCGTCGGTACGCCGCGTAGGTCCCGTTGCGTGAGAGCACCGCCGGTTGGGGCGAATTGGCCACCGGGCCAATCTCGTCGGGATAGCCGAGGATGAACTCCCCGGCCTTCAGCGGTGCCCCCGAGCCGGGTGTGGGCTCCTCGCCCGATCCTTCGATCACCGGCTGCGACAAGCGATCCCGGAAGCCGAAGTGGTCGTGGGCGTAGTTGAACGGCGGTGTCGCATTCAGATCCAGATACGACAGCCGGCGCACGCCGGGACACCTTTGCACCAGGTCGTCGTGGGCCCGGGTGGCGCGGGCGTGCTCGTCGTCGTCGCGCGCGAACAGGATCGCAATCGCGTGCAGGTCGTCGCCGGCCAATCCCCCGATCCAGTTGTCGGGGTGGTTGCGGCCGGTGTCGCCGAGGATGTCGGCTCGGGCGGCCATCCCCTGCCGGAACTCTTCCGGCCAGGTCGCGAGGGCTTCCCCGGGCACCCCGAGCGCCCGAAGGCCGTTCCAGGTGAAACCCAGCGTGACCCAGCGCTTGGTTTCGTCCATGGTGTCTCGCGCCGACGCGGCGGATTCCACGACGTCGACCAATTCGGACAGCCATGCCCGGCCGGCCGCCGGAGTGTCGAACGAGAGAAACTCGTAACGTCCGGTCAGCGCCGGGGTTCGGGTCAGCAGGATGTGCTGGATGTCGTCGAGCTCAAGCATCGGAAAGCTCCGGCCGTCATTGCATTTGATCCAGCATCGTTTGGAACGCGGCTTTCAGCCGTAGCGCCTTCTTGATCTCGTCACCGGTGACATAGGGGTACTCCCCGTATTCCAGAAAGCTCGGGCACTGGTGCTCGCGGACGTACTTGACGAAGGACTCGGGGTTTTCCCGCCAGTCTTCGGGGAAGCCCTCGAGGTTGGTGAAGACGGTGGTAATCCCGGTCTGGCTGAACAATTGCACCGCATCCTCGGTGTACTTGTCGAAGTCTGTGTCGAAGATGCCCTGGTACTGGAAGTGCAGCCCGGATCCGACATCGAAGAGCAGCCAGCGCAGGTAATGCAGCCGGAGCGGCGCCAGCACTTCGGGATTGGCCTTGATGGCTTCCTCGAGCTGCTTGCCGTGGGCACGCACGGCTTCTTCGCGGCCTTCCTTGACCTTGGCGATGATGGAAAAGCCGTAGCAAGCGGGCGTGCGGGGATAAATCGGCCCGTAGCGACCGCGTTCGAGCTCGAAATAGCCTTCCTTGGGGATGGCCAGGGCCGCGGGTTTGCTCCACTCGTCTTCCGCCATCGTCGCTCCAAAGTCAGCCGGTGCGCCGGACGCTACCACCTGACTTGGCCCACGCAACCCGGATTGACGGATGGGCGGCCATCGAGCCAGTCGGCCCCGAATCGTCGGGCCGGTGGGGGCGCAATCATCGGAAACCGGGCCGATATAGTGGATCTCACCGTAATGCTGAGCAAACAGCATTGACATTCGTCGCCGTCAAAATTAGAAGTGATCGCCTCGCGAGACCGCAGGCTGCGCAAACGGTACGGGGTAAGCCTGCAACCGGTCTCGACGCATGAGGGCGACATTCAGTGACCAATTTTGACGATCTGACCCTGCTCACCGACGTTCTGCGCACCATCTATTCGGCCGATGCCGGGGAGTTTCCCCAGGTGCTCGACGACCTGACCAGGGCGGCCGCGCGCTGGGTGCCGGGGGCGCAGGAAGCGGGAATCACCGTCACCAGCCGGCAGAACGAGGTCAGCACACCATCGGTGACGCACGACTGCGCCCGGTTGCTCGACGAGTTCCAGCAGCGCCACCTGGAGGGACCTTGCGTTCACGCGGCGTGGACCCGCAAAGTCGTCATTGTCGATGACCTCGATACCGACTCGCGCTGGCCGAAGTACCAGGCGGACGCGCTCGCGCACACGCCGATTCGCAGCGTTCTATCGCTGCCGATGTTCACCGACGAGCTGAGCATGGGAGCGCTGAACTTCTACGCCGAACGCCCGCATGCCTTCTCCGACGACTCCCGCCGGGTTGCCGCCATCTTCGCGACGCTGGGCGCCCTGGCCTGGAGCAACGTGGTGCGCACACAGCAGTTCAAGGAAGCCCTGAGCACCCGCGACACGATCGGACAGGCCAAAGGCATTCTCATGGAGCGCTATGACCTGGACGACCAGACGGCCTTCAACACCCTGATCAAGCTGTCGCAGAGCATGAACACCCCGCTGCGAGACATCGCACGCCGGGTGATCGAGGATGCGACTGGGCGGTGAGGAACCGCCGGCAGCGTCCGTCAGATCCGGACCGAACATGCTGCGCCCCTGGGGATCTCGCGAGCCCGCCGGACCGCTGCTAGGCTTCCCGCTCCGATTCCAGCCGCAGCGGGCCGGGATGGGGCGCCACCCCGTGGGTGCGCCGCGGACCCCGCACCGGAATGGCCGCGACCCGGGTCCAGCTCTGCAACTGGGTGCGCCCCACCAGACGGCAATGGTGGGTGGTGGCCAATCGGCGAGCGGCCTTGGTGAAGGACTGGTTGGTCACCACCACCGTCCGGTTACAGCCGTGCTGCAGCGCCCCGGACACGACCTGCTGGACCGCGGCAACGCCGACGG
>NZ_LZKU01000015.1 GCF_001672975.1 Mycobacterium sp. 1465703.0
CGGCAACTACGAGTACGCCATCAACAACTCGTTCGGGTTCGGCGGACACAACGTCGCCATCGCCTTCGGGCGGTACTGACGGCGGGGTGACTGCCGGGCGGGATCCTCGCCCTCGTTTGGTGCGTGACGCACCGGGTAAAGCAGCGATCATGGCCTTCGCCGATTACCAAAACGAGTTGTACGACCAGTCGCTACACGGGAATCAGCCGCAGTACCCGATCAGGTTCGAGGACCTGGAGAAAAAGGCGGCGGCGGCGATGACGCCCAAAGTGCTGGGCTATGTGGCCGGCGGCGCGGGTAACGAGCACACCCAGCGCGCCAACTGCGCGGCCTTCAGGCGGTGGGGCCTGTACCCGCGCATGGGGATCGCCCCCGAGCAGCGCGATATGTCAGTGGAGTTGTTCGGCATACGGTTCCCGTCTCCGATATTCATGGCACCCATCGGCGTCATCGGGGTGTGCGACCCGAACGGCCACGGGGACATACTCTGTGCAAGGGCCTCGGTCCGCACGGGTGTGCCGTTCTTCGTGGGAACCCTGTCGGCCGACCCGATGGAAGACCTCGCCGCCGAACTGGGCGACACCCCGGCGTTTTTCCAGCTGTACACGCCGCCGGACCGCAAGATGGCCGCCAGCCTGGTGCACCGGGCCGAGGCGGCCGGCTTCAAGGGCATCGCCGTCACCCTCGACACCTGGGTCACCGGCTGGCGTCCCCGCGACCTGAGCGGCGGGAACTATCCGCAGGTGCCCAGCGGCTGCCTGGCCAACTACACCAGCGATCCCGTTTTCCGCGCCCAGCTGAGCTCCGGCGAAGACGCCACCGAGGCGGCGGTGCGCAAGCTACCGATCTTCGGCGGACCGTTCCGGTGGACGGACATTCAGTGGCTGCGATCCGAGACCAGCCTGCCGCTGATGGTCAAGGGCATCTGCCATCCCGACGACGTCCGGCGCGCCAAAGACATTGGGGTGGATGCTATTTACTGCTCCAACCACGGCGGTCGGCAAGCCAATGGCGGGTTGCCCTGCCTGGATTGCCTGCCCGGGGTGATCGAGGCCGCCGATGGGATGCCGGTGTTGTTCGACTCGGGTGTGCGCGGTGGGGCCGACATCATCAAAGCGCTCGCGATGGGCGCGACCGCGGTGGGGATCGGCCGCCCCTACGCTTACGGACTGGCCCTCGGCGGTGTGGACGGCATCGTGCACGTGTTGCGATCGTTGCTGGCCGAGGCGGACCTGATCATGGCCGTCGACGGATACCCCTCACTCGAGGACCTGACTCCCGACGCATTGCGGCGCGTCGAATACGCCGGAGCGCAATGACTTTGGTGGGTCATTCGTAGCTTCCCTCCACATACCAGCGCCGCTGGCGATAACACAACAGCAGCGCACGCTCGCTCTCCAGCAAGACCTGGGCACGGGCGGTGCGGCCCTTGCTCAATTCGGAATCCCACCATCGCTCGTCGATCGGCCACGGCCCGGCCCACCAGCACAACCGCTCCTCTCGGCCATGGGCGATCAGGCGCGCCGGGTCGGCGGAGAACAGCCCCCGCAGCGTCACCCGTATCGGGTTTCCTTGAGCGTCAAGCAGTTCCACCGGATCGTCAAGCAACACCGCCGGCGACGGCTCGGGCATCCGGCCGGGCCACGGCAGCTCGGGATCGGCCCGCGGCACCGGCTCGTCGCCGAGTGGGATCAACGTGATGCGCTCGGCCGGTCCGCGGCCGCCGGACAGCACCGGCACCCGCACCGCCTCCGGGCCGAGCAGGCCCTGCACCCGCACCAGCGCCCGGCGGGCCCGCAGCCTGTCCTCCTCGCCCAGGCCACCCCAGAGCGGCAACTGCAGCGCCTCGGCGGAGACCACCTCCACCGCGTTGAGCCGCAACCGCGTCACCGCGGCGGTGGGACGGGGATTGTGTGCGGTGCGGCTGCTCAACCAACCGTCGAGCTGCCAGCGCACCCGGTCGGCGGTGGCGTCCTCGGTCAACGGCTCGGCGCACCGCCACACTCGCTGCAGTTCTTCGCCGTTGGCGGTGACGGCGTGGATGGCCAGGCGGGTACATCCCACCCCGGCTGCCATCAGCGTCTGGTGCAGCGTGCCGGCCAGCGAGCGCCCGGCGAACGCGGCGGCATCGACCCGGTCGATCGGCGGGTCGCAGTCCAGCACCGCCTCGAGTTCGGCCGGCGGTTCCCGCCCGGAGGGCGGCCGTTCGGGTTCACCGCGCGCCAACCGGTGCGCGGTCACCCCGTCGGCGCCGAACCTGGAAGCCACGTCGCTGCGCGACAGCGCGGCGAACTGTCCGATGGTGCGAATCCCCATCCGCCACAACAGGTCTGTCAGTTCTTCTCGGCCGGCACCGGACAGGCTCGGCTCGGTGGCGAGTTGGCGGATGGACAACACCGCCAAAAACCTCGCGTCGCCTCCCGGCTCGACGACACGGCCCGCCCGGGCCGCGAAGACCGCGGTGGACAACTGGTCGGCGATTCCGGCCTGACATTCGGCGCCGGCGGCGGCGACCGCGTCGATCAACCGTTCGGCGGCGGTGGCCTCGGACCCGAAATAGCGGGCCGCCCCACGCACCGGCAACACCAGGAGTCCGGGCCGCAACACCTCGGCCCGGGGCACCAGGTCGTCCACCGCCGCGATCACCGCTTCGAAGAAGCGGGCGTCGCGGTCCGCGTCGGCGGCGGTGACGTGCAATTGCGGACACCGCGCCGCCGCCTCCCGGCGTCGCAGGCCCCGCCGCACTCCCGCCGCCCGGGCGGCCGACGAGCAGGCGATCACCCGGTTGGCCAATGTGACCGCGATCGGGGCGGTCGCGGTCAGCCCCGCGGCCGTGGCCGCCGCGACCGCGGGCCAATCCATGCACCAGATCGCCAAAACCCTTGAACCAGAAGGGGGTACCTCGGGCATTACCCGGCTCGCGGTTGGGCCGTCACCCGTCGTCCCGCACACATCCCGCTGACCTGCAGCCGGACCCCGCTGATCCGGCCGAATCCAGGGACGGGCGCCTCCCGACAACCCTGAGTGATCTCATAACCGCAGACCCGGGCGGCGAGGCGCGTCGGCGCCCCTTGCCAGTCGCCGCCGGTGACCAACAGCGTGCAGCCCTTGTTCCGGGCGCGGGCCACCACCGCCCGCGCCCGGGTTGGCGGCACCCGGCATCCGCCCAGCCCCAGCACCACCAGATCCATGCCGTCGACGAGCACCGCGGCCACCTCCACCGGATCGGTTCCGGGATCCGGTATCACCGCGAGCCGGCTCAGATCGGCGCCCATCTCCGCGGCGGCCAGCAGCCCGATATCCGGCTGGCCGACGATTGCGGCGTTGCCACCGGCCGCCGTGACCGCGGCCACCATGCTCAGCAGTAGCGACCGGGCGCCCGAAAGCACCGCGACCGATCCCCGGGGCAGTGGCGCGGGCAGCAGCTCGGCCAGCCAGGGCGGCAGCGCCAGGTGGGCTTCCGAGTCCGGCAGCAGGTCCTCGGGGACGGCCCGCGCACCCTTCTTCCCGGAGATGCTCGCCATCCGCCGGCGAAGCGATTCCAGCTGCTCAGCACGGTTTTCTAGGTGACGACTGGAGGCAAAAGCCGCGGTCATGACAGCCTCCTATCACCTGCTTTCCGGGAGCCTCCGGGACTCGATTTCGAATGTATGTTCGATACATTCCGAAGTAAACACCCGCCCTCTGACAACCGTCAAGCGACGTGAGGGACAGCGTTATGCGATCGATACTGGTGTGGCAGATGAGTGCCATGTGGTCGCATTTTCGCGGAAACTAGGTCGGGCCGGCTACTCCCACTCGATGGTGCCAGGGGGTTTGCTGGTGATGTCCAGCACCACCCGGTTGACCTCGGCCACCTCGTTGGTGATGCGGGTCGAAATGCGCTCCAGCACCTCGTAGGGCACCCGGGTCCAGTCGGCGGTCATGGCGTCCTCACTGGACACCGGACGCAGCACGATCGGATGCCCGTAGGTCCGGCCATCGCCCTGCACGCCGACCGAGCGCACGTCGCCGAGCAGCACCACCGGGCACTGCCAGATCAGGTTGTCCAGCCCCGCGGCAGTCAGTTCCTCGCGGGCGATCGAGTCGGCGCGCCGCAGCGTGTCCAGCCGCTGCGCGGTGACCTCACCGACGATCCGGATGCCCAGCCCGGGACCCGGAAAGGGTTGGCGCGCAACGATTTCCTCCGGCAGGCCCAGCTCGCGCCCGACCGCACGCACCTCGTCCTTGAACAGCAGCCGCAGCGGCTCGACGAGTTTGAACTTCAGGTCGTCGGGCAGGCCGCCGACGTTGTGGTGGCTCTTGATGTTCGCCGTTCCAGTGCCGCCGCCGGACTCCACCACATCCGGATACAGGGTGCCCTGTACCAGGAAATCGACCTCAGACCCGGTGTCGCTCAATATGTCTCGCACCGCACCCTCGAAGGCGCGGATGAACTGGCGGCCGATGATCTTGCGCTTGCCTTCGGGATTGGTCACGCCCGACAGCGCCTGAAGGAAGGTGTCCGCCGCGTCGACGGTGACCAAGTTGGCGCCGGTGGCCGCCACGAAGTCGCGCTGCACCTGCGTCCGCTCCCCGGCGCGAAGAAGTCCGTGGTCGACGAAGACACAGGTCAACCGGTCACCGATGGCACGCTGCACCAGTGCGGCGGCCACCGCGGAATCCACGCCGCCGGACAGGCCGCAAATCGCGTGGCCGTCACCGATCTGGGCGCGTACCTGCTCGATCAGCACACCGGCGATGTTGGCGGCCGTCCAGTCCGCGCCGAGTCCGGCGAAGTCGTGCAGGAATCGGCTGAGCACCTGCTGCCCGTGCGGGGTGTGCATGACCTCCGGGTGGTACTGCACACCGGCCAACCGCCGCTGCCGGTTCTCGAAGCCGGCCACCGAAGCACCGGAACTGCTGGCCACCACCTCGAACCCATCCGGCGCGACCGTGACCGCATCGCCATGGCTCATCCATACCGGCTGAACGGCCGGTAACCCCGAATGTAGTTCACCGCCAAGGACTTTCAGCTCGGTACGGCCGTATTCGCTGGTGCCGGTGTGCGCGACGGTGCCGCCCAGCGCCTGCGCCATGGCCTGAAATCCGTAGCAGATGCCGAACACCGGAACCCCGAGATCGAACAGGGCCGGATCGATCTGCGGTGCGCCGTCGGCGTAGACACTGGATGGCCCGCCGGAGAGGACCAGCGCCCGCGGGTCGCGGGCCTTGATCTCCTCGACCGTGGCGGTGTGCGGGATGACCTCGGAGAACACCCGTGCCTCGCGGACGCGACGGGCGATCAGCTGGGCATACTGCGCGCCGAAGTCCACGACGAGCACCGGTCGAGCGGGCGATCCGGTCGTCTCGGACACCTCGATTTCAGGGGTTTCAGTGGGGTCGGCCACGGACGCGAGTCTAGTGGCTGGTCGCGTCGCCTCCGCCCCGTAGTGCTACAGCGAGAACGCGGTCCGCAGCGCGCGGACGGCATCGGCGTCGCCGTTGAACTCGATTCGGCGCAGGGCGGCGTCCCGCTCGGCTTCGTCGCCCCCCAGGCGGGCGGTGACCAGATCCGCCGCGGTGGCGGTGAAAGTCACCGCGGGCTCGCCACGGGCGGGGGCGAGGTGGCCTTGCGTGACGGCGAATTCGAAACGGCGACCGTCGATCTCGACACGGTAGGTCGCCTCCACACCGGCAGCCCTCCCCGGATCGAAGCCCAACAGGATTCCGGCCAGGAACCCGTTGAGCGGCGACACCGGCCCGTCGCCGATCGGGTCCAAATGGTCCACCCCGAACCACGCGAGGCTCCGCAGGATCGGCAGTACCCGCTGCCAGCCCAGGTCACTGAGGGTGTAGACGGTACGGCCGATCGGGGCCGGCAGGTCGGCGCGCTCGATGAGCCCGGCTTCCTGCAGCTCCTTGAGTCTCTCGGCGAGCAGATTGGTTGCGATGCCGGGCAGCTCGGCACGCAGGTCACCGTACCGGCGCACGCCCCCGACCAGCTCCCGCAGGATCAGTAGGGTCCACCGCTCGCCGAGCACATCAAGCCCGCGCGCGATCGGACAGTTCTGGTTGTAGTTCCTGCGGGGTGCCACCATGCCACCTTACCTGAGGGCAGACATGTTTTTCAAACTACTACTTGATTTGTTTGTCTTCTAGATTTACTGTCTTGTCCATGCGTACCGACCCAACGTTCCGGAATCACCCCATTGCCGCGCTTGCCGTCATCTGCCTCGGCGTGTTCGTCATCAGCGTCGACGCGACCATCGTCAACGTCGCGCTGCCCACCCTGTCCCGGGAACTCGGTGCCGACACCGCACAACTGCAATGGATCGTCGACGCCTACACCCTGGTCATGTCCGGACTGCTGCTCTCCGCGGGCAGCCTGTCCGACCGCTACGGCCGCCGCGGCTGGCTGAACTCCGGGCTCGCACTGTTCGCTGTGACTTCTGGCATTGCGGCACAAATGAATTCGGCCGACGCGTTGATCGCGGCGCGCGCGGCCATGGGGGTGGGCGCCGCGGTGATCTTCCCGACCACGCTGGGACTGATCACCAACATCTTCACCGACCCGGTAACGCGGGCCAAGGCGATCGGACTGTGGGCGGCCATGGTCGGCGTCGGGGTGGCCGTCGGGCCGATCAGCGGCGGATGGCTACTCGAGCACTTCTGGTGGGGTTCGGTTTTCATGGTGAACATTCCGATCGCGGCGCTTGCCATCATCGGCGGGACCCTGTTCGTGCCCACCTCGCGCGACCCGGCCGCCCCGCGTGTCGACGTCGGCGGCCTGATCCTGTCCACAACCGGGATCACCGCGCTCGTCTACACGGTGATCGAGGCCCCCACCTGGGGGTGGACCGACGACCGGACCGCGGCCGGCTTTATCACGGCCGCAACCATTCTCGTGGTGTTCGCCTGGTGGGAGCGACGCAGCAGCCATCCGATGCTTGACGTCTCGGTGTTCTTCAACCGCCGATTCTCCGGCGGGAGTCTGGCGGTGACCGCCGGTTTTCTGACCCTGTTCGGTTTCATCTTCGTCATCACCCAGTACTTCCAATTCATCAAGGACTACACGGCGTTTCAGGCCGGAGTGCGCTTGCTACCGGTCGCCGCATCGATCGCGCTGGCCTCCATCCTGGGACCCCGACTGGTCGAACGCCGCGGTACCACCGCCGTCGTCGTCGCCGGCCTTGCGGTCTTCGCGGCCGGCCTGGCCTGGGCATCAACCGCAGATGCCGCGACGCCGTACAACCAGATCGCCACGCAGATGCTGCTGCTGGGCGGCGGCCTGGGCCTGACCGTTTCGCCGGCCACCGAGGCGATCATGGGATCGCTGCCCGTCGACAAGGCCGGGGTCGGCTCGGCCGTCAACGACACCACGCGTGAACTCGGGGGCACGCTCGGAGTGGCCATCGCCGGCAGCATCTTTGCCTCGGTGTACTCGGGGCACCTTGGAACATCCGCGCTGGCGGGTTTGCCCGCCGACCCGATGCGCCACTCAATGGCTCTGGCGCACACAGTGATTCAGCATCTGCCCGCGCAGCAGGCCGGGCATGTTCGCGCCGCCGTTGATCGCGCGTTCCTGGACGGGCTGCAGGTCAGCTCGCTGGTGTGCGCGGGCATCGCGCTGGGTGCGGCGATCGTCGTCGGCTGGCTGCTCCCGGCCAGGGAACCGGCGCGTCAAAAGGAAAGGGAACTCCGATGAATAGTCGAGTATTGGTCACCGGCGCCACGGGCAAGGTCGGCGGTGCGGTAGCCGTCCAACTGCTGGAAAAAGGCGTCACCACTAGGGCCATGGTGCACCGCGAGGACGCGCGCAGCGCCCGGTTGCGTGAGTTGGGCGCCGAGGTCGTCGTCGCCGATATGTTTGACATCCAACAGGTCAGCGGCGCGATCGCCGGTGTCGGCCGGCTGTACTTCAATCCTCCTTACCATCCCCATGCGCTCGACAGTGCGGTTGCCTTCGCGGTGGCGGCACGGCGCGCAGGCGTGGAAGCGGTAGTGGCCCTTGGGCAATGGCTGGCCAGCCCGGAGCACCCGTCGCTGATGACGAGGCAGGCCTGGTTGACCGACAGGTTGTTCGAGCTGTTGCCCGATACGGCGCATGTGGCCGTCGATCCGGGCTATTTCGCCGACAACTATCTGCAATTGGTCCCGCTGGCCGCCCAACTCGGAGTGTTGCCGACGCCGACCGGGGCGGGCCGAAATGCGCCGCCCTCCAACGAGGACATCGCGCGGGTCGCCGTCGGCGCGCTGCTTGACCCGCACCGTCACGACGGCCGCGCGTACCGCCCTACCGGGCCGACGCTGCTGTCCGGGGCCGACATCGCCGATGCAGTCGGTGAAGCGCTGAGCCGACGGGTGCGTCACATCGACGTTCCGCCGTCGATGTTCATGCGGGCTGTGCGGGTCAACGCGAAACGGCTGGGCGCCGACCTGTTCTTCCAGTCCAGCCTGCGGCACTACCTACCCGAGCATGCCCAGGGAACATGGGCGACCGGCGCCCCGACCACGCACGTCCGTGATGTGGCCGGCGTCGAGCCCGAAGATTTCCTCACCATTGCCCGCCGCTATGTCACCGGCCCGGAATCCCGGCGCACCGCAGGCAATTTCATTCGCCAAGTGACCAACTTCATGCTGACCGCAGTGACACCGATGCACCGGCTCGACAAGTTCGACCGGATCCAACAGCATCCCCAACCCGCACACCCCCGGTTCTCGGGCCAGTCCCCGGTATGGCGTGGCGAGCACGGCATTGCAGGACAGCAGGATTCCGTCGCCCTGATCACCGCCGGAGCGCAGGAGCGGAAATGAGCGCGACAATCGAAAACCAGTACTCAACCGGACTTTCGCGGCGCAACATCGAGCGCGCCCTGATCGACGCCGGAAAGGATCTGGCCAATGTGACACCCGCCGATCTGATGCTGCTCGAGGACTTTCACACCATGGGCCGCTTCGCCACCGCGCAACTGGTGGATTTGGCCGGGATCACGCCTGAGAGCCGAGTGCTCGACGCGGGCAGCGGAATCGGCGGCACCGCGCGCTACATCGCAGAGCACTGCGGCTGCGCGGTTACCGCCGTGGATCTCACCGCCGAGTACGGCGACACCCATCGGTGGCTCAATCATGTTGTCGGACTCAACGGTTCGATATCCGTTCAGCAGGGCGACGTCACCGCATTGCCCTTCGCCGGCGACTCCTTCGACGTCATTGTCAGCCAGCATGTTCAGATGAACGTGGCCGACAAGGCGCGCCTGTACAGCGAAGCCCGCCGGGTGCTGGCCGATGGCGGCCGGCTTGCCCTGTGGGACTTAACCATCGGCGATGATCGCAAGCTCGGCTTTCCGCTGCCCTGGTCCGACACCCCCGCCACCAGCCATCTGGTGGCCCCCGACGAGTTGCGGGCGATCGTCGGCGCCGCCGGGTTCACGGTCGGGCACTGGAATGACCTGACCGAGCAGGCCGCCGCGCTCATGCAGGCGATGCTGGCCCAGCCGCCTCAGCCGCTCGGCCTGCACGCCTTCGTCAGTGACTTTCACCGGAAGGCCGAAAACCTGACCCGGGCGCTATCGGATGGGAGGCTTCGAGCGATCCAGGGCGTCGCCACGGCAATCAACGGGTGAACGCTTGGCGACAGACATAGCGGCGTGGTGGAGTGGGTATCGGTCTAATGAGCCTCCGAGACCAGAGAGAGAGAGCGAGGATCGCGTGAGCTCAGCGCTGGGTCTGCCAGAGAAAGTGCGTGCCTGCCTGTTCGATCTCGACGGGGTGCTCACCGACACCGCCAGTGTGCACACCAAGGCCTGGAAGGCCATGTTCGACGCCTATCTGTCGGATCGGGCCAAACGCACCGGCGAGGAATTCGTGCCCTTCGATGCGGCCGCCGACTACCGCAAATACGTGGACGGCAAGAAGCGCGAGGACGGGGTCCGCTCGTTTCTGGAAAGCCGCGGCATCCAGCTGCCCGACGGCGGCCCGGACGATCCCGACCAAGAAGAGACGATCTACGGCCTGGGCAACCGCAAGAACGATATGTTCCAGAAGGTGTTGAAGGAAGACGGCGTCAAGGTGTTCGACGGATCGCGGCGCTACCTCGAGGCGGTGTCGGCCGAGGGGCTGGGGATCGCGGTGGTGTCCTCCAGCGCCAACACCGGTGACGTGCTGGAAATCACCGGCCTGGACCAATTCGTGCACAAGCGGGTGGACGGCGTCACCCTGCGCGAGGAACACATCGCCGGCAAGCCGGCACCCGACTCCTACCTGCGCGGAGCGCAGCTACTCGACGTCCCCGCCGACGCGGCAGCCGTGTTCGAAGACGCCTTGTCCGGGGTGGAGGCCGGGCGGGCCGGTAACTTCGGTTTCGTGGTTGGTGTCGACCGAGTGGGCCAGGCCGAGGACTTGCGCCGCAACGGCGCCGACGTGGTGGTCACCGACCTCGCCGAGCTGCTGCAGTCATGATCACCGACGAATCGTTCCCCGTTGACCCCTGGCACGTGCGCGAGACCCAGCTCGACCTCAATCTGCTGGCCCAGTCCGAATCCCTGTTCACCTTGTCCAACGGGCACATCGGGCTACGCGGCAACCTGGACGAAGGCGAGCCGTACGGCCTGCCGGGCACCTACTTGAACTCCTTCTACGAGATTCGGCCGCTGCCCTACGCCGAGGCCGGTTACGGCTACCCCGAAGCCGGCCAGACGCTCGTCGACGTCACCAATGGCAAGATCATCCGGCTGCTGGTCGAAGACGAGCCGTTCGACGTCCGCTACGGCGAATTGCTGTCCCACGAACGGGATTTGGACCTGCGCGCCGGAACGCTGACCCGCACGGCGTACTGGCGCTCACCCGCGGGCAAAGAGGTCAGGGTGGTCTCCACCCGGCTGGTGTCGCTGGCCCAGCGCGGGGTGGCCGCCATCGAATACGTCGTGGAAGCGGTCGGCGATTTCGCGCGGGTGACGGTGCAGTCCGAGCTGGTCACCAACGAGGACCAGCCGGAGACCTCCGCCGACCCCCGGGTGGCGGCAATCCTGGAGAACCCGCTCGAAGAGGTCGCTCACGAATACACCGACACCGGCGCGGTTCTGATGCACCGGACCCGCAGCAGCGCGCTGATGATGGCCGGCGGTATGGACCATGAGGTCGAGGTGGAGGGGCGGGTCGAGGTGAGCACCGACGCGCGCGCCGATCTGGCCCGGACCACCGTGATCTGCGGGCTGCGCGAGGGTCAGAAGCTGCGCATCGTCAAGTACCTGGCGTACGGATGGTCGAGCATGCGCTCCCGCCCAGCACTGCGCGACCAGGTCGCCGCCGCGCTGCACAGCGCCCGCTACAGCGGTTGGCAGGGGCTGCTGGATTCGCAACGCAAGTATCTGGACAACTTCTGGGATTGCGCCGACGTGGAGGTCGAGGGCGATCCCGAATCCCAGCAAGCCGTCCGATTCGGGCTCTTCCACCTGCTGCAGGCCAGTGCCCGCGCCGAACGCCGAGCCATCGCCGCCAAGGGGCTCACCGGAACCGGCTACGACGGCCACGCCTTCTGGGACACCGAGGGTTACGTGCTGCCGGTGCTCACCTACACCGCGCCGCACACGGTGGCCGACGCGCTGCGCTGGCGCGCCTCAACCCTGGATCTGGCCAAGGAGCGGGCGACCGAGCTGGGTCTGGAGGGTGCCGCCTTCCCCTGGCGGACCATCCGCGGGCAGGAGTGCTCGGCGTACTGGCCGGCCGGCACCGCGGCCTGGCACATCAACGCCGACATCGCGATGGCCTTCGAGCGCTACCGCATCGTCACCGGGGACAACGACCTGGAGGCCGATTGCGGCCTGCAGGTGCTGGTCGAGACGGCCCGGCTGTGGCTGTCCCTCGGCCATCACGACCGGCACGGCGTCTGGCACCTCGACGGTGTCACCGGCCCCGACGAGTACACGGCGATCGTGCGCGACAACGTCTTCACCAACCTGATGGCCGCGCACAATCTGCGCGTCGCGGCGGCCGCCTGCAACCGCCACCCCGACATTGCCAAGGCGCTGGGCGTCACCAACGAGGAGACAGCGGCGTGGCGCGATGCGGCCGATGCCGCCAACATTCCGTACGACGACGGGCTGGCAGTCCATCAGCAGTGTGAAGGGTTCACCACCTTTGCGGAGTGGGACTTCCGGGAGAACCACGCCTACCCGTTGCTGCTGCACGACCCCTACGTTCGGCTGTACCCCGCGCAGGTGATCAAGCAGGCCGACCTGGTGCTGGCGATGCACTGGCAGAGCCACGCGTTCACCCCCGAGCAGAAGGCCCGCAACGTCGACTACTACGAGCCGCGCATGGTGCGCGACTCGTCGCTGTCGGCCTGCACTCAGGCGGTGATGTGCGCCGAGGTCGGTCACCTGGAGCTGGCCCACGACTACGCCTACGAGGCCGCCCTGATCGATCTGCGCGATCTGCACCACAACACCCGCGACGGTCTGCACATGGCCTCGCTGGCCGGCGCCTGGACGGCGCTGGTGGCCGGCTTCGGCGGCCTGCGCGACGACGAGGGCTTCCTGTCGCTGGATCCTCAACTGCCCGATGGCATTTCGCGGCTACGGTTCCGGCTTCGCTGGCGAGACTTCCGGATCACCGTCGACGTCAACCACGCCGACGTCACCTACACGCTGCGGGACGGGCCCGGCGGCCAGCTCACCATCCGGCACGCCGGCGAGGAACTCGGACTCACCACCGAGTCCACGACGACGGTGGCGGTGCATCCCCGCAAGCCCCATCTGCCGCCGCCGCACCAGCCGCCGGGCCGCGAACCGTTGCATCGGCGGTCCTTGATCGCGGAATCAGTGCGGGCTCAGTGAATATCGGCGGGCCCGAGAATCCGCTGCACCTCGGCGCCCACCGCCTGGCGCACTTCGGCGTCCGTCAGCTCTTCGATTCCGGTCGCCGAGCGCAGGATTGGCGCGAACAGCCGCCAACCGAACTGCAGCGCAAGGGCATTAGCGACCGCGAGCCTGGCTTTGACCTCGTCGTCGTATAGCGGGCGCACCCCGTCGAGCAGCGTCGCGATGTTAGGGAAGCGCTTCTGCAACTGTCCCGCCGGATAGCCGTCGAGCACGGTGCGGGCCATCACCCGCATCTGTGTGTCCAGGGACTTCTCCAGCACGGCCGCGGGTGTATCGGTGCTCAGCAACTCGCTCAGGTTGGCGCCCAGGTGGTCGAGCACGGCGCCGACCAATTGCTCCTTGGTGCCGAAGTGCCGGAACACCAGCCCGTGATTGACGTTGGAGCGCGCCGCGATGTCGCGGATGGAGGTCGCGGCAGGGCCACGCTCGGCGAACAGATCGGTGGCGGCTTCCAGGATCGCCGCGGCGACTTCCGCGCGGCCGGTCGGCGCCTTTCCGCGCCCTGTTGCGGAAGTTGTAGTCATCTGACTACACTACCAGATGTAGTCGATTGACTACACCCGTTTTGATTCAAGGACGACGAAATGACAGGTCAGATAACCGTCACCAGGCTGGGCAGCCGCATCGGCGCGCGGGTGGACGGGGTGCGCCTCGGCGGCGACCTCGACAAGGACGCGGTCGAGACGATCCGCCGGGCGTTGTTTACCCACAAGGTGATCTTCTTCCGCCATCAGCATCACCTGGACGACGACCAACAGCTCGCGTTCGCCGAATTGCTGGGTACGCCGATCGGACATCCGGCCGCATCCGCACTGGCCGCCGAGCACCTGCCGGTGATCACCCCGATCGATTCGGAGTACGGCAAGGCCACCCGCTGGCACACCGACGTGACGTTCGCCGCCAACTACCCGGCGGCGTCAATCCTGCGGGCGGTCACCCTGCCGGCCTATGGCGGCTCGACGCTGTGGGCCTCGACCGTGGCGGCCTACCAACAGCTGCCCGAACCACTCAAGCACCTGGTGGAAAACCTATGGGCGCTGCATACCAACCGCTATGACTACGTCACCACCGAAGCGGCCATGTCGATGAACGACGCGCAGCGGGCGTTCCGGCAGGCCTTCGAGAAGCCGGACTTTCGCACCGAGCACCCGGTGGTGCGGGTGCACCCGGAGACCGGTGAACGCAGCTTGCTGGCCGGCGATTTCGTGCGCAGCTTCGTCGGCCTGGACAGCAACGAGTCAACCGCGCTGCTGGAACTGCTGCAACGGCGGATCACCATGCCGGAGAACACCATTCGATGGAGCTGGGCCCATGGCGACGTCGCCATGTGGGACAACCGCGCGACCCAGCACCGGGCGATCGACGACTACGACGACCAGCCCCGGCTGATGCACCGCATCACCTTGATGGGCGATGTGCCGGCCGACGTGCGCGGGCAGCGCAGCCGGGTGATCAGTGGTGCACCGCTGCAGGTGCTGGCGAGCTAGCCGGCGTCAGCGGTGCGCACCGGACTGATCGGCAACCAGCGCAGTGCCCCCGGCGCATCGGCCGGCACCACCGGCGCGTTGGGCGCGATCGGCTCCAGCCGGCGATACGGCTCGCCCTGCGACGGGCGCAAGTCGTTCTCGCCGTTGTTCGGCCACAACGACGCGGCCCGCTCGGCCTGGGCGGTAATGGACAGCGAGGGGTTGACACCCAGGTTCGCCGAGATGGCCGCGCCGTCCACCACGAACAGCGTCGGGTAGCCGTAGACCCGGTGATACGGGTCGATCACGCCGTGGTCGGCGTTGTCGCCGATCACCGCGCCGCCGAGGAAATGCGCGGTCAGCGGGATGTTGAACAGCTCTCCCCAGGTGCCGCCGGCCACGGCGTCGATCTTGTCCGCGATGCGCCGGGTGACCTCGTTGCCGACCGGAATCCACGACGGGTTGGGCTCGCCGTGCCCCTGCTTGCTGGTGTACCACCGGATGCCCAGCTTCCCGCGCTTGGTGTAGGTGGTGATCGAGTTGTCCAGGTGCTGCATCACCAGGGCGATCAACGTGCGTTCGCTCCACTGCCGGGTGTTGAGCAGCCGGAGCATCCGCTTCGGGTCGGCACGAGCCTGGTCCAGCAGCTGCTTCCAGCGCGGCACGTCGGTGCCTTCGGGGCCATGGCCGTCGGTCATCAGCGTCTGCAGCAGCCCCATCGCGTTGGAGCCCTTGCCATAGCGGACCGGCTCGATGTGGGTGTCCGACGTCGGGTGGATCGACGACGTGATCGCCACCCCGTGCGTCAGGTCGAGGTTCGGGTCGACCTCGAGCTTCCCGGCGCCGACGATGGACTCGGAGTTGGTACGGGTCAGCATGCCCAGCCGATTCGACAGCCGGGGCAGCCGACCCTCATCGCGCATGTTGAACAGCAGATGCTGGGTGCCCCAGGTTCCTGCGGCCAGCACCAGATGATTCGCCGTGTAGGTGCGCCGGTCGCGGCGCAGCCAACTTCCGGTGCGTACCGTGCGAACCTCCCACAGGCCATCGGGACGCTGCTCGAAACGCTTCACCGTCGTCATCGGAATGACCTGTGCCCCGGCCGATTCGGCGAGCGCAAGATAATTCTTCAGCAGGGTGTTCTTGGCGCCGTAGCGGCAGCCGGTCATGCAGCACCCACACTCCAGGCATCCGGTGCGTTCCGGCCCCGCGCCACCGAAGTACGGGTCCGGCACGGTCTTGCCCGGCGCCTTGGTGCCGCCGGGGCCGAAGAACACCCCGACCGGCGTCGGCACGAACGTGTCGCCACAACCCATCTCGTCGGCGACCTGTTTGACGATCCGGTCGGCGTCGGTGAAGGTCGGGTTCTCCACCACGCCCAGCATCCGCTGCGCCTGCTCGTAGTGCGGCATCAGCTCGTCGCGCCAGTCGGTGATGTGTTTCCACTGCGGGTCGTTGAAGAACGGATCGGGCGGCACATACAGCGTGTTGGCGTAGTTCAGCGACCCGCCGCCCACTCCGGCGCCGGCCAGGATCATCACGTTCTTCAACGGGTGGATCCGCTGAATGCCGTAGCAGCCCAGCCGGGGCGCCCACAAGAACTTACGCAGGTCCCAGGACGTCTCGGCGAAATCCTCGTCGGAATACCGGCGCCCGGCCTCCAATACACCGACGCGGTAGCCCTTTTCCGTCAGCCGCAAAGCGGTGACGCTGCCCCCGAAACCCGAACCGATGATCAGTACGTCGTAATCCGGCTTCATCGCACCAGTATGGCCTTACCGGTCGGTAACGAGCCAGCGGCCTCCGGGCGCGTCAGCTACCGACGGTCAGGCCAACCTTCTGGAACTCCTTGAGGTCGCAATAGCCGGCCTTGGCCATCGACCGGCGCAGCCCACCGACCAGGTTGAGGCTGCCGAACGGGTCATCGGACGGCCCGTTGAGCACTTGCTGCAGGGGTGGGCGCTCGCCGACGGCGATCTGCAGCAGCGCCCCGCGCGGCAACGACGGGTGCGCCGCTGCGGCCGGCCAGAACCATCCCTCGCCCAGCGCCTCGGCGGACTCGGCGAGCGGCGTGCCCAGCACCACCGCGTCGGCGCCGCACGCGATCGCCTTCGCCAGCTCGCCGGAGGTGTGGATGTCGCCGTCGGCCAGCACGTGCACGTAACGGCCACCGGTCTCGTCGAGGTACTCGCGCCGCGCGGCGGCGGCGTCGGCGATGGCGGTGGCCATCGGCACGCTGATGCCCAGCACCTCGTCGCTGGTGGTCACTCCCCTGGTGGCGCCATAACCCACGATGACGCCGGCGGCGCCGGTGCGCATCAGATGCAGTGCGGTGCGGTGGTCCTGCACGCCGCCAGCGACCACCGGCACGTCGAGCTCGGAGATGAACGTCTTGAGGTTCAGCGGTTCACCGTCGCTGGCCACCCGTTCGGCCGAGACGATGGTGCCCTGGATGACCAGCAGGTCGATGCCGGCCTGGACCAGCACCGGCGTCAGCGCCTGAGCGTTTTGCGGGCTGACCCGCACCGCGGTGGTGACCCCGGCTTCCCGGATCCGGGCGACCGCGGCGCCCAGCAGATCCGGGTCGAGCGGGGCCGCATGGAATTCCTGCAGCAACCGGATGGCCGCCGACGGTTCGGGCTCCTTGCTGGCGGCCTCGACCAGCTGCGCGATCTTGGCCTCGACGTCGGCGTGCCGCCCGACCAGTCCCTCGCCGTTGAGCACGCCCAGACCGCCGAGCTTGCCGAGTTCGATCGCGAACTCGGGCGACACCAGCGCATCGGTCGGATGCGCCAGCACCGGGATCTCGAACCGGTAGGCGTCCAGCTGCCAGGCGGTCGACACGTCCTGCGAAGAGCGGGTGCGCCGGGAGGCCACGATGCTGATTTCGCTCAGTTCATAGCTGCGACGGGCGACGCGGCCCATCCCGATCTCGACCATGTGGGCCTCAGCGTGCGTAGTAGTTGGGGGCTTCGACCGTCATCGCGACGTCGTGCGGGTGGCTTTCCCGTAACCCGGCCGCCGTGATCCGGACGAACTGCGCCTGTTGCAGCGCCTCGATGGTCGGCGAGCCGGTATAGCCCATCGCGGCGCGCAGGCCGCCGGTCAACTGGTGGATCACCGAGGACAGCGGGCCGCGGAAGGGCACCCGGCCCTCGATTCCCTCCGGCACCAGCTTGTCTTCGGACAGCGCGTCGTCGGCGAAGTAGCGGTCCTTGGAATAGGACTTTCCGGCGCTCGAACCCCGGCCCGCCATGGCCCCCAACGACCCCATCCCGCGGTAGCTCTTGAACTGCTTGCCGTTGACGAAGATCAGCTCGCCGGGGGCCTCGGCGGTGCCCGCCAGCAACGAGCCCAGCATGGCCGTCGACGCGCCCGCCGCCAGGGCCTTGGCGATGTCGCCGGAGTACTGCAGCCCGCCGTCGGCGATCACCGGCACGCCCGCCGGGCCACAGGCCGCGACCGCCTCCAGAATCGCCGTGATCTGTGGCGCCCCGACGCCGGCCACCACCCGGGTGGTGCAGATCGATCCGGGTCCCACGCCCACCTTCACCGCGTCGGCACCGGCGGCGACCAGGGCCGCGGCCGCCGACCGGGTGGCCACATTGCCGCCGATGACCTCAACCTTCTCGCCCGCCTCGGCCTTGAGTTTGCCGACCATATCGAGCACCAGCCGGTTGTGCGCATGCGCGGTGTCCACGATCAGCACGTCCACCCCGGCGTCGACCAGCATCATCGCCCGGACCCAGGCATCGCCACCGACGCCGACGGCGGCGCCGACCAGCAGCCTGCCGTCGCTGTCCTTGGTGGCCAGCGGATGTTGCTCGGTCTTGACGAAGTCCTTGACGGTGATCAGCCCGGTCAGCCGGCCGTGGCCGTCGACGATGGGCAGCTTCTCGATCTTGTGGCGCCGCAACAGGCCCAGCGCCGCGTCGGCGGACACGCCCTCCTGCGCGGTGATCAACGGCGCCTTGGTCATCACCTCGGCGACCTTCTTGGTCTGGTCGACCTCGAACCGCATGTCGCGGTTGGTGATGATGCCGACCAGCGCACCCCCGTCGTCGACCACCGGCAGGCCGGAGATGCGGAACCGCGCGCACATCGCGTCGACCTGAGCCAGGGTGTTGTCCGGGCGGCAGGTGACCGGGTCGGTGACCATGCCGGCCTCCGAGCGCTTCACCATTTCGACCTGACCGGCCTGCTCGGCGACCGGCAGATTGCGGTGCAGCACACCCATGCCGCCGGCCCGGGCCATCGCGATGGCCATCCGCGACTCGGTGACCGTGTCCATCGCCGAACTCACCAGCGGCACTTTGAGCCTGATCTTCTTGGTGAGCTGGCTGGACGTGTCCGCGGTAGCGGGAACGACGTCCGAGGCGGCGGGCAGCAGCAGCACGTCGTCGAACGTCAACCCCAGCATCGCGATCTTGTGCGGGTTGTCGCCTCCGGTGGGCACCGGGTCATCGATCAGACCACCCACCCGAACGTATGGACTGCCGACGAGGTCAGAACTGTCCTCCAGGTGGGACGTGCCACGGGTCATCTCCTGCGCCCTCCATACGATGCGGCGTGAGAAACCCATCCTATCGGCTCACCTCTCGCTGTCGTTCGCTTGCTCGGGCGCGCCGCGCACACCAAACGCCACGAAAACGGCGAGCATCGGCCTGCTGGCGTTATGCCGGGCGGGCTGCGTAGGCTAGAGGACGTGCGCGACCACCTCCCACCGGGTTTGCCGCCCGACCCTTTCGCCGACGACCCCTGTGATCCGTCGGCGGCGCTGGATGCCGTCGAGCCAGGCCAGCCCCTTGATCAGCAAGAGCGGATGGCCGTCGAGGCCGACCTCGCCGATCTGGCCGTCTATGAAGCACTGCTGGCGCACAAAGGTATTCGCGGGCTGGTGGTGTGCTGCGACGAATGTCAGCAAGATCACTACCACGACTGGGACATGCTGCGCGCCAACCTGCTGCAGCTGTTGATCGACGGCACCGTGCGTCCGCACGAGCCCGCCTATGACCCCGAGCCGGACGCCTACGTCACGTGGGATTACTGCCGGGGCTACGCCGACGCTTCGCTCAACGAAGCGACGTCAGACGCCGACGGTTTCCACCGCCGGCACTGATTTCGGCCTCACTGATTCGGAGCCAGCGGCGCCACCGGAGGTGGCGTATGGCTGTGATGGTGATGCTTGCCCACTGACGGACTCGGCGACGGGGTCGCTGCCTGCGGGGGCGCGACCGAGGCGGCCGGGGGCGCCGCCGGAATCGTGGTGGATGCCGCCGGCGGCACCAACGTCGGTGTTGCGGCCGGGACGGGCGGCGTGGCGTTGGGATTGCGCGATTCGACCTTGGCGTTCAACAGCTTCAGCTGATCCATCAGCTCCTGTTTGCTGGCCGGGTCGTCGATCGACTGCACCAAGCTGCTCACCTCGGTGAGCTGAGTCTTGGCCTGATCCCACTGGCCGCGGTCGATTGCTTCCTGCACCTTCGCCAGGTCGGCCTTGGCAGCCAGCATCTCCTGCTTCTCGTGCACCTGAGGCTGGTCGAAGAACATCGCGTGCAGCCCGTACAGGGTGCCGCCGGGCCCGGCCTCGACCACCATCGCGCCGAAGCCGCTGAGCACCAGCAGCGCGATGGCAACCGATCCGACGACGGCCAGGCCGCGATGGCCGCGCCGGCGCTCGGCCAGTCCGGTGCGCAATGCGTTGACGGCCTCTTCGGGCGTCACCAGCGCGCTGGCCGGGGGCCACCTGAGGTTGTCGCGCCAGTCCTCCAGCAGGGTGGTCAGCACGCCGACCTCGGGATCCTCGACGTCGACCGGCCGGCGCCGGGCCAACGCATCGAGAAGCAGGTCGGTGCGGGCGAATTCGTCAAGAGATTCAGGCACAGTCACCCGCCGCGATCATCTCGGACTTGAGCCGCGACAGTGCGCGGTGCTGGGCAACTCGGACCGCGCCGGTGGTACTGCCGACCGCGGCCGCGGTCTCCTCGGCGGACAGGCCGACGACAACGCGCAGAATCAGGATCTCGCGTTGCTTGGCGGGCAAGATCTCGAGCAGTTCACTCATCCGGCTCACCGAATCGGCTTCGATGGCAAGCTGTTCGGGTCCCGCGTCAGGTGACCACCGCTCGGGAATCGATTCGGTGGGATAGGCAAGATCGCGACCGGCAGCGCGGTGCGCGTCGGCAACCTTGTGGGCCGCGATGCCGTACAGGAAGGCCAGGAACGGACGTCCCCGATCGCGATAACGCGGTAGCGCCGTGATAGTCGCCAAGCACACCTCCTGTGCCACGTCATCCGCTGACAGGCCACCCCGATCGACGGTGCCGACTCGCGCCCGGCAATAACGCACGACGATCGGACGGATGGTCTCCAGCACCTCCCTCAATGCGTTGTGGTCTCCAGTGACGGCCTTGGCGACCACAGCGTCGAGACGTTCCCCTGCTGGAATTGTCATCGACTGTGATCTCTCCAACGTTACGAAGCGGACACATCGCGGGCCAACCGGGCTAACTAACGAAATGACAATAACGGGCGAAAGGCTGTTTCAAGCGGAACGCCACGTCCCACCGGCGCGCCGGACCTGGCCTGCGCAGACATCGCGGATTTCGTGCAGCTGATGTGCCGGAAAAGTGACACTTCCGATATCGATCAGCAAGCAAGCAAGCGCCCAACGAAGTGGTAGCAGCCCCAATTGCCCGGTGGTTTGCAGCGCGCCATCCGCGACCGTGCGGGCCCGCTCGATATTGCCCGAGCAGCACAGCGCGGCGGCCAGCACCACGTCGCTTTTGACCCGGTGCCGCGGCGATGCCACGGCCATGGCCGCCGCCAGCTCAACCCCTTCGTCGGCATGACGGACTGCGACGTCGCCGTCGCCGCAGGCCATCGCGAGCTCGGCGGCCACCCACCGTCGGCGCACCGGCAGCCGGTCGGGCACCGCGGCGTCGCCGTTCGCGGATGCCAGCAGCGGGTCGACGCGCGCCAGCAGCGTCGCCGCGGCCGCGAAGCGCCCGACGCCCAGCGCGTCGGCCGCCAGCCCGATCAGCGCATCGGCGCCCGCCTCGGCATCGCCCCCGGCCAGCGCCAATGCCCGACCGTCCCAGCCCCGCGCCAAGGCGTGCCAACCGAGTTGGCGCAGAAAAGACCCCTGCGTGCTCATGCCCAACGAGGCCAGCCGTCCGGCCGAAACGGTGCGCCGCAGCACCGCGAGGTCGCGGTAGGCTGCGCCGTAGCGCCCCTGCCCGCCGGCCGCCACGGCGCGCAGCCACAACTGGTCCGGCGTCGTCGCCGACGGCAGCGGCCAGCTGCCGGGCTGGTCTCCGAAGGCGGCACCGGCCAACCGGCGCCCAATCAAGGAAGTGTGACGAGTTTCAATCACAATGATGTAGTAAACAGTTTGTGGTCTTCTTGTTACCGAACCGTTAATCACTATAGCCCATGGATAAATCCTGCTTACCGCTCACCCTTGCGCTGAGCTGGGAAATCACGTTTCGGTCAACTGCCTGGTAGCACGATGTCGGTTTCGCCAATTCATTAGAGATGAACGCAAAGTTAATTTTGCCCCGATCGCCAGATAATTTGTCGGGCTAAGTGGCTATTGACGGAAATTCACCGTCACCCCTAACGTCTACGCATGACGGGTAGTCATCGGTGACCCCCACTCCACTTAATTTAAGTTGCACCCAATCGCGTTCACGAAACTGAGCTCGAGCGGGCCGGTGCAGAGAGGGAACGAACCAATGCCACAGCCGGAGCAGCTACCTGGGCCTAACGCCGACATCTGGAATTGGCAACTGCAGGGTTTGTGCCGCGGGGTTGACTCGTCGATGTTTTTCCACCCGGACGGCGAACGTGGCAGGGCCCGCATGCAGCGCGAGCAGCGCGCGAAGGAAATGTGCCGGCAGTGCCCGGTGATCCAGGAGTGCCGCTCGCATGCCCTCGAAGTCGGTGAGCCGTACGGGGTTTGGGGCGGCCTGTCGGAGTCCGAGCGCGACCTGCTGCTCAAGGGCGACATCGGCCGCGGACGCAGCATCCGCCGCTCGGCCTGATCCCCGCGGCTCCGGCCGCAATTGAACGATTCACGGTCCCAGTCCGTGTCCTAGTCGTGGGCTAGATCGGGGAGGTCTGGTCCACAGTCGACGCGGCGTCGAGACGCGTTGCGCCACGCCGACTCCGCACACACCGGAGGGGCGCTGTGGCTGGACTTTCCTTGCTTGCACGGCTGGGACAACAAGCGTGGCTGGATCGGCCGAGCTATCGGCTCGAACACGCATTGACGTTCCTGTTCGCGGCCCTTGGCCGCAACCGCGATCGGGTCAGCAACGCATTGCACGGCACCTGGCTCGGTCATCCGGTGCATCCGGCGTTGACGTCAGTGCCGACCGGTGCGGTGACGACGGCCGTCGTGCTGGACGCGGCCGGCGTGCTGTCCGGGCGTACTGCTCGACTGCGTGACGGGTCGAGGTTTGCGTTAGGGGTCGCCCTTATCGGAAGTGTCGGCGCGGCGGCCACCGGTGTGACGGACTGGCAGCACACCCACGAGCAGTCGCGCCGCATCGGTCTTGTCCATGGCGTGCTGAACGCGGTCGCGACGGGCCTGTATGCGGTGTCCTGGTGGGATCGCCACCGGGGCCGTCAGCTACGTGGAATGGCGAGCAGCGCGGTGGGCTACGGCCTCACGCTGGGCGGCGGTTACCTCGGCGGGGCTTTGGTGTTCGGATCGGGCACCGGCGTGGATCGTTCCGGCGCCCGGTTGATCGGCGCGCATTGGACGCCGGTGCTGCCGGTGACGGCGTTGGATGGGCAGCCGCGGCGAGTCGAGGTGGCCGGCGTCGGCTTGGTGCTGTATCGCATCGAGGGTCAGGTGGTGGCCACCGGTGCGCACTGCCCGCACCTGGGCGCGCCCATGAGTGACGGCTGGATTGATCGCGATCGGATCGTGTGCCCCTGGCACGGCTCGAGGTTCGCCTGTCGATCAGGAGAAGTGACGCGCGGACCGGCGACGGCCGCGCTGCCGAACTACCCGGTCCGGATTCGCGACGGAGTTATCGAGGTGCGCGGAGCGGCGAAATGAATGCCTACGACGTGCTTTTCGAGCATCACGAGGTGTTGCGCGGTCTGTGCAAGAAGATCACCGATCTGCCGCCGGATTCCGACGAGCGCCAAGATGCGCTCGACGAACTGCTGATCGAGCTGGACATCCACATGCGCATCGAGGATGACTTGTTCTACCCGGCGGTATCCGCGGCCAGCGCACTGGTCGCCATCGCCCATGCCGAGCACCGGCAGGTGTGGGATCAGCTGGCGACGCTGCTTCGCACACCACCGGCGGCGCCGCAATACCAGGACGAATGGAATTCCTTTGTCACGGTGCTGGACGCCCACGCCAGTGAAGAGGAGCGCGACTTGTGCCCGGCCCCAGTAGATTTGAGTTCAGACGTGCTCGAGGCGCTGGGAAAGAGGATGGTCGAGCGCATTGCCCGGTTACGGCAGTCTCCCATCAACAAATTCCGGGTCCGAAGCCGTAAGGCCCTGCTGAGCTCTCTCGTTTCGGTGCAGACCAATTGGGGTAAGCAGCGCAAGTGAACAGGGCCACATCTGTTGCGGTCGCGGCGCTCACCGCCACCATCGCTTCGCTAGCCGCGTGCGCAAACCAGCAAGGCAATCAGTCCAATACTTCGCCGACCAGCTCGACACCCGGTGCGGAGCGGTTGACCACCCAGCTGAAGACGGCCGACGGCAGCCCCGTCGCCAACGCCACCTTCGAATTCGCGAACGGCTATGCGACGGTGACCGTGGAGGCCGGTCCCAACCAGGTGCTGAGCCCCGGCTTCCATGGGCTGCAAATCCATTCGGTGGGCAGATGCGAGCCGACTTCGGCTGCGCCCGCCGGAGGATCGACCGGGGACTTCGAGTCCGCCGGTGCCGTCTACCAGGCGTCGAATCACACGAGCTACCCCGCCAGCGGCGACCTGACCGCACTGCAGGTTCGCTCCGACGGCTCGGCGAAACTCGTCACCACCAGCAATGCGTTCACCGCATCCGACCTGCGTAACAGCTCGGGCACCGCGCTGATCATTCACCAGACCGCGGATAACTTGGGCAACACCCCCACTACTGAGTCGGGCAAGCGGTTGGCGTGCGGTGTGATCGCGGCGCCGTCCGCGACGACCACGACGACCACCAGCGTCACGACGAGCACCACGACCACCCTCGTGCCCCCGGCGACCACCAGCACCAGCACCAGCACCGTCACCGTCACCAGCACCCCGACCCTGACAACGTCCGTACCGACCACGACCGTGACGTCGCCGCAATACTCTCCGCCCGGGCGCTGATCCGCCGCAGCGAAAACCGCCTTCTCGAAGTTCGCCGACCCCTACAGTTCTGGCATGCAGAAGGCGCTGTTCATCCTCGGCCTCGCCCTCTTTCTGCTCGGGCTGTTGACCGGGCTGGCCGTGCCCGCATTAAAGAATCCGCGCATGGCGCTGTCGAGCCACCTCGAGGCACTGCTCAACGGCATCTTCATGGTGCTGCTCGGTCTGCTCTGGCCATACCTCGATTTGCCGCACGCATGGGGAATCACCGCCGTCGCGCTGATCGTGTATGCCGGCTATGCGAACTGGTTGGGGACACTGCTCGCGGCGGCATGGGGTGCCGGTCGCCGATTTGCCCCCATTGCGACCGGCGACTTTCAAGCCTCGACGGCCAAGGAGTGGGTGGTCAGCTTTCTGTTGGTGTCGCTGTCGCTGGCGGTGTTATTCGGCGTGGGCATCGTGATCGCCGGGCTTTTAACGACGCACTAGGCCGCATGCACGTCAGGGGTGCGGACATGCTCGGGGCGAAAGCCCCGCCCGACGAGAAGCGGCGGAATCGCTTGCAGGGGGCCCATTCCCACGATCTTTGGGACGCGGATCGGTGACAGATCACCACTGAGATTGGGCGCGATCGCCTTGTCTTGCATCAACACCTGAAAAGCCTGGACGATCCGAGTGGGTAGCTCGCGCCGCCGCTGCACCTTCGCCAGATCGTCGTCGGTCACCCGGCCGTCGCGCAGCGGGCCGCACAAAGTGTTGGCGGCGGCCACCGCATCGGCGACGGCGAGGTTGATTCCCACACCGCCGGCCGGCGACATGGCATGCGCGGCATCGCCTATGCACAGCAGACCGGTCCGCCACCACGTCTCGAGCCGGTCCACCCGCACGTCCAGCTCGCTGGTGTCGTCCCACGAGCTCAGGTCATTGACGTGCTCGCGCAACCGCGGTTGCGCGGTGGCGATCCGCTCCTTGAACGCCTCCAGGGATCCGGCCCGGGGGTTCGATCCCTTGGGCATCAGGTAGGCGATCTGCCAATAGTCGCCCCGGTAGATCATGGCCATCATCAGGCCCTTGCGCAGCACCGCGAACAGTTCCCGGGGGTCGCCGGGGCGCCATTTCAGCCGGAACCACAGCACGTCCATCGGGGAGTGCGCCGCGGCGGTCTGCAGGCCCGCCGCCGCGCGCACCGCGGACTTGCGTCCGTCCGCAGCTATCACCAGATCGGCCCGCACCTGTAGTTCCGGCGTGCGTACTCCGGCCACTCGGTCACCGTCGAAGATCAGGTCGGTGACCTCCGCGTTGCGGATCAGGGTGAATTCCGAGTAGGCCGAAGCCTTTTCGGCGATGAAGTCGAGAAAGTCCCACTGCGGCATCATGGCGATATAGGGCTGCCGGAAGCCGAGCCGTTTGAGCACCTTGAAGTTGCCGAAGGTGCGAATCGAGCCGTCGGTGTCGAAGGCGACGCGGTCGATCTTGGTGTGCGGTAACCGCAGGAACTCGTCGATGAACCCGAGTTCGTCCATGATCCGCAGGGTGGTCGGGTGCACGGTGTCGCCACGGAAGTCGCGCAAGAAGTCGTTGTGCTTTTCCAGGACGACAACCCGGATTCCGGCGCGGGCGAGCAGCAGGGCGTGAACCATGCCGGCCGGACCGCCGCCGGCAATGCATACCTGGGTCTGCATAACTTGCGTCATTGTGTGACTCCTCGTGGAGCGTGGAATACAATTGCAGACTGCACCAAGTAATGTATCACGGCGGCCGGGGAGGCGGTATGGCTGCACAGGTGTCGACGCCACAAGTGGTGGAAGCCGCGCTGCGCGCTGCGGAAAAGCTGGGCAAGGACGTCGCCGACGTTCCCGTCGCGGCGATTGCGTCCGAGGCCGGGATCTCGCGAAGCACCCTGCTGCGACGCTTTGGCGGCTCACGCACCGCCTTGAATGACGCCGTTCGCGCGGCCGGAGTCGACCCGGGCGGCCTGCCCCCCGTCCGTGCCCGCGCCGTGGCGGCAGCCGCATCATTGATCAGCGAATCCGGCCTTGCCGCAGCAACATTGGAAGCGGTCGCGGCCCGAGCTAATTGCTCGGTGTACAGCCTGCATGCGGTGTTCGGTGGTCGCGACGAGTTGATGCGACAGGTTTTCGAACGGCACAGCCCGGTCGGCGACATCGAGGACTACCTGGCGCGCCCCTGCGATGACTTCGCCGACATGGTGCGCGGGTTCTACCGAACCGTGGCGACCGCGCTGAGCCGCGAACCCAGCGTTGTCCCAGCGATTTTCGCCGAGGCCTTTGCACGGCCGGCCAGTCCCGCGGTGCGATCCATCGCGGCCTACGGTGCCCCCCGCATGCTCGGCGTGCTCGGTCGCTGGTTCGAAGCCGAGATACGGGCCGGACACATCCGCGACCTGCCGCGGCCGCTGCTGGTTCAACAGTTGTTGGGGCCCATAGTGATTCATCTGTTCACCCGGCCGGCTCTGTCCAATGTCCCCGCCTGGCCGCTGCCCGACATCGACACCGTCTGCGACGTCTTCGCCGATATGTTCGTGCGCGCCGTCGCGACATCGACGCGGTGACATACTGCAGCTTTCTGTTCCGTCGCGCTACCGGATGGCCTGCGCTCGTGCTTAAGTCGGGATTGTGAAACCGCTCGCTACATTCTTTCGAGACACGGTGGCAGCTCGGATAGTGGTTGCCGCCGTGCTCGGAATCGCCGTCGCCCTCGGGGTGGGTAACACGATCGGCTGGCGATTCGCGCTGGTCGGCTGGATCGTCACCGCAGGTATCTATGTGGTGTGGACGCGGCTTCTACTGGGTGGAATGGATGCCGAACAAACCTGCAGATACGTGACCAAGGAGGACCCCACCCGCTGGGTCGCCGACGCGGTCATCGTGTCGGCAAGCGTGGCCAGCCTGGGCGGGGTCGGTTACGTGGTAGCCGCCGCATCCCGCTCGGGTCCCGGGGCCGTCGAGGCCGCCGCCGTCGGCGTGCTCACCGTCGCGGCATCCTGGTTTGCCGTGCACACGTTGTTCAGCATGCACTACGCGCGGCTCTACTACTCTGACGAGCCGGGCGGAATCAACTTTCACGACCCGGAGCGACCTCGTTTTCGCGACTTTGCGTATGTCGCCTTTACCGTGGGCATGACCTATCAGGTGTCAGACACCGAAATCGGATTGACGTCGATCAGAGCGACGGTCTTACGCCATGCGTTGCTGTCCTATCTGCTCGGCGCCGTCATCCTGGCCGTCACCATCAACCTGATCGCGGGATTGGGCTCCAAATCTTGATCGACCGCGGCAGGCTTTTCGATCAGGCCGCCGGGTCGAGACTGAAGACCCGGACCGCGGCTGACTTGCCCTTCAAGGCATGCGATCCCCGGTCGGCGAGTTCTTGCGGTGCCGTGCCCAAGGCGTCGAGGGTTTGGTGGGTGAGCAGGATTGCGTCACCGGTAGTTTTGGTGAGCTGCTCGACGCGGGCAGCGACGTTCACGGCGTCGCCGATCAATGTGAATTCGAGCTTGCCTCCGCCGATCACCCACGAGTATCGCGTGCCGTATCCGATCCCATGCCCACTGCAACAAGCGCTCCATGACGCGACAGTAGGCGCATATGGCGCTGGAATGCACTCAGTCGTAGTCGTCGACGATCGCAGCGACCTGGATCTCGACGCGCATCTTTGGACCCGCCAGCGCGGCGACGCCGATGCATGTCCACAGCGGTGCGCGGTCACCCATGCGTAGGCGGAATTGTTCGACCATGGTGTCGAGGTGCTCAGGCCCGATTTGGCCGTCCGCGTCCGGCAGGTGATACGAGTGCACGGTTATCACGTGGCGCCACGATGCTCCTGCTGTTGCCAATGTCCGTTCGACGTTGTCGAAGGCCTGAATGACTTCGTCGCGAACTGACTCCGGATAGCGCCAGTCGTCATCCCAACCTCCTTGACCGGCGGTCTCTACCCGGTTGCCGTAGCGAACAACCTGTGAGTAGTGAAAGTCCCGCCGCTGGCGTTCCCCATAGCCAGGCGTGACGGAAAATACCGGCTTATCCATGGGTGCCATCCGCTCGGTCGAGGCCGAACACCTCTGTGGGGGCTGACTTGCCCTTCAGTGCGTGAGCACCCCGGGCGGCAAGTCCGGGCGGTCGAGAAACCAAGGCGTCGACCGTTTGTTGGGTGAGAAGGACGGGGTCACCGGTGGTCTTGGTGAGCTGCTCGACACGGGCGGCGACGTTGACGGCGTCGCCTATCAGGGTGAACTCCAACTTGCCTCCGCCACCGATGGTTCCAGCGATCACCAAACCGGTGTTAACCCCGATACCGATCCGAAGCGCACCGTCGAAACGCTCGGCGACGAGGCGATGAATCAGCACCGCCGCTCTTAGTGCGGCATCGGCATGATCGGCCAGTTCGTTCGGGGCGCCGAAGACGGCCAGTGCGCCGTCGCCGAGGAACTTGTTGACGTGCCCGCCGGCGTCGACGACGGCAGGCACAACGATCTCGAACAAGGCGTTGAGGCGGGCGACCGTGTCCTCGGCGGTATTGGCCTCCGCAAACGGGGTGAAGTCACGGACGTCGACAAACATCACCGTCACCTCGCGGCGTTCACCGGTGAACACGTCGTCACCCTGCTCGAGCAGACGCGCGGCCAGCGCCGGATCCACGTAGGTACCAAACGCCGTCTGAAGTCGTTGCCGCTCAGCCAAACCCGCCTGCATCCGGTTGAACGATGCCGCCAGCGCACCCAGGTCATCGTCCTGTACCACTGGCAAGCGTTGCGAATAGTCGCCAGCCGCGACTCGTTTGGTCCCTTCGGCGAGGTCGCGAATGGGCCGGAGGGAGGGCGAAATGATTCCGCCTACGGTGATCGGCACCGCCAAGACCGTCCAAAAACATCCGATTGCAACAAAGAGCACCGGGACCTCACTGGCCCTACGCAGCAGGACCGCCAGCATCGCGCCCCCGACGGCGAAGGTGAACAACGAGCCCAACACGGAGAGGTTTATCCACGTGGCAAATGTCGGACGAGAACGCGGAAGCGTGTCACCGAGCCCCGTATCGCCGCCGAGGGCGGCCCTGACCGGTCGCAATGCTCCCTGCACAGAGGTGTGCACACCGATCAGCGCCATGGCAATTCCCAAAGCCGCGCCCAGAATCCCGTACTGAAATACCCGCGGCCTACTGGCCCCGGAAACCACACCGATAACCATCAAAAGCACTGCGGTCCAAACAGGTTCAAAAGCCAGTGCTCGAACTCCCGCCGCGCGAGTCCAGGTGTAGGTGTCCTGCAGTGCTTTCACACGATCGACCTCACGGCCGGCGGCCCACATTTGCGCCATGCGGAGCAGTGAGCTACCGGGACGAATCACGACGCACGCGTTCAGCGCCACGGCGACACCGGTGATGAGGGCCGCCTCGGCGTAGTGATTCGACTGCTCGAAGGCGAGAACAAGAAACGAGAGAAGGAGGTAGACGGGCAACATGGGGCCGAACACAATTGCCCAGGCGGCCCACGAGTACCTCGCTCCGTGCCGATCCCACGCCCACTGCCAGATGCGGTCCATGCCTAAAACAAAACACCCCCGGCCGGATGAACCGGGGGTGTTTCGTCTAGCAACTCTTAGTGGTGGTGATGACCGTGGCCGTGGCCGTGGTCGTCCTCCTCGGCGGGCTTGTCGACCACCACCGTTTCGGTGGTGAGCACCATCCGGGCCACCGACGCCGCATTGAGCACCGCCGAACGGGTGACCTTGACCGGATCGATGACGCCGTCGGCGACCAAGTCGCCGTAGGTCAGCTTGTCCGCGTTCAGCCCGTGGCCGTTTGGCAACTCGGTCACCTTGTGAACCGCGACCGCACCGTCCAGACCGGCGTTGGTGGCGATCCAATACAGCGGCGCCGCCAATGCCTCGGAGAAGACGTCGACGCCCAGTGCCTGATCGCCGTTGAGCGTTGCGCGCAGCTCTTGCAGCGCCCTGCGGGTCTGCAGCAGCGCCGAGCCGCCGCCGGCGACGATGCCCTCTTCGACGGCGGCCTTGGCCGCCGCCACGGCATCCTCGACGCTTTCCTTGCGCTCCTTGAGCGCGGTCTCGGTGGCCGCACCCACCTGGATCACCGCCACGCCGCCGGCCAGCTTGGCCAGCCGCTCCTGCAACTTCTCGCGGTCCCAGTCGGAGTCGCTCGCCTCGATCTCGGCGCGCAACTGCTTGATGCGGTTGGCCACGGCATCCTTGGGGCCGCCGCCGTCGACGATGACGGTGTCGTCCTTGCTGACCACCACGCGGCGAGCCGAGCCCAGCACATCCGTGCCGACCTCACGCAGCAGCAGGCCCGCGTCGGGGTTGATCACCTGGCCGCCGGTCACCACCGCCAGATCCTCCAGGAAAGCCTTGCGGCGATCGCCGAAGAACGGCGCCTTGACCGCAACGGCCTTGAGGGTCTTGCGGATCGAGTTGACGACCAGGGTGGCAAGCGCCTCGCCCTCGATGTCCTCGGCGATGATCAGCAACGGCTTGCCCGATTCGGCGACCTTCTCCAGCATGGGCAGCAGGTCGGGCAGCGAGCTGATCTTGTCCTGGTGCAACAGGATTACCGGCTCGTCCAGCACGGCCTGCTGAGCATCGAAGTCGGTGACGAAATACGCCGACAGGAAGCCCTTGTCGAAACCGACGCCCTCGGTGAACTCGAGCTCGGTGCTCAGTGTCGAGGATTCTTCGACGCTGACGACGCCGTCGGTGCCGACCTTGGTCATCGCCTCGCCGACCAGCTCACCCAGCAGTTGGTCGCGCGACGACACGGTCGCCACCTGTGCGATCGCGTCCTTGCCGGAGACCGGGGTGGCCGCCGCCAGCAGCGCCTCGGACACCGTGTCAGCGGCCTTGCTTATTCCCGCACCCAGCTCAATCGGGTTGGCGCCGGCCGCAACCAGTCGCAGGCCGCCCTTGACCAGTGCCTGGGCCAACACCGTCGCCGTCGTGGTGCCATCGCCGGCAACGTCGTTGGTCTTGGTCGCCACCGACTTCACCAGCTGGGCGCCCAGGTTCTCGAACGGGTCTTCCAGGTCAATCTCACGGGCAACGGTCACACCGTCGTTGGTGACCGCCGGTCCGCCGAATGCCTTGGCCAGCACCACGTGCCGGCCGCGCGGCCCGAGGGTCACCCGTACCGCATCGGCGAGCGTGTTCACGCCGGCCTCGATGGCGCGGCGCGCTGTCTCGTCGTACTCAATGATTTTGCTCATCAGGCTCCTTGTTTGAATGGTGGCGACCCGCTTCGCCCGGCTTCGCCGCGCTTGCGATCGCCACTAGCCCCAAACGCATGCCGCCCCGGAAATCACCCGCGCAGGACGCGGGGATCGCCGGGGCGGAACACGGTTCTTACTTGGAGACGACAGCCAGCACGTCGCGTGCCGACAGGATCAGGTACTCCTCGCCGTTGTACTTGATCTCGGTGCCGCCGTACTTGCTGTAGATGACGGTGTCGCCTTCCGAGACGTCCAGCGGGATGCGCTTCTCACCGTCTTCGTCCCACCGGCCGGGGCCGACTGCGACGACGGTGCCTTCCTGCGGCTTCTCCTTGGCGGTGTCGGGAATGACCAGACCGGACGCGGTCGTGGTCTCGGCCTCGTTGGCCTGCACGAGAATCTTGTCCTCGAGTGGCTTGATGTTCACCTTCGCCACGATTGGAGCCCTCCAGTGTTTGGGTCGGGTCCGGGACGCGCCCGGACCGGAGTTGACCGGGCGGTTCGGGGTCAACCC
>NZ_LZKU01000016.1 GCF_001672975.1 Mycobacterium sp. 1465703.0
GTCCCGCGCCCGCCGAACGGACACGCCACAAACCGCGACGCGGTCAGGCCCGAGCGACCGACATATCCGACGCCCACCCCAGAGCCGGCCACGTACAACTCGCCGACCACACCGGCCGGCACCGGACGCAACCACCGATCGAGCACGAACAACGCCGCCCCCGGCACCGGCGCGCCGATCGGCACCGCCCGCGAACCAGCGGTCAGTGGCGCACTGATCGCGACACACATCGTCGTTTCGGTGGGACCGTAGGCGTTGACCATCACCCGCCCGGGCGCCCACCAGTCCACCACCTCGACCGGGCAGGCCTCCCCGACCACCACCAACGCCGCCGACTCCAGCCCCTGCCGGGACAGCGCAGCCACCGCCGACGGGGTCTGCGTCAGCACACTGACCCCTTCATTGATCAGCAGGTCGTGGAAGTCCGGCGGTGAGCCGACCACCTCCTCGGGCACCACGACCACCCGACCGCCGCGCAACAGCGCACCGAAGATCTCCCACGCCGACACGTCGAACCCCAACGAGTGGCAGAGCGCCCACACCCCCGCGCGCGGCAGGCCGGCATCCAACACCGCCAGCAACTGGGTCACGTTGCGATGGGCGATGCCAACCCCTTTGGGCACCCCCGTGGTACCCGAGGTGTAAATCAAGTAGGCGATATCGTCGGGGGCCGGTGCCGGCAAAGCCGTACGGGGGCGGCTATCGATAGGGGGGGCGTCGATATCGATGACCAGAAGCTCATGCCCATTCAGCCGCTCGGCCAGCCCGGCGGTAGTGACCACCGCGACCGGCGCCGCATCGGCGAGCACGAACTCGATCCGAGCCGCCGGCACCACCGGGTCGATCGGCAGGTACGCCGCTCCCGTCTTGAGCACTGCGAAAACCGCCACGACCGCCTGCGCCGAGCGGGGCAACAACAGCGCCACACACCGCCCCGGGCCGGCGCCCCGGCTGGCCAACAAGTGCGCCAACCGGTTCGCCGCCTCATCCAGCTCGCGGTAGGTCATGGCGCGGTCTTCGCCGCTGATTGCCACCGCCTCGGGAGCGCGGGCCACATGTTCGCCGAATAACGCTGGGATCGACACCGCCGACGGTGCGGGTCCGCTCAACACCGCCCGATTACCCATCTCATCCAAACGCGCGTGCTCACACTCATCGAGCACATCCACCGACGACACC